>JACKQB010000007.1 GCA_024233115.1 Akkermansiaceae bacterium
AGGTGTCTTGAAGGATAAAAAGCGTGAAAGCCTTATGGGGGCAGCGGTAAGAGAACACGGAGAGGCGGAGGCTGTCAAACTGCTTGATGAAGGAATGGAGAAGCTCGGTCTAGAGCCAAAGCAACTTGAAGGCATGTTGAAACTCTCGCCTGAAAAACAGGCGTTGGCCGCTTGGCTTGCTTCGCAAACGCTGGTGGGAACCGAGTGGATCGCAGGAATGCTCCATATGGGTCATAGGAGTAATGTCAGCGCGGCCAAAAAGTGGGTGCGCGAGACGAAGGAAGGGCGCAAGTGGTTGCTCAAGCTGGGATAGGCTGGCAAAAGCCAACCTGCAAATGTCAGCCGCTGTCGCGGGAGGCTGATCAACTGCCGCCAACGGCCTGATCACGAGTCGTGCGTAAGCGCTCAGCGCAGCCCCCTTTGAAAGGTCTTCACCGTAGCAAAACCATGTCGTTTATGCGCAGGCATGGCACCTACGACAGAATCTTGCAACGTGGACGGGGAACCCATCAAGACCGACAGCATGGGGCGGATCAGGGTGAGTCCCGGTCATCGTGAAAACCACTCGATACATTTCAGTTCAGTGGCACGAGCGGAAAAGCCTTTGCCGGGAAACATGGCATCAAGCAACCGACCTTAAAAACGCTTGTCCTGAAGCTGGAAAACACACAGCAAAACCAGCCACGACTACCTCTTCAGGCTCAGGGCAAGCAGCTGTTCCTCAAGATCACCCGCGGAACGGTGAAAGCGGATGCTGCTGGTATCGACCATGGTTAGACGCCCTGAGTCATCGACAATAAAATCACTCGCCAGCACACCCCGACAGGATACCCCCAGCGCTTTCAAGTGGCCGGCCAGGATGTTTAACTGCCTGCTACCGTCACCTGCGGAATCGAGTGCTTGGCCTGCTACTTTTTCCAATAACAGGTAACCTCCGGCATAGGCACCATACTTTTTCCAAACCAGGCAGGCAACCGGGAGCGCCGCCGCCAGACCGACCATCCTGAGGGTGTGGCCTGCACTCCAGATATCCAATACCCGGGGAGTAGCAAGGTAATGCCTTGCCCGATAAGGCCATGATGGACATGGGTAGTGTCTCAGGATGTAACTCTTGCCACCGTGATTGACATCGACCTCGGAGTAATGCTCCCCATCATCCTTTCTCTCGCTTTTCCTGACGCTTCCCTGAAAAAATTGCCCGGGGGCATCAAGAAGCCTGCTCTTAAGCGTGGCATCGATTGCCCGGAGCGCGTGCCAGCTTTTCCCTGTGAAATCGATCTGTTCCAGCTTGCTGGAGGACCTCCTGGTCTTCCGCAGATAGCTCGACAAGCGTTTTTGAATCGCCTGGGGGACAGCCGAATCCATCGCCTGTGAAAAAGCGGCCCGATCCATTTCATCGGGACAGAGGTCGAGATAGACAGGGAAAACCTGATCAAATACCGCCCTCTGCGCCAGTGATATATTGGCGGTGAGCATGGCCATGTTTTTCACCCGGTCGCCCAGGCCGAGCACCTCCTGTTTAAGCACGCAGGACCCTGCGTCCAACATATATATCCTGCCATCACTCCAGAGGTAATTCCCCAGATGGTCATCACTCTGGTAACATCCACACCGGTGCTGGTGGCCATGCATTTCCAGTAATTGCCTGAACCCGGTGGCCAGCATTGCCTCATCGGCGTCTGCCAGAACCTCGCTCAGCGTCTGTCCGCCGGGTATGAACGTGAAGGCTACAGCCAGGGTTCCCTCACCACCCTTGGCCCGGAACAATGGTGCAGGAGTCGACAGGCCGGCCTGGTGAAGCCCCATGGAATGGAACCATTCCCGGCTGGCATCCCGTTCCTGCTTGGGGTGCCGGTCAAATACCTTCAACAGGACATCACGCCCTTGGCATGAAGCCCTCCACACGGTTCGGCGCCCCGGCAAGTGGCGCAGACACAGGGTGGTCACCAGCTCAAGCTGGTCACCTTGGGCAAAATCAGCAGCGACTGCATCAGTAACGACGAGACTGAATGTTTTGTTGTGCTGCTCCATATACAAAAAACAAAGCGGCTGGCAGAGAAGGTTAACCCCTCTCCACACAGCCGTCTTTTTCGAGATTGCTTGTCGACTAGAAACGAACGTTAAGTTGCACGCGTGCTTCAGTGCTTGGGCCGTCATCCAGAAGGCCAAAGCTTACTCCGGCATTAAGATCAACATGTGATCCAAACGGGATGATGACCTGGGGAACAACCTGGAGGCTGTTGTAATCACTTACATCACCTTGATAAACAAGCTCAACAGCCGGGTAGATCCAGGCGTTGTTGGGATTGTAGATAAGCGCGGCAGATGCATCCACCAGGAAGAACTTGTCGGAATCACTGTTAGGATGGATATCATCGGAATCCCAGTAGTAACGACCACCGATGTTACCCACGAAGGTCCAGCAGTTATTGAGCTGTCGGTCGGCTTTCAATCCGAACAGGGCAACGGCTCCCCTGTGGTTATAGCGGTCGATGCTGCCGTAGGTTTTTCCAGGTGTAGTAATCTTGGCTTCAAGATGCTGTAACACATACCCGATACCGAAGTAGGCGGCCAGGTTGTAGTCACCAGGCGAGGTGGCATGCTTGAATTGATAGTCGAGGATGAGGCTTGGGTAATCGAGTAATCCACCGCTGCCATCGATGTCCATGCTGCTTCCAGAAGCGATGTGACGAGCTTCGCCATCTGTACTGTATGGGTAGTAAAAACGCAGCTGCAGGCTGTCACTAAGGGGCACGATGATCTCGGCATCCAGTGTTGTGCCGTCAAAGCTGTCGGCTTCTTGCAGCTCAACATCCTTGAAGTCACGATAACCAGCACGAAGCGTGATCGCCTTGGCGGTCTGCGCGTAACGCGAGAAAAGCGGGCTAAGCTCGCGGGTGGAACACTCTGGTGCAGGGGGAGCAATCACTCCTTTGGGGGAGGCCTCTTCTCCGGCGTAACCGGGCAGAGCTAACACAACACCACTCATGATGGCGATTAATGGGTAGGATGGACGTTTCATAATTTTTCTTGTCTGTTATTTTCGGGGGCATTTGCATGTGCGCTGGCCATGGGCTTTTTACGATAAAAACCCTGACATCAGGGATGAGATTGCCACAACGGCCTTGCATGTCAACCACATAAGGGCTGATATAATGGTTGCCTGGATACGTTGCCAACAGCGGGATTTCCTTGCCAATGCCAACTGAATTGAAGACAATCCCACCTCAGTTCCATTTTAGCGGAACTCCCCCGCTGGAGCATTTCAAGCGCGTCATGAAAACACCCCCCACGCACCACGACGAAGTCCCCCAGGGATACACGGTCAGCCTCTATTTTTTCGGGCAAAACCGACTCCCCGAGCAGATCCTCCGCCAAACCCCCAAGGGAGAAGGCAAGTGGAAAGGCGTTCAGTTTGTTATCAACAAAACAGAGAGACCCTCCGATTTCCTGGTTGTCTTTGGTAGTGGCCACGACACGATCTATGACAGCGTGCCAAAGGAAAACACCCTGTTTATCGCCAGTGAGCCACCTGCCATCAAAACCTACCCGGCCGGATACCTTGCCCAGTTTGGCAGTGTTATTTGTTCGGACCCGGCCGCGATCCATCCGGACCTCAGTTTCCAACAACAAGGCTACCCCTGGTTCTGCGGTCTGAGCGATCACGCGATCAAGCTTTACGACGATTATAAAATCGACGAGGAGATCAAAAAAACAAAGCTCATCTCCGTCGTTTGCTCAACCAAGTGCAGCAAACCGGGGCACCGGAAACGTTTCGAGTTTGTCAATCGCCTCAAACAAGCCTTCGGGGATGAACTGGAAGTCTTCGGTAACGGCCATAACTTCGTCCCTGATAAAGCCGATGCCATTCGTCCCTACAAGTATCACATCGCCATCGAAAACAGTGTTGCACCCGACTATTGGTCGGAAAAACTCGCCGACCCCTACCTGGAAGGGGCCTTCCCGTTTTATTCCGGCTGCCCGAACATCGACCGCTACTTTGATGAAGACGCCTACCGGCTCATCAATATCGATGACCTCGACGGCACGATCCGCATGATCAGGGAAGCGATTGATAGCGGGCTCTACGAGCGCTCCCAACCGGCGCTTCAACGGGCCAAGCTAAAAGTGTTGGACGAATACAACCTTTTTAATCTCATCACCGACCATATCAGCCAGCGTGGCTACCCTCGAAACCCGACTCCACCCGCGTATAAAGCCTACCCCGGCAAGTGGTTCCGCAAAGGCCCGCTCTACCGACTCAAGTTTTCCCTCCGCGAATTATTCAAAGCTAAATCCTGATGAGCCAAGTATGCAGTGCACTTCGACCAACACCCCGGTATTATTGATTATCTTCAATCGACCGGATACCGCCAAACTAGTATTCCAAGCGATCGCCAAGGCGCGCCCCACAAAACTCTATATCGCAGCGGATGCTCCGAGACCGGGTGTTGAAGGTGAGGATGCCAAATGTCAGGCCGCCCGGGATATAGTCGGTATGGTCGATTGGGACTGTGAGGTTAAAACCCTCTACCGGGAAACAAACCTCGGTTGCAAGCTGGCTGTTTCTTCCGCTGTCGACTGGTTATTCGAACATGAGGAAGAAGGCATTATTCTGGAGGACGACTGTTTGCCGGCCGCAAGTTTCTTTGGCTATTGCGCCGAGCTTCTCTCTCGATACCGTGATGACCAGCGAATCATGATGATCGCGGGAACCAACATCCACGGTCAATCAGCCGATACCGGGAGCAGTTACTACTTCTCAAAAATCATGCATATCTGGGGGTGGGCTACATGGAAGCGGGCATGGATGTTGAATGACGTGTCCATGAAAACGTTCCCTGAATTTCTCTGCTCAGAACGTCACGAGCAACTGTTCACTGATCGGAACATCGGGTTATATTGGTTAAGGCTCTGGCTCTACACCTATGCGGGAAGAATCAATACCTGGGATTATGCCTGGGTCTACGCCTGCCACACCAACCATGGCCTGGCGATCGCGCCAACCCGGAATCTCATTTCAAACATTGGTTTCGGAAGCGATAGCACCCATACAAAAAACGTTCATTCAAAATCAGCCGACATACCACGGCACGAAATCAAGGAATTGGTTCACCCCCGACACATTTTCTGCAACGCGGAAGCCGACCAGTTGGAATACGAAGACCTCCGCGTCTATCCGGCCAAACCAAATCCATCACTGAAATACCGGCTGAAACGAAAAAGAAGGGCCATCAAATTCAAGCGCAAAATCGACGCACAACTCCTAGCCACTCCGATTCGTTGTGAATAAGCTCCTCTTCGTCGGCCATGCGTTTCATAAAAAAACCCGGTCGTCAGACTTCCTGGTTGAGTTGCTCGAAACGCAATACGAGGTATCGATGCGACATGTTGATCCTTATTCCGAGGACCCTTATGCATCGCTTCGGGGGTTGGAGGAAACCCACTTTGATGTGCTTGTTTGCTGGCAGATCAAGCCTCCGGTCACGTTCATCAACAACCACATCCACTACAGGCAGGGGGTCTTTTTCCCGATGTATGATGCCTGTCCCAGCGTATCAAAAATCGAACGCTGGTATCCCTATCGAAAATTTCACATCATTTGTTTTTCCCTTACTCTGCACCGGGCACTGCAGCGCGCGGGGTTCAGTTCCCACGGGATCCAGTATTTCCCGGAGCCCGCAGCCAGGTTTACCCCTGGCCGCCCCGACCAGGTTTTCTTCTGGAACCGCCGGGAGGATATTAATTGCGATACGCTGAAACAACTCTTCAAAAACACCCCGCTCAAACGGCTCCACATCCACAAGGCTCTCGATCCCAACAAAACATTCATTCCGCCCGACGAGCAACTGGCGGAGGAAATCACCTATTCCGAATGGTATCCACAAAAATCCGACATGCTCAGGGACATGTCCGACTGCGCAATCTATATCGCTCCACGTAAAAAAGAGGGTATCGGTATGTCCTTCCTCGAAGCCATGGCGATGGGCAGGTGTGTGGTCGCACCTGATTACCCGACGATGAACGAGTACATCACCCATGGGAAAAACGGCCTGCTCTATTCGCTTCAAAAGCCGGAGGCGCTTCCCGAACTATCCATTTCGGAAATCCAGGAAACAACCTACCAATACATGGTCGACGGCCGACAATCCTGGGAAACAAACAAACACAACATCCTCCAGTGGTTAACCCAAGCGGTGCGCGTCGACCGGAAAAAAATGTTCCTCCGGTTAGTCTTGCGTGGTATGACCCGCCCTTTCAAAATCACAAAGACCCTGCTACGCTCCCGCTAAGCCAAGCCCCCCAGCCCCTCGCCACCCAGATCATTCCCCATCATGCCAGCTTCCATCAACATCATCGCGCGCACGAATGGAGTCGGCTTGGACCGTGACGTGGATCTCATTCACAAGGCACTCAGCTCTGCGGGTTTCAAGGTCACTGTCAGCCATTGCCGGGCTATTTCTCCACTGAACCGGCTCCTGCCTGGCAAACCACGCTTCGACGCCAACATCTTCCTCGAGCGTGTCTTCCCGCGCTGGTTCGGCACCGCCAAGACCAACTTGTTGATCCCTAACCAAGAGCGTTTTCCCCATCGACATCTCAAGCACCTCAAGCAAATCGACCACATCCTCTGCAAAAGCCGTCATGCCGAGGAGATCTTCACCCAGCTCGGGCACGCGACACGCTATATCAGCTTTACCTCCACCGACCTGCGGGATGACAGCCTGCAACCCGACTACCAATCGTTTTTCCACCTCGCCGGCCGAAGCACACTCAAGGGAACCGAGACCATTCTAAAACTATGGTGCAGTCATCCGGAGTGGCCGACCCTGACCATAGTCCAGTGTCAGGAAAACGCGCCAGAACACGTACCGGACAACGTCAGGCTGATCACCGACTACATCCCCCACGAGGAGATCAAAACACAGCTCAACAGCCACGGAATCCACCTCTGCACGTCCCTGTCGGAGGGCTGGGGCCACTACATCGTCGAAGCCATGAGCTGTGGCGCCGTTGTCGTAACCACTGACGCCCCGCCCATGAATGAACTTATTACTCCGGCGAGGGGGGTGGCGGTGCCCTATCATCAATCGGAGCCGCGCCACCTGGGCACTAATTTTCTGATCGACCCCCGGAAGCTTGAAACAATCATCCAGGAGCTGTTATTGATGCCGGCGGAACAGAAAAAAGCACTTGGGGCGCACGCCCGCACATGGTTTGAGCAAAACGACCGGGATTTCTCGACCAAGTTCCCCCAGGTGGTCGCCGAACTAACAAGTTGATAGAAACAACGCACCACCATGTCTGCAAACCTACAAGATACCGAGCTTATCCTCGGCAATTCCAATCCACGGTTTTCCGGGGTGACCTCGACGATGTTACAGGTACTCCGCTACCAGAAGGATTTGATCAAGGTGGCTGTGTTAGGATCGCACCACTTACCCGAGGGAATCCAGACGGTCACTTTCCGGCAACTGGCCAAGCTCTGCAGAAAGCCCTTGCCGGACGGGAGATACCGGGTATTTCACGCCCGGCGCAACAACGAGGTCATCCAGGCGCTTCTGCTGAAAAAGCTCTTTGGGGCAAAAATCCGCATCGCCTTCACCTCCACCGCGCAACGGCAGCATAGCTGGATTACCCGCTACCTGATTCGGCAGTCGGATGCGATTATCAGCACCTGTTCGGCAGCCGCGTCCTACATCCAGGGCGGACCCGACATCATCATCCCCCACGGTATCGACCTAAACACCTACGAACCGGCTGAAGACCGCGCGGCTCTCTGGCAAGAACTCGGTTTTCCAGGAAAATACGGCATCGGTATCTTTGGCCGGGTCCGACATCAAAAAGGCGTCGATCTCCTCGTCCACGCGGCCATTCCCCTGTTGAAAAAACACCCTGATTTCACCGTCGTGATCTGTGGTGAGACGACCTCCGACCACCAAGGCTTCCAAGACAAACTCCAGGCAGAGATTGATGCCGCCGGACTCACGGAACGTTTTCTTTTCCTCGGCAAACAACCTTTTGCTGAGCTTCCCAAACTGTTCAAGGCAATGACCATTGTCACCGCGCTCAGCAGAAACGAGGGTTTCGGCCTGACGGTTCCCGAGGCGATGGCGAGCGGGGTCGCCGTGCTGGCCTCGGAAGCTGGTGCCTGGAAGGACATCGTGCGCGTGGGAACCGATGGATACATCGTCCCCTGCGATGATCCTGAGGCCACGGAAAAGCAGCTCGACCTGATGATGTCAGACCCGGACAAACTCCTCGTGATGGGGCGCAACGGCCGTGCAAGGGTCGAGCAGCACTACACCTTGGAACGGGAAGCCAGGGACTTGTGTGATTTCCTGGCGCAGCTGGCTAACAACCCCATATCTTACAACCCAGTGGCCAGCCCTTGATCAATTCTGTCGATCGTAAAGGTCGCGATACAACCCGCTTTTCTCGTAGACCTCCGCGTGGGGGCCATCGGCCACGATACGGCCGCGGTCGAACACCAGAATCCGGTCGGCTACCTTGATGGTGCTGAACCGGTGCGCGATAATAAAGGTTGTCCGCCCCTTGACCAATTCCTCAAGAGCCGTCTGGATATGGGCTTCACTCTCACTGTCCAAGGCCGAGGTGGCCTCGTCGAGGATCAGGATGGGGGCATCCTTGAGGAATGACCGTGCAATGGCGATACGTTGCCGCTGGCCACCCGAGAGCCGCGTGCCCCGTTCACCGACAAATGTCTGGTAGCCGTCATCCAATGCGCTTTCGATGAAATCGTGGGCATGTGCCTTTTTGGCAGCTTCAATCACCTCAGCATCCGAGGCATCGGGACGGCCGATCCTGATGTTCTCCAACACCGTTTCATTGAAAAGGACTGGGGTCTGGGAAACCACGGCGATCGAGTTACGCAGATCATGTTTGAGGACTGACCGCACATCCTTGCCATCGATGCTGACGCTTCCTCTGCTGACGTCATAAAAACGTGGCAGCAGGTTCGCAAAGGTGCTTTTCCCCGCACCACTTGGACCTACCAGGGCGACGACCTGTCCTGCGGGGATACTTAAATTCAGCTCACTCAACACATGCTCTGTATCGTAACAAAACGAAACATCCGTAAACGTAACCTCCCCCTGGATGTCTTCAAATGGCACAGGGTTCTCCGGCTCAGGAAGCACGTTGGGCGCGTTCAAGACATATTCCACCCGGTCAAGCGATGCAGTGGCACGCTGTATGGTCACGTGGATTTTACCCAGTTGCTTCATCGGGTCATAACACATGTAAAGCGCCATCAGCAGCGGCACGACATCCTCCTGGAAATTCATGTGGGATCTTCCTGCATAGAGAATCGTCACGGCGATTCCACACGCCGAGATAAACTCGATGATCGGACCTAACATGGTTTTGTATTTCACCACCTTCATACGCCCTTTGAAGAGGCTCATGATTTGGTGATGGAATCGTTCCACCACTCCCTGCTGCATGTTGTATGCCCTGATCTCCATGGGTGCCTGCAGACCATCGGACACATAAGATGTTAAATCGCCTGTCTCCTTCTGCACTTGGACCGCCTTGCGGAATAGTTTTTTACCCAGCATTCTGATGGGGAACACACAGATCGGGATCGACGCCAGGCATACCAGCAAGAAGAAGGCCTCGCTCTTTTCAAGGGAAAGATAAACGAGAAACCCCACCGCTCCGAACAGCTGCATCGGCTGGCGGATAATGTCATTGGAAACATCGACAATGATCTGCCTGATCCTGTCCGTATCCCCCAGCAGCCGGCTCAGCAGGTCCCCGCTTTTGTTTTCATTGAAAAATTTCAACGGCAGCTTCTGCAGGGCCGAGTACAGATCAATCTGGATATACTCCAGAACGCGGTAGCCACAGTAGCTGACAAAGTAGATGTTGATATACTGGCTTATCCCGCGGATTAAAAAAACCGCCGGCATATAGAGCGCCACCAGGATGAGCTGCAGCAAGGGGATATCCTCATGGCTGAAGATCTCGGGCAGCACCTTTTTCATCATCAACGGCAAGCCTGCACCGGAAGCCGCGCCATAGACGGCACCAGCCAGCACAGCCATGACAAATGGACCCTTGACCTGCTTGAGGTGCTTGTAATACGGTAAAAATCGTTTCATACGGGTGGGCCGCAAGCATTGCCTCCCGCCCGCCCGACTGCAACCCTAGATTTCGCCCATGCCGGATTCAACTTGTCGAAACCGTTCAGCGCGATAGCCTCATATCAAACCTGATCCATTGACACACTACCACCTTATCCTTCTGAGCCTCGTTGCCCTGGGTTTCCAGTCATGCACCTTTCGTCCCGCCATCGACGATCAGGGAGTTGTCACCGTGCGCAACCCTAACAAAATGATGCGCAACCACGGCTTCAGTGAGTTTGAGAAAATCAAGCGCACGCGAGCCATCAGCCAAGACCCCCGCCACATCCAAGCCGTGGCGCGTGTGGCGAACCGACTGAAAAAGGTCATTGAAATGCCAGACGCCGAGTGGGAGTTCGTCATTTTCAAGGACAACTCACCCAATGCCTTCGCTTTACCCGGGGGCAAGGTCGGTATCAACACGGGGCTGTTTCAGCTGATTGGCCATGGTCCGCAGGGCGATGCCCTGCTCGCTGCCGTACTTGGCCATGAAATCTCGCATGCCACAGCGAACCATGCCCAGCAACGGATGTACCGGGGTGTTGCCCTGGGCGTGTTGGCATCGATTCTCTGGTGCTCGCTGGAGCATAATGACGTTGATCACCCGCAATATACCGTCGCGGCATTCGCGACCGCCTACTATCTTGTCGACAGCCTGCCCTTTTCCAGAAAACAGGAATACGAAAGCGATAAGATCGGTGCTGTTTACATGGCAAAAGCAGGGTATGACCCCCGTGTATCGATCGAATTGTGGCGACGGCTCCTATCCTATCATACCCGCCGCGGAGGGCAAAAACCCGAGTTCCTCCGCACCCACCCACTCGACAACGCCCGGATCCGCGCGCTGGAGGTGTTTATGCCCACCGCTCTGCGCTATTATTCCAAGCACCGGGCATCGCGCTGACCCAGCTCTGGTTTGACTCTTCGCCCATAGGCATTAGACTGCGGTGATGAAACGCTTAATATCCTTCACCTTGCCTCTTGCCATCCTGGGGGGATGTCTGGTTTTCTTTGTCAGTCATCAGAGTATTCAATCAGAAGAAAGCATGGAAGATACAAAACCCGCTGCCGCCCCCGCTGTTCCCAAAGGCCACCAGACTGCGACTTTCGCAGCCGGCTGTTATTGGTGTGTTGAAGCCGTTTATCAACGCCTCGAAGGCGTGCACTCCGCAACCTCGGGCTTCATCGGCGGCCACGTCGCCAATCCGGGTTATGAAGACGTCTGCGCAGGGACCACCGGCCACGCAGAAGCCGTGCAAGTTGTTTTCGATCCCAGGAAAATCTCTTACGACACGCTCCTGGACTGGTTCTGGCGACTGCACGATCCCACCACACTGAACCGCCAGGGCGGCGATATCGGCACCCAGTACAGGTCTGGTATCTTCTACCATAGCCCCGAACAAAAAACCGCCGCTACAGCTTCACGTAACAAGGCGCAGGAAAGCTTCAGCCGCCCCATCGTCACGGAAATCACCCAGGCTTCCACATTTTACCCGGCCAAGACATCACATCAGGATTATTACCGGACCGTCGGCAATAAAAACCCCTACTGCCGTATGGTCATCGCGCCTAAGCTGAAAAAGTTGAAGCTGGATAAGGTCGGGGAGAAGCAGGATAAATAAATCCGCCGCTGGACATCCTGCCCCAAGCCCGTTAATACACACCCATGAACTTGCCCCGCATTTTCCCTGGCCTGATCACCGCTACCCTTGGCCTCCTCGTCGCACTCTGCCAAGTCGCTTCAGCTGATATCAAGTCAGCCACGGTGAACGTCAATAAGCTGATCACTGAATACCACGTTGCCAAAAAGGAAATCTCAGCCCTCCAAGGCGAGCGGGACGAATATGTCAAAGAGCGTGAAGAACGCCAAAAAGCTCTCAAGGGCGTTGAGGACAAGCTTAAGGCCTTGTTCGCCAAGCTCCGAGACAAAGCGATGCCCAAGGCCGAAAGAGATAATCTCGACGAGGAGAAAGAGGATCTGGTCAGCCAATACAACGCCCTCACCAAAGACCTGAAGGAGTCCGACCTTGGTCAGATCAATCAAACCAAAGAAAAGCTCGCGGCGGCTACACGCCGGCTACTCGACGAAATCCAAATCGTCATTCACCAGTATGCCAAGGACAATGGCTACCACTGGATCATAGATACCTCCGGTGTCAGCAATACCCAGATTTCCCCCCTCGTCTATGCCAAGGATGCCAAGGATGTCACTGAGGAAATCCTCGCCATCCTCAACAAGGACGCGCCGAAGGATGAGGAAAACTCCAAGCCAAAAACCCCGGAAACCAATCCGGAACAGCCCACCGACAGCTGACACCTGAGTAGGCGGATGATTGCTGAAGTGAAGAGCCGGCACAGAGGCGGAAGCCTACCTCAAAAATCAACATTCATCACTCGTCAATCAATTCTGCTACCGTCCACTTTCCACCCGGCCACTCCGGCATTGCCCAGCAGCAGCTCACACCACTGCATTTTCTCACCTTCAAAGACGAACTTGCCGAGAAATTTTTTCCCTTCCAACATGTGGGGAAGCCACTGGGGGTCATCTTCCCACATCCGCTCCCACGGGATTTTCTTGATGTCGGTCCACAACGGAACCGCTTCATCTGTGGCTGTTGGAACCCCGTCGAACTCACTACTCGTGAATACATGGCAATGGATGTCGTCCATATCCGACATGGCAAACCATAATTCCCCCATCTTGACGGGGTTCCTGGGAGTAATGTGAAGCTCTTCCTGACACTCACGCACCACACACTGGGCAGGTGTTTCCCCTGGATCGATCTTCCCTCCCGGGCCGTTGACTTTGCCTTTGCCAATACCCCGGAGTTTTTCAATCAACAGGATTTCCCCATCTCGGATCACAAACATCAGCGTTGCGGGCATCTCACCTTGCCAGATACTCCAATTCACGCTGCAATCATCCATACGCTGAGTATTAAACGCTCCAGCTACTTTATCAAAGAGAAATCCTGCATCTTCTCATACTGATTACTGATTACTGATTACTTCAAACTGAATACCAACCACCATATCGCCGTCATCGGTGGCGGCCCGGCCGGACTCATGGCGGCGGAATCAGCCGCCACCCTCGGTGCCCAGGTCACGGTCTACGACGCCATGCGTTCCGTAGGCCGTAAATTTCTCGTGGCCGGAAAAAGCGGACTCAATCTAACCAATGCCGAGGCCATCGACCCCTTCCTCGCCAAATACTCCGGCCATGAACTTCCCCGTGAACTCTGGCGAGACATCATCGCCAACTTCGATAACAACGCGCTCAGAAAATGGGCGGCGGACCTGGGTGTCGACACCTTTGTCGCGAGCAGCGGCAAGGTCTTCCCCTCACCCATCGACGGCTCGATCAAGGCCGCCCCACTCCTCCGCCGATGGGTCGGGCGCTTGCGGACCCTGGGCGTCAGCTTCAAAACCAAACACCGCTGGATCGGCCTGGAAAAACCCCATCTGCTCACCTTTGATCACGGGGGGGAAATCGTGACGGTTCACGCCGATGCCACCATCCTCGCACTCGGTGGTGCGTCGTGGCCACAGACGGGTTCGGATGGCCACTGGACCCAGACCCTGGCCGGACATGGCATCGACATCACCCCACTAACAGCCGCCAACTGCGGCTGGGAAGTCGACTGGCCAGTGCCTCTACTCGAAGAAGCCGAAGGCCAACCCCTCAAAAACCTCCTCCTCCAGGCTGGTGGTGATTCCCGGCACGGAGAACTTGTCATCACACGCTATGGACTCGAGGGCGGACCCATTTACCGCCTGGGCCCGGCCATACGTCAACAAAGCAACCCGCATGTCATCATCGATTTCAAACCGGACCTATCTCACGCCGATCTCGTCGCCCGCATGGGTAGGGTGACCCGCAATTTTGTCCGTGAGGCACGCCGACGCTGGAAACTCGATGCCGCCACCTGCTCCATGCTCAAATATATGCCAGACCGCGGCCCATGGAAATCGGTAGAGCAACTCGCGCATGAAATCAAACACTGCCACATCCCCCTAACACGCCCACGGCCCATCGATGAAGCCATTTCATCCGCTGGAGGAATCCGCTGGAAGGAACTCGACGAATCGCTCATGCTCAAAAAGCTCCCCGGCGTATTTGCCGCAGGTGAAATGATCGACTGGGAAGCGCCCACCGGCGGCTACCTGCTCCAGGCCAGTTTCGCCACCGGCGCCCACGTCGGCCGCAACGCTTTAAACTCCAGGTTTTAAACTCCAACTACCCAACAAACCCCATGGCCTGGGCTGGAGGGGCAAGGCTACCGATCAACCAGTGCGCCAACGGCGCATCACCAACCTGCACTTTCGCCATGTGCCTGGAAGCGGGGTCGATTGCCTAGCTCGCACACGTAACACACTGGATACGCTATCGACAACTCACCTGTGTACGCGCCGCAGCGATTTGCGTCGCAATTTTTTTTTCACGGTTTAGGTTATGTATCCATCTAACTCACTTGCTCTATGAATCATCGAAACCCTTGTTTGCCCGCCTTTATCCTCCCGGCTCTTGTCCTGATGCTCACTCTTGCTGACAGGGGAAATTCACAAACCACGGCACCTGCCGCACCGACGGAGAAAACCGAGGTGCGTGACTTGACGAAGCCGCCCGCCCGAACCCTGACGTCGTCTATTTCCATCTATCATCCGGGCTGGGACGAACAGCGGCAGCGCGCGAACGGACCTGCGGTCTACATCCGCTTCAGTGGCCCGGCAGCCCCGCTGGACCAGGTGGGCAAGGCGGTTCCGGCTGGAGCGATCAGGATGACTCCGGAGGTGGCCGGGGAATGGCAATGGCAGCGGCAGGATCAACTGGTATTCTTCCCCACCAACGGCTGGCTGCCACCGGCCAGCTATCGCTTTGAGCCAGGTGAGGGTTTGCTGTCGGAGGATTGTAAACTGAAGGCCAAAACCGCGTTTGATCACGCTTGGACGGCGCCGCCATTGACGGCGCGGTTTCACAACCGCAATTACTACATCGATCCCGCCACGCCGACGCTGCAACAACTCGTCACCACGGTGGATTTTTCCCTGCCGGTTTCCCTGGAGGAGGTGCGCCGTCATTTTTCGGTGACGAGTGTGACCGGGATCGGGATTTTCCAGCCCGGTAGCAAGGCGCAGGTGCTTCCGGATCCGAAAACACCGATGCGCTTCTATCTACGTTCACCGTTGATGAAGCCCGGCGAAAAGGAGGATCTGGTGTTGTTCAGTTTCAAGGTGGGACTCAAGGCACTAACAGGTGGAAACCCGACCGCTAACAACCTGGAAACCAAACTCACCGCCTACAGCAAGGGCTCCGCATTTTTCATCGAATCCGCCGGCAGGATGCTACGGAGAACAGCCGATGGTGAACCGGAGCAGTCGATTTTTGTGCAACTCAGCATCCCTGCCAATACCGCCTTGGTCGCGCCTGCCGTGGAGGCATGGAAACTCCCGGAAGAGCTCAAGGACAAAAACCAGCGTGCCATTGCGTGGACCAAGGAGAACGTGACGGACGAGGTTCTGGCGCGATCACATAAGCTTTCGTTAGAGCGTATCACCCATGCGGATTCACCGCCGATGGAAACGATCATTGCCTTCCGCGTCCCGTCACAACCGGGTGGCAAGGTCTTTGTCAAGGTGCCCAAGGACACCTCCGGCCCCGGCGGCTTCGTCACGGCTGAGGATTTCCGTGATGTCACTACGCTTCCTGAAATCCCGAAAGAGGCCGCTTTGATGGGAAATGGCGGCCTCATGGCACTGAACGGAGAGCGTAAACTCAATGTCCAGTCGCGGGGCCTCGACCACCTCCGCTACACAGTGGCAAGGGTCCAGACAAATCAGATCAATCACCTGGTAAGCCAGACGCGCGGCAGCTTCGAGTCGCCGCATTTCCGTAGCGGATTTGGATTTGAAAACATCTCTAACTACCAGCAATCCGTGCAGCCGATTGTGAAGAGCGGCGACTACAGCATCAATTATTCATCCTTCGATTTTTCCCCATTGCTCCAGGCAGCCCAGCCGGGGGCGGCACCCACGCATGGCTTGTTTCACCTGACACTTGAGGGCGTGCGACCCCGAACCCCGGATGATGGTGCCGCCGAGGACGGAGCACCGGACAAGGACTGGATCGCCATCCCCTCCGGTCGTAGCTCTGGCGACTACAGCTACCGCCAGCCATCCGGCAGCAGCTATCCGCTCGGCGATCAAACGCGGGATCAACGATTCATCCTGGTCACCGATCTCGGCCTGATCATGAAGGAGTCAGCCGATGGCAGCCGCTCCGTTTACGTGCTGTCCTTCAGCACCCAAGGTCCGGTGCAGGGTGTCGAAATATCCGTCCTATCCAAAAATGGCACGGTGCTGAAAAACGTCACGACCAACGACTTTGGAATGGCCGGGATTCCATCGTTGCGCGGCTTGCAGCGGGAGCAGGAGCCGGTGGCTGTGGTGGCAAAAAAAGGCGACGACCTCGCGTTCATTCCCTGGGCGAAAAACGATCGGCACCTCGATACCTCGCGTTTCGATGTCGGCGGTGTGGCCTACAGCGAGGAATCCGTGCTGGAAGCCTCGCTTTTCACAGAGCGCGGAATTTACCGGCCCGGCGAAGCCATCAACATCGGCGGCATCGTCCGCCAGCGCGACTGGTCGGGCGACCTCACAGGACTACCTCTGGAGCTGGTGGTTTACAACGCGAAAGAGGATGTCGCCGGTCGATACTCGCTGAATCTGGAAGCGGGTGGCGTTTTTTCAAAGACCATTCCGACAGCGGAGACAGCGCCCACCGGTCCATGGAGAGTGCAACTGGTGCGCCCCAAACCAGCCGATGCCGCTGCACGAGTGGGTTCGGTTTACCTCGGTGGGGTGATCGTCAGGGTGGAGGAATTCCAGCCCGACCGGCAAAAGATCAAGGCGACATTCCAACCGGGCGCAAGCGATGGATGGCGTTCGCCCGACGGCTTGCAAGTAGCGGTGCAGCTCGACACCCTCTTTGGCATCCCAGCCGCGAAACGCCGTGTTGCTGGCAAGCTTTTTCTATCCCCGACAACACCCAGTTTCGCCAAGTGGCCGGGCTGGCAATTCGGCATACCGGATTCAAAGCGGTTCGTCACCAAACAGATTCCATTAGCCGATGCCACGACCGATGAAAACGGTCACACCACCCTACCTCTCAACCTGGAAGCGCACACCGCTCCCATGCTGCGGGCACGGGTGGAGCTTGAGGGCTTCGAGGCAGACGACGGTCGCGGCGTCCGCACCGAGCTCAGCACCCTGGTTTCCCGTCAACGTTATCTCATCGGACACAAGACACCACGGAATCTGCATTATCTCGACGGCCGCGATCCGGTATCGGTCGGGGTCGTTGCGATCGGTCCGGACAGCAAGCCGGTGGCTGTGGCTGACCTGACTCGTGTGCTGGTGCAGACCAAACACGTGTCCATTCTAACCAAACAAAAAAACGGCAACCTGGCCTATCAATCGAACTCGCGCGATGAGACCCTGGAAACCGTTACCGTATCGCTCCCGGCACAGGAAGACAAGCTGGCCCTGCCTTTGGACAACCCCGGCCGGTTCCGTTACGAATTCCGCAACGCACAGGGGCAAACGCTATGCTCGATCCCGTTTTTCGTGGCAGGCAAAGGCGATGCCGCCAAGGACCTGGAACGCAGCGGCGAGTTAGGTATCAAATTTGCCGACAAAAAATGGCTCCCCGGCGAAGAGCTGGAATTCTCCCTCACCACACCGTTTGCCGGAGCGGGCCTGATCACGATTGAACGTGACAAGGTATTGGCCCAGACGTGGTTTAAGTGTGATACCAAGTCCTCCGTCCAGAAGATTCGCCTGCCTGATCATTTCGCAGGAGGAGCCTACCTACACGTCGTGATGGCGCGCGCCCTGGACTCACCCGATGTTTTTCTCAATCCCTTGGCCAGTGGCATCATGCCCATCGCCGCCGCGCGTGGAAACCGGGAGATGGCCGTCACCCTGGAGTCGCCGGATCGCGTCCGCCCCGGTCAGCGGCTGGCTATCGGCTATACCGCCCCCCAAGAAGGCCACATGCTCATTTGGGCGGTGGACGAGGGTATCCATCTGGTCAGTAACTACCAGGCACCGGACCCCTTGCACGATCTCCTACCCAGAGCCAGGCTGGAGGTGGAAACCTATCAGTTGATGGATGTCCTGCTACCCGAGTTCTCCTTGCTTCGCAAGGCGATGGCGATCGGTGGTGATGGCGAAGAGGGGGAAAGCGCAAGCATTCCCACGCTCAAACTGGGACTCAACCCCTTCAAACGCCGCCGTGATGCGCCAGTGATTTACTGGAGTGGCTTCGTACCCTGCGGGCCGGAGCGCAAGGAGGTTATCTATCAGGTACCGGAATACTTCGCCGGCAGACTCAAGATCATGGCGGTGGCGGTGGCCCCGGACGCGGTCGGGGTCGGGCAGGCGGCAAGCATCGTGAAGGGCGATTTTGTGCTGACCTCAACCACGCCGCTGTTCGTGGTTCCGGGTGATGAATTCACCGCCTCGGTGACTGTGGCCAATCAATTGGAGGGCGCTGGCGCAACGGATCAAGTGAAAGTGCAGGTCGAATCCCAAGGGGGTGTGGAAATCATCGACCGCGCACCAGAAACACAAACCATCCCAGTAGGCAAGGAAACCACGGTGAGCTACCGCTGCCGCGCCACAGATTTGTTAGGAAATGCCGAGTTGAAGTTCACCGCATCGAGCGGTGAGAGCCGGCAGGTGTCCAGCAGCTCCTTCAGTGTGCGTCCCGGTGTGGCTCGCGCGGCGAAGGTCCAGAGCGGATGGTTCCGCAACGGCTCACACGACCTCGCCACAAACCATCCCATGTTTCACGAATTCTCCGAACGGCAGGCAATCATCTCCACCACGCCGCTTGGTCTGGCTCACGGGCTGGCGGCCTTTTTAAAAGAGTATCCCCACGGCTGCACCGAGCAGATCGTCAGTCGGGCCTATCCCTGGCTAGTGCTGAAAGACGATGCCAATTTCGGAATCGATAAGGCAGAGGCTGCGCGCTCAATCGCCGATACCATGAACCAGCTTTCGCGCCGCCAGGGTCGCAATGGTGGCTTCGGCTACTGGGGAAGCAATGAACAGGACGGCTTTGACTACCTCACCGTTTACGTCGGCCATTTTCTAACCGACTGCAAAGCCAGCGGATTCCCTGTTCCGGCCCGACTCTATCAGGCTACGCTACGACGCCTGCGCTTCATGGCCGATGCCAAGATCACCGATCCCACCAAACACAATGGTCGAACCTACTACTGGCGAACCCGCTGGGAAGCAGAGATGCGGGCATCGGCGATTTACCTTCTAACGAGAAATGAGGAAGTCACCACCAACTACGCACTCAAACTCCAGGACTACCTTGATGCCAAGGTGCCAAAGGAGATATGGCATCGCGATTCCACAGCCGCCTGGCTGGCCTCTACCTGGCGACTTCTGAAAAAAGAATCCGCAGCCGTACCACTGATCGAAGCACACCGCGCCGCACTGAAACGGCCACGACCGGACAATTGGGAATACGGTTATTACTATTACACCAGCAAGCTGGCCAATGAAGCGACGGCCTTCACGATCCTCTGCCGACACTTCCCGGAGATGGCTAAAAAACTCACCTACGGGGAGATGAGGCCGCTGACGCAGATGATCGAGGCCGCGGACTTCCACACGCTCTCCGCCGCCTGGAGTATTCAGGCGCTCAAGGCCTACTCGGACTTGGCGGCGAGCAATGGCGTCAAGGCGGGTATCGCCTCGGTGCAGGGTAAGGATGTCAAGGTGCTCGCCGAGCCAGCGACGGGGCAGTTGCAGGTCAAGGTGCCGGAGGGAATGACCCGGTTTTTCTTCGCCGAGAACTCACCCGAGGGCTTGGGCGCGTGGTATCAGACGATCGAAAAAGGCTTTGCAAAAAACCTGCCCGAGAAAGCCAGCTCAACCCATATCGAAGTGCTGCGTGAGCTGGTCAATGCCGACGGACAAGCGGTCACGCAGGGCAAGCTGGGTGAAACCCTGTTTGCGACACTCACCATTCGCAACCTGACAAAAACCGAGATGCCAAACCTCGCGATCACCGAGATGCTGCCCGGCGGTTTTGAGTTTGCGCCCCCCGGCGAGCCAGACTCACTGCGCCCCGGACTCGCGACACGTCAAGGCACCGATTACGTCGACATCCGCGAAGACCGCGCACTGATCTATCTCGGGCTGCGCGCCGAGGGATCGCTCACGCTGAAATACGCGCTACGCCCTACCTGCGCCGGAACCTTCCTGGTGCCACCGCCTTATGCCGAGGACATGTACGAAGCAAAAGTCCGGGCAAACGGCGCCGGCGGAAAAATCCTTATCCAGCCACGTCAGTAAATGACACCCGTTCAAACCAAGCTCAAGACCTACTACCGCCGCTTCCTGAAGACCGGTGCTGCTTTTCTATGCCTGTCGGTCTTACTGGCGCTCGCCTACGCGTATTTACCGAAGCCCGATCTCCTCCCCCCGGAGCTGGAATACTCGCGCACCGTGCTCGACCGCGATGGCCAGGTCATTTTTCTAACAACCACCAGCGACGGAATGCTCCGCCTGCCGACCACGCTGGACGATCTAGCCCCCGAGATGCTGGAGGCTACTTTGGAAATGGAGGACCGGCGTTTTTTCAACCACTCCGGCGTGGATGGACGGTCTTTGGTACGCGCCGGATGGGGGCTGGTCTCGGGGCAAAATCTTGGCGGTGGCTCCACGATCACCATGCAGCTGAGTCGACTGCGCTGGGGGCTTAAAACACGATCGCTCTGGGGTAAATGCGAGCAGATTTTCCGTGCGATCCAGTTAGAGCGCCATTACTCGAAGCAGCAGATTGCCGCAGCCTATTTCACCATCGCACCCTACGGCGGAAATGTGGAGGGTGTCCGCGCCGCAAGTTTTCGCTGGTGCGGAAAGGACGCATCGGAATTGACCCTGCGAGAAGCCGCCAGCCTCAGCGTCATTCCGCAGAGCCCCACCGCCCGCCGACCACGCAGCGGTGGCAACCACCTGTTAGCTGTCGCCCAGGCCCGACTCATGACCCGCCTGCGCGCCAACCACGGCGAACCAGCCAACGAGCTGGATATCGAGTTCAATCTGGTGCCGACGGCCATCCCCCGCGAGGTACCCCATCTGGCGCGTCGTCGATTACGGGAAAACAGCGACAGCCTAACGGTCGCTACATCGGTCGATCTAACACAGCAGCATGTCATCGAACAGTCGATCCGTGATTTCCTGAGCCGCTGGCACGCTAAAGGGCTGCGCAACGCATCCGCTGTCTTGCTGCACGCACCCACCGGAGAGATCCGGGCGAGTGTCGGGTCAGCCGATTTCCATCATGTCGCTATCTCCGGCCAGGTCGATGGCACCCGTGCCTGGCGCTCACCCGGGTCCACGCTCAAGCCGTTTATCTATGCGCTCGCGTTGGACGCTGGACTCATCCAGCCACAGACATTGTTAGATGATGCACCGATACGATTCGCCGGCTACAATCCAGAGAACAGCGACCACCTGTTTCTCGGCCCCATCGCGGCTTGCGAGGCACTGCGCCGCAGTCGCAACATCCCGGCCATCGAGTTGGCGAATCGTTTACCCGGCGGCGGATTGGAGGGTTTTCTAAGGTCGTCCGGTGTGGACCTGCCACAACGCAGCCACGGCCTGGCCCTGGCGATCGGAGCCACCGAGATGCGGCTGGAGGACCTGGCAATGCTCTACGCGCAACTAGCCCATCCCGAGCCGGGCAAACTATCTCCGGAAGCGTGCTGGCTCACCTTGGAGGCACTAAGATGCACGGAACCCGGAGCGCCGATCGGGCTGTCATGCAAAACCGGAACGTCCAACGGCTTCCGCGATGCCTGGGCCTGTGGCGTCATGGGAGATTGGGTGCTGTGCGTTTGGGTGGGCCACTTCAATGGTCGGGGCATGCCCGGACTCTTCGCCCACGAAACGGCGGCGACGCTCCTTTGGCAAACCGCCACCCGGCTCAAACTCAACGCGGTGCCCTCGGAGGAATCCCGGCCGCCGGACGTGGTCCGGGTGCCGGTCTGCGCGGTTTCCGGTGACCTCGCCTGCAAGCTTTGTCCGAATCGCCGCGACGGCTGGTTCATCGGTGGAGTCTCCCCGATCACCTCCTGCAAAGTCCACCAGAAATCCGGTGATACCGTGGTAGAGGTCTGGCCTGCCGACCGACTCGAACAGTTTCGCAACGCGGGCTTTCCCCGGGCCAACTCCCGGCAGCTTGGCGCCGATGATATTCCGCATCACGCGACCACCATCGGACCACCGCCAAAAATAACCAGCCCCCAGTCCGCACTCACCTACTACATCCAGGCAAATGCGCCGGGACAAAACCGCCTGCTTCTCGAAGCCAATGCCGCGCCTGATATCCGCCAGATCCATTGGTTCGCCGACCGCCGCTACCTCGGAGCCAGCGCCCCTGCCGAACCGCTCGTCTGGCAGCCCATTGTGGGCGACTACGAGGTGCAAGCCATGGACGATGCAGGCCGCGTCTCCACCACCCGGATCAGCGTGCGACTGGCCGTAGGAAATCAATGAGGCAACACGCCAGTCAACATAAACATGAAATCTGCTGGAGTTCATACGGCGTAGGGTACACTGTATTCTTATCATCCACCTCATCTCAAAAACATGCATTGGTCTATCATCACCCTCATTGTCATAGGAGCCCTGTTAGTCATCATCGTCATTTACGATCTCTTGCAAAAACAGCACGCCATTTTGAGGAACTTTCCTGTTTTAGGCCACTTCCGATATATCTTTGAAGCCATCGGACCGGAGCTGCGCCAATACATCGTCACCAACAATGACGAGGAGCGTCCCTTTTCCCGCGACCAGCGCCGCTGGGTCTACGCTTCATCGAAAAAAGAGAACAACTACTTTGGTTTCGGCACCGACAACGACATCGAACTGACTCCAAACTATCTCATTCTCAAACAGACGACATTTCCCCACCTCGAAATCGCAAAGGGTGAGAGCAACTTCGATCCTCTTCACACCATCCCCTGTGCCAAGGTCATGGGGGCGGCACGCGGGCGGGAAAAAGCGTTTCGGCCACGTTCCGTCGTCAATGTCTCCGCCATGAGCTTTGGCTCGCTGGGTAGTGCCGCGGTGGAGGCGATCAACAAGGGATGCAGCATCGCTGGCTGCATGCATAACACCGGCGAAGGCGGGGTCTCCATCCACCACCAGCACGGTGGTGACCTCACTCTCCAGATCGGCACAGGCTACTTCGGGTGTCGTGCCGCGGATGGCAGCTTCTCGATGGAGGTTTTACTCAGAACCATCGAGGCAAACCCTGCCATCAAGGCGATCGAGGTCAAACTCAGCCAGGGGGCGAAGCCGGGGATTGGAGGGCTCCTCCCGAAGGAAAAAATCACGGCTGAAATCTCGGTGGCGCGGGGTATTCCCAGGGACCGTGATTGCGCAAGCCCCTCACGCCACAGCGCCTTCAGCGATGCGGACAGTATGCTGGACTTTGTAGAAGACATCGCTGCCAGGACCGGGCTTCCTGTCGGTATCAAATCGGCGGTCGGCCAGCTCGATTTCTGGCACGATCTCGCTAGCCTCATGCAGGATGGAAAACGAGGTGTCGACTTCATCGTGATCGATGGCGGCGAGGGCGGCACCGGCGCATCCCCCCTGGTCTTTGCCGATCACGTCGCACTGCCATTCAAGCTCGCCTTCGCCCGGGTTTACGCCATTTTTTCACGCGCCGGCCTGACAGAAAAAATCGTCTTCATCGGCTCTGCCAAACTAGGCTTCCCCATGGACGCCTTGTTCGCATTCGGGCTTGGCTGCGACATGGTTTCTGTCGCACGTGAGGCGATGTTATCGATCGGCTGCATCCAAGCCCAGCGTTGCCACACCGGCCACTGCCCGGCTGGTGTTGCCACACATAACAAATGGCTGATGCGGGGGCTCGACCCCACTTTAAAAGCCGCCCGACTCGCCAACTACATCGTCACCCTGCGCCATGAGATCCTCAAGCTCTGCCACGCCGCCGGATTCTGTCACCCCGCCTTTGTCACCACCGACCACTTTGAAATCCTCGACGGCCAGTTGGGCGCTGTCTCCTTCAAGGAAACCTTTGGCTACGAGCTGGTCAAACAATCGCCCTGCGAGGACGACTGCAGCAAAATCCTGGATATCATGTCGTCATAGCCTCGATCCGGGCCATTTTTATTTAAGTGCCACCAAACACGGCTTCACCCCGGCCACCCGCCAGACACGTATACCCAAGGTCAAGGCCGCGACCCCCAGTCCCAGGGCGAGCCCCCACCAGACACCGCGCGCTCCAAGTCCATAGGAAAAGGCGAGGTAGGCACCTGCGGGAATGGCGACCACCCAGTAGGCCAGGATTCCAAGGCTGGCGGGAATTCTAACATCGCCCATACCACGCAGTGCCGACGAGGAAATGACCTGTGATCCGTCGAAAATCTGGAAGACACCGGCGATCAGCAATAATCCTGTCGCCAGTTCAATTACCTCGATGTCGTTGACGATTTGCGATGCAATCCATCGGCCAAAAAGGAGAAATGCCAGCATTGACATCCCGGTAAACAACAAGCCATACGCCCAGCCACCGAGGAGGATTGTCCTCTGCCTTGTAGCACCACCGCCACCGGATGCCTCCCCCATTCTAACCGTAAGAGCCATCGCAATTCCTAACGGCACCATAAATGAGGTCGATGCGCAGGTCAGGGCAACCTGGTGGGCGGCCAAGGCAGCCACTCCGATCGTACCAATCATCAAAGAACCCGCTGCAAAAGCACAGACTTCGGCAACGAGCTGAAGCCCGACAGGAATCCCCAGTGCTAACAGCGACCTCATTTCCTGCACCCGCAAGCCACCCAACCAACGCTTTGGACTCCAATCCCTCACTTGCGCAGACCGGGAGATCCACCGAAAGAGAGCCAGTGCAGTAAAACAGCGCGAGAGCAACGTCGCCCAACCAGCCCCTTCCAATCCCAGTGCTGGCAGGCCCCAGTTTCCGAAAATCAGCAACCAATTCAGAAAGACATTCAACATCACGCCTGAAAGCATGATCCAGAACGGCACCCATGGTCGGTTCAGGGCATCGGCATAATTTTTCCATGCCATCGCCACCAAAGCGGGAACCATTGAACAGGCGGCTAGAAACAAATAACCGGGAGTCGCATCCACGACTTCCCGAGCCTGGCCAAACATGTCAAGTGCTGGCATCAGTGCACTGATACCCGCCACCACGACCAGACCCAGGCCCAGAGCAAGCCATGTGCCGTTTCGCACCGCCGCCTTCACATCATCGACCCGCTGTGCCCCCCGCCCCTGGGAAACCCGGACCGAGACGGAGGTCAGGAGGCCAATACCAAACAACATCGGCACCATCAAAAGCGTGTTGGCAAACGTCGACGCCGCCAGGGGGACAATGCCCACATGCCCGATCATCACGGTGTCCGTCACCCCCATCAGCATCTGCCCCACCTGTCCCGCAATCAGAGGCAGGGCCAGGAGCAGGGTCGCCCGGGCCTCCGTCAAAAACGAAGGCCTGCACGTATCACCGTTTTGCTTGTTGTATTTAGGCTCCATTGTCACTACGCAGCGGCGCAACAACATCGTGTAAGCCAACCCCAGAAGTCGAGTTTTTACGGTACCCCATTTTCCCCCGCTCCCATTCTTCCATGCCCTGTGCTCGCCAGCCGCTCCCATGAAACGCCCCTATCTTCAGCTTCAGTTTCTGATCCTCATCCTCGCTTTCACCGCGATTCTCGGGCGTATGATCACCCTGCCTGCGCCCATACTCGTGTTATGGCGGGTTGGGCTCTCGGCGATAATCATGCTGGCATGGCTTGCCGTCTCAAGGCGTGCGCCCATCCGGGTGAACCGCGCGTTTATCGTCCGGGCCATGGGCGTCGGTATCATTCTTGGTATCCATTGGATCACCTTTTTCGGAGCCATCAAGCTAGCAAACATCTCCATCTGCCTGGCTGGCATGGCGAGCACCTCGTTTTTCACCTCGATTACCGAGCCCATGTTCAATCGTCGAAACCCCAGGCTCAGTGAGTTGATCATCGGTCTGATGGTGATCCCCGGACTGTTATTGATTGCAGGCGCCTCATGGGATCATGCCCTCGGCCTTGGCTGTGCCCTGCTCTCGGCATTGTTGGCATCGCTCATTCCGGTGCTCAATCGAAAATTCGCGCTTGAGGGTGTTGCTCCTCAGACTTTGACACTCTACGAGATGCTTGGTGCTGTGATCATATGCTTCATTTTCACGACATCCACAGGCATGCCTGTTCTAACACAACTACCATCAGGAATGGATTGGGTCTGGATCGGGCTGCTGTCCGCTGTATGCACGGTATGGGCGTTTTCATTTCATATCAGGCTGTTGGAAAAATTCACCGCCTTCGCCAGTAACCTCGCGTTGAATTTCGAACCGGTATACGGCATCCTCCTAGCCGCTGTTATTTTCCACGAATATGAAGAGTTAAACCCTCTCTTTTATTTCGGTGCCGCGTTTATCCTCGCCGCCAACGTCATCCATGCCCTCATTGGCAAAGATGACGAGCATCCACACGCCGCCCCTGGCGAACTGCCGCTGGAGTAAGCCCCCTGCCGCACGACGACTAATCCTGATGGGGAAGTGAAATCGTAAAACACGTTTCCTGCCCCGGGACAGAGGTAGCATGAATGACTCCTCCATGCGCTTCGATGGCACGTCGCACAATCGACAGCCCCAGACCGGTGCCCTTGACCTCGCTTTGTGAGTGGTGTTTTTCGACCCGGTAAAAGCGTTTGAAAATATAAGGAAGGTCTTCGGAGGGAATCCCGATTCCATTGTCACACACCGATATCCTCGTGGCTCCATCCTGCTTCCACGCCTTGACCGTCACCCTGAGAGGAGATTCCGGGTTTTGTTTGAGTGCATTTTCCACCAAATTAAAAATGATCTGCGTCCAATAAAAACGGTCGCCGATTATCGACAAATCATCAGGCGAAACATCGATGACAATCCGGGCATGCTGCTTGGCAATCATGGATTCCAGACGATCCTGCACATCCTGCACGCAACCCTTGATCGAAAACTCATCTTTGTTCAACACCATGGAATCACCTGACTCCATTTTGGAAATCACCAGCATATCCTCGACCAGACGCGTAATCCTCTGGCCGTGTTTACGCATCGTGCCGAGAAATTTCCTCGCGGTTTCCGGCTCTTCCAGAACATCGTCGTCGAGTAGGTTTTCCAAATATCCATTGATGATCGCCATCGGGGTGCGCAGCTCATGGGAAGCATTGGCTACAAAATCGCGCCGAACCTGGTCGGCCTGGTACTCGACGGTCACATCCCGGATAACCACGCGGGTAAGGCCTTCACCTCCATGCTGCTCCATCGGTGCTGCATCAATGACCCAGGCACTCACAGCCTGTTCCCCGGCAGAGCCGAGCGGTGTAAAGGCGGAGTGCAGGATCACGCGCTCCTGCATCGGCTTGCCCGTGCGAATGCACTTCATAATGGCAACCGACAACTGGTCATCAAGAAAGGCCTCCATGAGACTCCGGCCTTGTAGTCGCCGCCCCTTTACTAATTTCCGTGCATAGTCGTTGGCGAAAACAATATGACTGGTATCATCCACCAGAAGAAAGGCATCGCCAAGTGCATCCAGGAGCTGATCGCGTTCGCGCAACGCGTCTTTTCGCACCTCACGGTTCCGCCTTTCTTGCACAATCCGGTCCTTCGAGGTTTGCCTGTGCTGCAATACAAGCATCCCGCTGAGGATGATTACAACGATGATCAGAAGGGTTTCTAGCATGAACTGTCAGGATGTGGGAATAGAAACCTTATAACCTACGCCTCTGACGGTTTCCAGCATATCC
Organism: Akkermansiaceae bacterium; assembly: GCA_024233115.1. Lineage (NCBI taxonomy): Bacteria > Pseudomonadati > Verrucomicrobiota > Verrucomicrobiia > Verrucomicrobiales > Akkermansiaceae > Akkermansiaceae bacterium. Next base: position 28,056 of record JACKQB010000007.1, read on the forward strand.
GCGCGCACGCCCAACTTTTGGCGTAGTCGTTTCATGTGGGTATCCAAGGTCCGGCTTTGCACCTCACCGCTGTATCCCATCACCTCTATCAGGATATCATGGCGGTCCTGTGGCGTGTTTTTCCGTTCACACAGATAAAGCATCAACTTGAACTCCGTTGATGTTAGATCTGTCTGCTCCCCATCAACATAGAAGAGCAGGGAATTTTTCACAAACCTGAACGGACCGCAAACCAGCTCGGCACCACTGGCAGTCCTGCCTGACCGCTTGAGTAAATTCTTCACCCGCAACATCAGCTCCTTGGGGCTGAATGGCTTGGTCATGTAATCATCCGCACCGACTTCCAGTCCGAGAATCCTGTCCTCCGTCTGCCCACGAGCTGTTAGCATAATCACGGGGATAGCCCTCGTCGCAGCATCTTTCTTGAGCTCTTTAAAAAGAGAAATCCCATCCATTCCCGGCATCATCAAATCGAGGATAACCAGGTCCGGCAACAATGATTTGGCTGCGGCAAGACCTTTCAGGCCGTCCGGTGAGAGTTCTACCTGATAGTCGTTTCTCCTGAGGTTAAAGGCCACAAGGTCTGCGATATCTTCTTCGTCTTCGATGACTAGGATCGTTTGCATGTCTTTGATTGGTTTACGCCCGATGCTTACACCCATAGGCCGTCCAGCACTCAATCTTCATGTGTGACGGAATGGTCACACACCTAGCCGAATGTGTCGCTTTTGTAACGCATCATTTTTTGCCAACCGCAGGTGTCCGTGCGAAATACTGCACGTCGCTGACAAAAAAAGAGAGCGGCACATCACTACCAACCAACTAAAAACTATGAAACTGATTCAATCCGCTACATCCCTCCTCGCTGGTCTTGCACTATGCAGCACAGCCCAGGCCCAGTCCAAACTCGTCATCAAGGGCTCCGACACACTCGGTGCCAAAATGGTCCCCCAGCTGGCCGAGGCCTACAAAGCCGCCGGTAACAACGTGAACTTTGAAATCGCGGCTGAAGGCTCTTCCCAGTGTTTCACCGCCCTGCTCGACGGCACGGCTGATTTCGGCATGTCATCCCGCGCAGTCAAGGCACAGGAGAAAAACCAATTCGCCACCAAGGGCCAGGAGCTCATTGAGCACGTTGCCGGAGTTGATATGATCGCTGTGATCGTCAACGAAGCCAATGGCGTCAAGCAACTGACCAGGGAACAAATCGAGGGCATCTTCACAGGCGCCATCACTGACTGGTCCGAGGTCGGTGGCAAGGCGGGCAAAATCAATGCCTACACCCGCAACACCGCCTCCGGCACATACAAAACCTTCCAAAAGCTCGGTATGGGCAAGAAGGACTATGGTCAGAATACCCAGAAGATGGCTGGCAACACTCAGATTGCTGACGCGGTAGCCAAGGATGTCAACGGGATCGGCTACGTCGGGCTCGCCTACGTGAAGCGCGACGGCATCTCCCCAGCATCCGTCGATGGCGTGCTGCCTACCCCCGACAAGGCTAAAGACTACGCCCTCTCCCGCAATCTCTACTACTACACCGTAGGCCAGCCAGCTGGTGAGGCCGCCAAGTTCATCACGTGGGCTACCACCTCTGAGGAAGCAGCCAAGGTGATCAGCAAAGTTGGATTCATCCCTGCCAAGTAACCCTGACAAAGCGCTTGGTTCCGTCGGGTAACACAAGACGGCTACCCGATGGTTCACCACCAACTCCGGGCACCGCATATGATCATTTCATGTGCGGTGCCCCCCACTATTCCTTTTCCTGCAATCACCAGCCTGCGCCCCCTCCTCCCCGACTTCCCCTGTCACAGCATGAGTTCATTAAAACGATCCAAAAAAGATGTCACCTTTGGCAAACCCTCAGGCTTCAGCATACTTGGCATTGGAAAACAGGAGGCCATCAAGTACTTCTTTGGTGGTAATGCCACCCTGGCGGTCATCCTTATCTTTCTCATCGTCGGGTTTCTCGCATTCCATGCCTGGAATTTCCTTCCCCAGTATAAACAAAGCCTGACTCTCTATCGACTGTCCGGTCAGGAATTCACGGACTATGCGTCCGACCAGCTTGAGGCCCAGAAAGAGCTATCCTCACTTGCTTCACAAGTTCCGGCCTACGAACTAAAACATCGCCTTGGCGCACTCTATGATCTGGAGGCCGTTCACAGTGACTTCAAAAACAAGGCCCAGAAAAAGCTGATCGCCGAGCGCAAAGATGTCCAGCGCGCCCAGAGTAATCTCGAAAACACACTGGCCCAACAGCCCCCGGTACAGGCCGATATCCAGCGTGCGAAAGATCGTGTTGCTGAATCAATCTCCACCTTGAGGAACCGGTCCCGGGAAATACTCAGCGAAATCGACTATTCAGATCTCGATAACAAAAGCCTCGTTACCGACACCAAGTATCTTGATGACATCAGGGCATCCGTCACCGACAACATCATCACCGGAGAAACCACGGGTTTCATCAAGGGTATCCGGGAACTCGAAGCAAAAGAGACCGCCATCGTCCGTGCTTTACCACATATGCAACAACTGGAGGAAGCCCGCGAAATGCTCGTCGCTCCGCAAGATGCATTTGCCGCCTACCTGAAAAAATACCGCCTGATCGCCTCCGACAACAAGGGTCAGGCAGAAACCCATTCCACGGCGGCTGAGCGCAAAGAGGCCCAACTCACCAAGGCCCGGCTGGCAACCAGCGGGGAGCAACGCAAGATCGACCTCATCAAAGCCGAGCGCATCCTCACGGAAACCCCTGACTACGACCGGCTCAACCAGCCGCTCTACCAATCTCTCGACGAGCATCTCAGCGTTCAAAAACAACTGGTTGAACACACCAGGCTCGCACTTGATTCACTCCCCGGGGCAGACGCCTTTGACGGACCTAAGGCCAGAAGCCGGATCGACAAAATCCATTCTCTCGGCAAAAAGTTCTTTGTCACCGTCGCGTCCAAGCGGGAGAAAATGGAGGCATGGTCACACACCAAGCCGGTCGGCTATGGTCAGGCGCTGAGCGGATTTTTCATGGGCACCCAATGGGTATCCAACTCGTCATGGCAGGACTTCTACGGTGTCCTGCCTCTCCTTGCCGGGTCGTGTTTGGTTGCTCTTGTCGCCATCATGCTGGCCATCCCCTTTGCCGTCGGTGGAGCGATCTATGTCAACCGTCTCTCATCTCCTTTCGAACAGCGGTGGATCAAGCCTATCATTGAATTTATTGGTGCCATACCCTCGATCGTCATGGCCTTCCTCGGCGTTGTGGTCGTTGGAGCCCTCATTCAGGAACACTCGCAAAACCCACTCATCAGTTGGCTTCCCAGCTTTCCGGTGGAGCAGGACAAAACGATTCTCACAGCAGGTATCCTGCTGGCACTCATGGCGATCCCCACCGTGTTTACCCTCGCGGAGGATGCCTTGAACAATGTGCCCAAGGCCTACAAAGAAGCGGCTCTCGCCCTCGGCTCCACCAATTTGCAAACCGTCTTCAGAGTCATCCTGCCAAGTTGTGGATCAGGTATCATCGCCGCTGTATTGTTAGGTTTTGGCCGTATCATTGGCGAAACCATGGTCGTCCTCCTGGTGATGGGCGGACGTATTGCCATCCCTGATTCCATTTCCGATCCTGCACATTCCATGACAGGAATCATGGCCCAGGAAATCGGTGAAGTCGAACAAGGCTCACTTCACTGGAGCGCCCTGTTCATGGTCGGCCTACTGCTTTTCATCATCGCCCTGACACTGAACTACCTTGCCCAGACGATCCTGAGAAGGCTCAGCAAACATTCCTGATCATCCCCCTTCATTGTTCCGCTATTCCCATCATAACCATGGAAGAAACCAACCATCCATTTTGCGCAAAGCGCAACCCACAGCATGCCAAGGAAACTTTGGTCAGGCTGATGCTCGTCTTTTTCACCTACTCCATCATTCTGGCGGCCCTCGGTATTTTTGGAAACATCCTCTATAACGGTGCCCCCGTGCTCTGGCAAAAAGGCTGGTCGTTTTTCACCAAAAAACCTCAAACCCTCTTTGTCAACCAAGTCGAGAAAAGCCGGGGTGTGGAGATCCCGGCCGACAATTTCGAGGGGCTGCTCGCCAACAATCCGGATGCCGAAAGCTGGCTGGACAATGTGACGGAGTACGATCACACCACGGAATTTGTCCAGTTCGACCTGCTTGCCAACTCCCGCATCGGCAACGGCTACCTCATGGAACTGGAAAGCCTCAATCCCGGTTTCCGCCTGGCATACACAGGACGCGACACCGACTGCCCGGTTGGGTTCCAGCTTGCAGCCGATAAAAAAATCAGCCTATCCGACAGCGACTATCACAGCCTCCGGGAAGCCGATGCCTCCCTGCTGCCGTCAGACATCACCCGGCGTGACATCAAGCTCAGCGACTTCAAAGTGACGGTCGCTGCCGGTGAATACCCCATTGGCAAAGCGGCCCATGATGCTTTGGTGCCCACGCCACTCGTTTTTAAAATGCGCCAGACATTTGCCGACGACGAGCCGGACAAAATCAACCGCACGGTCGTCCCCCATGAGCAGACAATCACCATTGATGCGACTACTTTCTATGCCGCCTTTGATGAGGACGAGCGCGGGACCCTTCCGGTCAAGGCTGAGCAGGCTGTTCCATTCACCCGCACGTTCCATGACTTCACACTCTCAGCGGGTTCACATGCGACAACCCGGGCCGCACTGGCCATTCTCGAGAAATACGGCGTCCAGCACCTTCATAACACCAGCACAGGGGCCGTCATCGTCAACGCTGATGAGCCCCAACTGACTGTGCCCAAGGCGTTCTGGAGTCAGCTCATTGCTTGCAACCCCGGCCTTCTGACCACCCGGGTCAGCAGCATCGTCAAAAGCACTCCCTATATCCGCTTTGACATCACCAGGGACACCGAGATTCAGCTCGATACTGAAGACCGGGAAAGCATCGCTTCAGCGAACGAATCCACCGGAAAATTCAAAACCACCGGCGAAGAAACACATTCATATTCCGGCGGCGGGGTGTTAGGGCCGATTATTGGCACCGGCTTGCTGGTCGTCATCTGTATGGTCATCGCATTGTTCACGGGTATTGCCGCTTCGATTTTCCTCAACGAATACGCCCATGGCGGCTCCTTCGTCAAAACCGTCCGCCTTGCCATGCTTAATCTGGCAGGTGTTCCGTCCATTGTTTTCGGACTGTTTGGTCTTGGGTTGTTTGTGATTCTGGCTCCATGCGTCACATCCACTCCAAAAGCTTCAACCACATTCATGGTTCCCCTCGTCAAGCTCGGCTCCGCCCCCGATCTTCGCACCATCGAGGAGCAACACATCCTGGTCGTAGACCAATCCAACCTGAACAGCAGCCAGCTCAGCACACAAGCTGCTGCCAGCGGTGACAAACTCATCTACGACGGATGGATCTGGCTCTCCCTGCAAGGTTGGGGCACCTCCCTGATTGCTGGCGGATTTACCCTGGCGATGATGGTCTTACCGGTGATCATTACTTCATGTGAAGAGTCTTTGCGAGCCGTGCCCATGGGATTCCGGGAAGCATCGCTTGCCTTGGGCGCCAGCAAGTGGCAATCGATCCGGACTGCCGTTCTGCCGTATGCCTTTCCAGGTATCCTAACCGCCTCCGTGTTAGGAATTACCCGTGTTGCCGGAGAAACCGCACCGATCATGTTCACCGCGGCGGTGGCGGAAAAATCAGAACTCCCGTGGCAGGGCCTGAAATCCACTGGGTTCGATGCCTTCCTCGATTTTCTCCAGAGTTCCGTCCAGGCACTCCCCTACCACATCTACACCGTGGCCGGCCGCATCCCACAGTCGGAATACACCGAGCCGATGCAATACGGCTCCGTGATGGTCTTTATGCTCATCGTGATGTTTTTTGCGGCTGTCTCAGTCTGGATGCGCATCCGAATCCGTAAAAAACTCAAATGGTAAACATCCCGCAACCCAACCATTCATTGACAAACACCACTCATCTTATGAACCAGCAGGAAATACGCAGCCTTGACCTAACAGCAAACCAGGCTGCCCAGGCAGTAGCCGTCGCCAGTCCGCAGTCACCAGACGCCCCTTTGCGCCAGGACCCAGCCCATGTTAGGCATCGATCAACGAAGGCGACCACCGAAAAAGGCATGGAACTCGAGAAACCGATGATCAAAATCGACGACCTGTCATTTTCCTATGATCATGGAAAAACCAACACCCTCCGCAACATCACCCTGGACATCCCGGAAAGGCAAGTCACGGCATTTATCGGGCCATCGGGCTGTGGTAAATCAACCTTGCTACGGTGCCTCAACCGGATGAATGACCTGGTGGAAACCGCCTGTATCACCAATGGCCACATCCAGATCATGGGACAGGACATCAATGCCAGGAACGTCTCGGCCATCGAGCTACGCAAACAAGTCGGTATGGTGTTTCAAAAATACAACCCGTTTCCCAAAAGCATCTACGACAACGTCGCTTACGGGCTGCGCATCCAGGGGATAAAAAAGAAAAACCTGCTCGATGAAGCCGTGGAACGCAGTCTGCACGGTGCAGCGCTCTGGGACGAGGTCAAAGACCGGCTCAAGGATTCTGCCCTCGGTCTCTCAGGCGGCCAACAACAACGCCTTTGCATTGCCCGCACCATTGCTGTGCGCCCCAAGGTCATCCTCATGGACGAGCCCTGCTCTGCTCTCGACCCGATTGCGACGGCCAAGGTGGAGGAGTTGATGCTCGAACTACGCAAGGACTTTACCATTGTTATCGTCACCCACTCGATGCAGCAGGCGAGTCGTATTTCCGACCGCACCGCCTTCTTCTACCTCGGCGAGCTCATCGAATACGCATCAACGTCTCACATTTTCACCAACCCGTCTGTTAGCCAAACCGAGGATTATATATCCGGTAGGTTCGGCTAATTCCCCCTACCACTTCACACCATCAATAACATGCACAATAACGAACATATCCTCAGCACGTTCAACGCGGCTATCCAGGAACTCAAGGAAACCACGCTGACCATGGCGGCGGGTACTCAACGCAATCTCCAAAATGCCATCAAAGGCCTTCTTCAAAGGGACAAACAACTCTGTAACCAGGCAATTGTCGATGATGAGGATGAGGATCAGCTTGAGATCCTCATCGATAACCTGGGTATGCAGCTGATCATCCGCTTCCGACCCGTTGCCAGCGATTTGCGTCTGGTCATCGGAACCATGAAAACGGCGACCAACCTGGAACGCATTTCCGACCAAGCCGTCAGTATTGCCAAACGGGCCCGTAAAATGTTGAAAAACGATGCGGTTCCTGAAATTGCCCGTATCGAAGGCCTCTATCAAGTCGCTGCCAGGATGCTGGCTGATTCAGTGACCGCCTACAGCGATGGTGACGCCGACCTGGCACTCACCGTGATCGAGCGGGAAACGCTTTTGAAAAAAGCCCACAAGAGCACCTCTCGCTTTTTCTCCAGGAAACTCGAAGGTGAAACCGCCCACTACCGCGACTACCTCGATCTGGTTTTCGTTTGTCGCTGGCTTGAACGCGTCGGCAACCTCGCCACCAACATTGCCGAAGACGTCATCTTCGAAGAAACCTCCGCGGATATCCGGCATGGTGGCGAACTCCCATCCGAACTCACCGATCCGTCGCACTAAATCTGATAGGTCGATGACCTTGGGGTACCCATCACATTCGGCATGAGGTCTTTATCCACGATCGTGTTCGGGGTGGTCATGCGCCCCGTTCCGATCTTCCTGCCCGGGTAGACACAGGTATTGACTCCCGTATGTACGCCGTCCCCAATGACTGCACCAAACTTCATCCGCTGGGTGTCTACCAGCCTCCCCTTGACCAAGGACTGGTGATTGGTGCCGTCGTGGCGGTTGTTTGACAAAACCGTACCGGTGCCAAGGTAGACGTGCGAGCCTATCAGCGAGTCGCCCACGTTGCACAAATGCTTAATATTTGTATGCGGGTAGATCACTGAGTTTTTAACCTCAACGGCATTTCCAATACGGCAGTGGTCACCAATCGATGTGTTGCCCCGGATATACGCATTGGGCCCGATCCGGCAGTTTTCACCAATGATCACATTGCCCTCAATGTAGACCCCTGGAAGGATCACGGACCCTTTTCCCAGATGCAGATGGCCGTCCACATAGGCCAGCGGGTTGATGTCTCCGGCAATCTCTGAGCTCTCCATCAACGAGAGCACCTCCTCATTGAGCTTCAACAAGTCCCATGGGTAGCGAATACGAAAACAGTGTGCCTGCGTCACCATGTCACCACTACAGTTCTCCGGTTTCTTAGCGCCCTTCCACGCGATCAGGTCGCCCCGGTTGTCCCTGAGACAGGTCGGTGTCCCCGATCTTGCCAGAAGACACAATGCCCCTACTTCTATCCAGTGGTCAACCGGAAGGTGCAGGGTACGGTCCGTTGCCTTGTCGTTGGCTACTATATCGAAGCCCGCCTGCATCAGCTCGTTTTTGATAAGCTCCGTGAGCTTGTGATTCGCAATCAGGCAATCACCAAGCTGGCGACCATGGGTGATGGGGGCACAGCACTGCGTGCTGAGGGGATCGTGGAGTGTAGCCTGCATATCAAAAATGTTTACATGTTCGTCACCATATAAAACGGCCGTTTTCCTTTTGGAAAGGCTAATCGAACAAAAATAACAAAAAATCCGGTCTTGGCACCCTCACTGCCTACCGGTCATCATCGTCCAGTGCCCGCCGTCAACACCGACACCTATCACATTGGAACCCCCCTTGGTAAACATGATGAATCGGTGCCCGTCAGAGCCGAACCATCCGGTATAGGCAGAGATATACGAGGGCGACCCCATATAGATGTTCTCACCTGTCCAGCTACCCTGGAATTTTGCTTTACGCGCCCTGTCGGCCGGTGATTTTTTCCCGGGAACCGGAGAGGTATGTGAAAAAAATCCGCCCGTGCGCATGTCGTTCGAGTGCCCCCATGCCGCTTCACTCAAGCGTTCTTCCAATAGCAGTGGGGGCAAGCCCATAATGGCCCGCTCATCATTAAGATGATTGGAAAAGTCCCTCTGGCTTCCATTGGCCCATTTGCTTTCGGCATTGTGTTTTTTAGCAGCGGCCATATCCGCCGCCGCTTTTTTGGTTGTATTCCATTTATCCAACTGCTCCCTCCATTCCCCAGCATCAAAACTGTCCTCGTAGACAATGTCTTCCAGCTCTTCCTGGTCGGGCAGGTCGTGGGCATTGTCCCCGTCTTCACTCCGGTCGATACTCAGTAGCTCCCATTCGATTTCCACAAGGGCCTGAAACGCAACGGTGATGCTCTTGTCAAGAGACACAGTGTTAGATCCCACCAGCCTGTGCAAGCGTTTGTGATTCCGTCCGATCCCCTCCAGCTCATTCCGGAGCATGCGGATCTTGGCGGGGTCCTTTTTCCAGTCGGTGTGAATCAGTGCCATCACACGTTCCCGCTCTGTTCCAATTTCATCAAAGAGGCGGGCGTGTTCGGAATAGGGATTGCCCCGCGTGCCCATGGCTCTACGCATCGCCCCCTGGTGGTGAAGCTTGGCTTTTTGTAATATCCTCCGGTAGCCGGGCATCGACTCCTTGCCAAGGTGCTGGAAGGTCCGATAGGCAGCCTTGCGTGTGCCCTGGTCCGAGCTTTTCATGGCGGCCAAGGCTTTTTCTTGAAACGAGGCCGACAGGTCAGCTGCGGGGGACAACAGTATCGATGCCAACAATAAAGAGATGGGTAGCAATGCACGCATGGTCTCGCGTTCTTTGTTACCCCCAATGTGGCTGTAATGGAAGCGTAATTCCACGCCCGCACACGACGGTATGACCCGCCGAAATGCCTCAAGACGAAAGCGCGTAAGCAATGTGCGGCGTATACAGTGCCGGCTCGAGAAGAAAAGAATCATGCCCCTTATCCGAGTGCACGGTGATATGCATGGTATCCACATTGGCGGCTTCGAGCCCTGTGACGATTTCGGCCTGCTCCTCAGGATAGAAACAAAAGTCAGAATCAATGCTGAAAACGAGGAATTTATGTCCGTTGTCTGCGCACTTCCCGAACAATTCCAATGGATTTTCCGCACCAGCCTCCTGGCAGGCATCATACCTTGACCACATATCAATGATGCGGAGGTAGGTATTGGCATCAAAGCGTTTCACAAATTTCTTACCTTGATGCAGCATATAGCTTTGAAACGTGTCCTGCACTCGATACCACGCGAGTGTTTCGTTGTCCTGACGCACTTCCTCCCTCGCCCGGCTCTCAATCGCATCCAGGTGCACAAATGTCTTGTGGGAAATCATCCGGGCCAAAGCCAGACCATAATCCGGATGTGGGGCATCGTAATAATCACCACCATTAAAATACGGATCATTTTCGATGGCGAGGATTTGCTCAAATAATATCAGCCGGTTCAGCACCGTGGTTTTCATACCACTGGCAATGGGAATCACCGTTTTTACCCGTTCCGGGTAGAGGGTGGCAAACGACAGGGTCACCAACCCACCCACTGATGGGCCTACGGCCGCGTGCAACACATCCACGCCCAGCCTGTCTAACAAGGCGATCTGCATCTTGACCTGATCGACCACCGAGATCTGGGGAAACTTCGATCCATACCGTTTTCCAGTCTCAGGGTTCATCGATCTAGGGCCCGTAGTACCATAACAACCGCCGAGATAGTTGGCGCAAATGATGAAGAAGCGATCCGTGTCCAGGGCTTTGCCCGGCCCCATAAAATCATCCCACCAGCCTCGGTGAAGCTCCTCTTTCCATAACTCCCCTGCCTCGGGAAGCGATGGATTATAGCCACAGGCATGGTGGGAGCCGGACAAGGCGTGCGAGAGTAAAATCACGTTCGACCTGTCCCGGTTCATGGTCCCCCAGGTCTGGTAGGCCACTTCCACCTCAGGTAACACGCCACCACACTTGAGGGTGAATGCTCCACCATCAAGTGTTACGACTTCAGTCTTCACCATCGCCGCAGGATCGGCCGTGGTATTATTTGCTACGTCGGACACGGGGGGGATTGTCCATAGATCGGCGACGAATAACACCGTTTTTTGTGACAAAAAACGTCTGCCAATATCAGAGTCCCCGTTTGATGGCAGCGTACTCGGACTTCAACGCCTCAAGTTCTGCCTCTTTCCGGACAATGCCCTCATGCACGGCAGCCAGCCTTTCCAATTTTCTTGCGAAATCGGCGGGCGAAAGCGCCGCTTGTTTTCCAACGGCGGATGGTGCCGGCTCCCCTGCTCTTTTAAGCCACTGGCCGATGGTGATCTGGCTGACCTTGAATTTCCGCGAGGCGGCGGCAGCTCCCCCGCGGCCTTTGTTGGCGTTAAAGGTATCGACATAAGCCAGAACCTCCGCCTTCTGCTGAGGTGAATAACGATTCCCCCGTGTCGATTTCTTCGCTTTTTTAGCCATTCCAATCAAATCGATTCTTTACTATTCAGAGTATGGATTAAGAAAAAAGGGGGGAGGGAAGAAAAGGGAAAAGAGGAATCCGCTGTGCCGTCCATGGTGTATGAGCCACGATTCCGTGCACTCAATAGGTTGGGGACATCCTCCGCACCGCTGTCTTCCTGAAAAGGCATGACATTGGCACGTAGGGGCCGCCCCCAGGTATAGTCTATCGGTTCGGGCGTACTACCATTAGTGGTCGCACACAGCAGACTCTGGAACCTTATGTGTAATATCGCGATTTGCAACCTGATTTTGAGTCTTCTTTTCCTCGGTGGTGGCTGCCGTATGTTCTCCAGCCGCAGTAATCAACACTTGCACAAGCCCCCCATCTGCGCACAAGTTCCCGCCATGCAGTTCCCCGCCACCCGCGCCAGTCTTCACATTCTCGAAAATGGCCTGACCGTCATCCTCGACGCGGATGCCTCGGCTCCCGTCATCAGCACCCAGGCCTGGGTGGAAACCGGCAGTATCCACGAAGGCGCCCATCTCGGCTCCGGCCTCTCCCATATGCTTGAACACATGGTTTTCAAAGGTACGAAAAGCTATGATGGCAAGGCGATCTCCGACACCGTCCAGGCCGCCGGCGGAGAGTGGAATGCCTACACCACCTTCTGCCGCACCGTTTACTACATCGATGGCCCCGCTGAAAGCGCCGAGACCTTTCTCAAAGTACTTACCGAGATGGTGTTCAAACCGACCTTTCCCACCGAGGAGTTTGAAAAGGAAAAAGATGTCATCCGACGCGAGATCGATATGGGCATGGACGACCCGGACGATAGAAACAACCAGCTTCTATACTCCACCGCCTTTGCCTACGATGCTCGCCGACAGCCGGTGATCGGACACATGGAGCTCTTCAATCAACTCACCCATGACGACATGCTGCGCTACCATCGTGAACGTTACACCACGGAAAACACCTTCCTCTGTGTTTCGGGCGATTTCAACAAGGTGGCAATGCTCGGTTTCCTCGAGAAGCTCACCTCTGATATACCTCGCAGCTTTACCCACCCTGTGTCGGTGCCGGTGGAACCCACCCAATACGGTGGCCGGTCCCGCAGGGAACAGTTCGCCGTTTCCGCAAGCAAGCTCACCCTGGCATGGCAGGTGCCGTCGTTGGAACATCCTGATGCTCCGGCGGTGGATCTGCTGGCCACGATTCTAGGCTCTGGCAGATCAAGCCGTCTCTACCAGAACATCCGCGAGAAGTGCGGACTCTGCCACCACATCGGCTCCTGGTGTATGATCGGTCCTGAGTCGGCCGGCCTGTTTGCCGTCCAGGCCATTGCCGACCACGCCAAGCGGGATGAGCTGCAACAAGTCATCCTCGCTGAAATTGAAAAGCTCTCCAGAGACGACCTCAGCAAAGAGATCGCCAAAACCACCCGCATGGTATTCGTCAGCCAGCTCCGCACCCTGGCAACGTCGTCAGGCCGGGCATCCGATCTGGCGTCCAACTGGCACGAGACACGCAATCTCGATTTCACCCGCGATTACATTGAAATGCTCGCCAGCGTCACCAGCGAGGACATCCAGCGTGCCGCCCGCACCCATTTGGTACCCGCCAAACTCACCGTGACTTCGCTCGACCCTGAAGGGTGTGAGGAAGACGATTACCTGGCCACCTCAGACAGCACACGTGGTGAGATGAAGACCCATCTGCTAGAGAATGGTCTGACCCTTGTCACCCAGCGTGACTCACGCCTCCCGACCGCCTACATCACCATCGCCACACTCGCAGGACTACCCACGGAAACACCGGAAAACAATGGCATCAATAATCTGTTAGCCAAGCTGATCCCCAAAGGAACCAGCACCCGCAGTGCCGAGGAAATAGCAACCACCATGGATGGCATGGGCGCCCGCTTCGGGGTGAGCTGTGGCAATAACACCAACCTGACTTCCGCCTCCTGCCTCAGCCCGGATCTCGATGCGACCCTGGAGATCCTCGCCGATCTTTTCCAGAACCCGACCCTGCCCGACGACGCTCTCGCACGTGAACGTGACGCGATGATTGCCGGACTTCGCGAACAGGACGAAGACCCTATGTCGGTTGCTTTCAAAAAGCTCCGTCCCTCACTCTTCGGAGAAAAAGGATACGGTCTCAACGCCTCAGGCACGGAGGCATCCTTACTCTCACTCGACCGCAGCGCCCTCATAGCCCATCACCGGAAATACTTCACCGCCAGGAACTCGGTCATCGCTATTTTTGGCGACATTGATCCAGAGGCGACTGCCGAGCTGGTCAAGCAGCACTTTGGATCGCTAACCCAAGGCGAGCGCACTGCCACCGTCCCCCAGGAAACCCCGTCTCCGACGAGCCATTTACTTCATCTCGATAAACAGCAAGCCGTACTCACCGTTGGCTACATCGGGGCCTCAGCATCGGACGAGGACACCTATGCCCTGGAACTGATCAACGACTACTGCTCGGACATGGCTGGTCCGCTTTTCACCAAAATCCGCGAAGAACTCGGTCTTGCATATTATGTTTCCGCCACCCAGTTTTACGGAGTAAACACAGGTATGTTTGCCTTCTATCTCGGCACCTCACCGGAGCAGCTTGATCTAGCCAAAGTCAATCTGTTAGCCGAAATCCAGACCATCGCAGAGAATGGTATCCCCGAAGACACCCTGGAAAGCGTCAAAACCACCTGGCTAGCATCACACGCACTTGCCAATCAAAAACTCGGCTCGTTAGCACGACTGAGCGCGATTGATTGTCTGCTTGGATTTGATCCCGACCATCATCTGCAGGCACCGGAAAAAATCAAAGCCATCACCTCCGACGCCATCAAAGCCGCCGCCAAAAAATACCTCGGCAGCAGCGAACCTGTGGTTGTCACCGTCACGCCGGAGGTTTAAACTCCACCTACTACGCCAGCTTGTCCCTCCGTAGCTTTTAGCGAAGGGGGAGGCTACGAAGGCCAAGAAGTTTTTTAAATCCAAATACCAAACCCATGTCAGATGCTCCAAAGCCAGATCCTCGCTTCAATGACTTCGTTTACCTGCAAGCACAGAACGCCGGGTTGTTTCTCGGGCAGCTGCCCCATCCTTCGACAGGTGAGAAAAGTGTGAACCTCAAAGCCGCGGCCACCGTGCTGGATTCACTCGAAATGCTCGCGGTCAAAACACGCGGCAACCTCACCGGAGATGAGGCATCATTGTTAGAAAAAGCCCTGCTCAACATCCGCGCACTGTATGCCAATGTGGAGGATCCAGGATAATTCACCGTAGAAGTGCTTTTCAAACTCTTTGCCCATTCCTGTAAACGGTTATTCTACGGCTTTGCGGACTGCCACTCGGCCTCCATCTCGTCGAGGGTCGCGGAATGGAGATCCTTGCCGGCCGCCTGCAGCGCGGTGTCCATGGCTGCGAAGCGTGATTCGAATTTCAAATTGGTCGATTCCAGTGCTATTTCGGGATCAATTTGGTGACGTCGGGCCAGGTTGATGACAGAGTATAAAAGGTCCCCTATCTCATCGCTGAGCTTCTCCTTGTCGCCAGCCTCAAGCTCGGCCTCCACTTCGGCGAGTTCCTCGCGGATTTTATCGATCACGCCTTGGTCATCGGGCCATTCGAAACCGACTTTGGCCGCCTTTTTCTGTAACTTGGCCGCACGCAGCATAGCGGGTAAACCCTTGCCGATGTTGTGTAAGTAGGGCTCTTCCTCGTCGCCCTTTTCCTGTCGTTTGATTTCGTCCCACTGATTGAGAACTCCGTCCGTATCCGCTACCGAGCTGTCGCTATAAACATGCGGATGTCTCCTAACAAGTTTGTCACTGATACCGCGGGCTACATCATCAAAACTGTATCGACCGGCTTCCTCGGCGAGTTCGCTGTGAAACACGACTTGAAGTAATAGGTCGCCAAGCTCTTCCTTGAGATGCTCCCAGTCGCCACGCTTGATGGCGTCGACTGTCTCGTAGGTTTCCTCGATCAGGTTCGGCAGCAGGCTCTCGTGGGTTTGCTCGGCATCCCATGGGCAGCCACCGGGTGCGCGCAGACGATGCATAATGGCGCGGAGGCGTGCGAGTTGTTGGTCCTGCTCAGGGCAGTCGATCATTTCCTGGTCGTTCACGACCGAGAGAAGTAAGGGATCAGCAACAAGAAGCAAGCCATGAATCCAACCCTATTTGCCTGCCAGGCGCCTGAGGACGTCTTTTTCCGCCTCGGTGAGGCTTTGCAGGCCTTCGTTAGTCACTTTGTCGAGGATGCGGTCGACTTCGGAGTCGGCTAGATTGATCTCGATGCGCGGACGGATCTTTTTCTCGCGGACGATCGTGGCATCGATCGTCGGTCGCTTTTTCGCCCGGAGCGGGCCGTCCTTGACGAACGACAACCAGCCCGGTTTTTTCATCAGGATGAATCCGAGGATGGCACCACCGAGGTGGGCCGCTTCACCGCCGGCGTTATGACCATTGGTCAATGCCATGTAGGCGGCGATACCAAGGGCGATCATCGCCATGGTCCGGATACTCATGGGGATGAAGAAATACAGCAGGACCTTGAGATTGGGCGCGATGATGGCGACTGCGACCAGAATGGCGTAAATCCCGGCGGAGGCGCCGATCATCTGCCGCCATGACTCATCCGAGGGAATCATACCGGGCGCCACCAGGAGGAGGGTGTAAAGAAGGGCTCCGGCCACACCGCTCGCGAGGTAAAACACGATGAATTTCCGGCTTCCCCACCAGCGCTCCACGTAGGGGCCGAAGAAAAACAGTGCAATCATGTTGAACAGGACATGCATGCCGTCACCATGTAAAAACTGGAAGGTGAGGAATCGCCATACCTGACCACTATAGATGGCCGCATCGACACTAAAATACCCCCAGTTCCAGATCAGGGAGTCGTGATCACGTGGGAAACCAGGCAGCGGTACCGGCGCGGAGTTGATCAGCATCTCGATGAGGTAGATCGCGATGTTGGATATCAGCAACCACTTGACCACCGGACACCCACTGAGACGGGACGGCGGCCGGGGTACACCACCATACGCCTGGTGCGGGGGGACTCGTTGGTAATGGCGGTCGGCTAATCCCATACGCTGCTTGGGTTGTTGTCGGTTCGTATCATGGGTATCATGGACGTGGGGCAAGCCATAACACGGCATCCCTGTGCCCGCAAGGCACTGTCGGACGATTCTTGAACATTGTTCCCTTTTTTAAGCAGCTTCCATCTTGTAGACAGCAACCGTTGGCCGTAGGTTGGCAGAAGCCATGAAGGAATCCGGCCAGTAAACCGGGCCGGTCATGGCTCATGAAATCCGCTAGAGCCGGGAGCCGGGAAATCGCAAGCCGACGGCACTGCGATTTTCCTTGGCATCGTGCAGCTTACGACTTGCCTCTTAACTCCGGCTCCTGCATCATTCGCGCATGCTTGGCAGCTCCTCCCTGAAACATTATGCGTGGCCCATCGTCATGTCATTGTTAGGTTTGCTGCTGTGCGCGTGGATCATCCCCAGGGAAACCCTTGCCGTCGACGAGCATATCCTCGGATTTCCCGACACCGACATCATTGGTCACAAGCTACGGCCCTTACTGCTAGGCCTGCTCTGTATGATGCCAGCCATGGCAGCCTGGTTATACAGGGCCTCGGGAAGCCTCGACCGCTATATGGCCCGGCAGTTTCTCTCGGCCTTCGCCCTCTGTATGGGTGGTTTGATGGCGGTGATGTTACTCACCGACCTGCAAAACAACATCTCGGACTTCAACCAGGCCAGCAACCCCCTGAAGGTGATGGGGAGTTATTACGGTATCTTCATCCCGGCGATGTTTGTCTTCATCCTGCCTTATGTGCTGCTGCTTGCCCTGCTGTATTGTCTCGGTAAAATGTCCAGGCACCAGGAAATCGTTGCGATGATCCAGACCGGGCGCGGGGTATTCAGAATCGTGATGCCACTTCTTGTCACCGGGGTGTTCTGCTCCGTGATCTGCCTTATTTTCAACTACCACTGGGGGCCTTGGGCGGAAGGAAACAAAAAACTCATCGTCGATATCGCCAAGGATGGTGAAGCCGACCGCGCCCGTTCCGTACTTTACCGCGACAAGGAATCCAAACGTGTCTGGCTGGTGGGCGCATTCCCCTACAAGTTTGAACAAACGGGAACCCTTCGCAACGTCACCGTCCGCTCGTTCAACGATGGTCACCACCCCACCAAAAAACTCGAAGCCAAGACGGCCGTCTGGTCGAGGGAACATAAAAACTGGACCTTTACCGATGTACAGCTCATCGACCTCCAGTCGGTACCCGTGCCGCAGAGGATCGAAACCCCCGAGTCGATCACCCGCGGCTGGCAGGAGACGCCCTGGCAAATCGTCAAACCCGGCCTCGACCAGAGCCATTTGGGAATCCCGGAACTCAACAGCTGGCTGAGCGCCCACGAAGGGGTGGAATGGGCCAACCGGCTTCCCTACCTCACCCAGTGGCACTATCGGATTGCCCAGCCCGTGATCTGCCTGATCACCATCTTGCTGGCCGCCCCACTGGGGATTGTGTTCAGTCGGCGGGGTGTGGGTGGAGGTGTCTCCATCGCCCTGTTCCTGTGCGCGGGCATGCTGTTCTCTTCCAGCTTCTTTCTGACCTTTGGAGAAGCGGGCCATTTGCCACCCATTTTAGCCGCCTGGGGAACCAATATCCTCTTTGCCCTGATCGCACTCTACCTCTTTAACCGTCGGATTTCCGGTCGCCCCATCTACGAAAGCCTGAAAAAACTCCTGCCATCGGGAGAATGAAGCCGGGAGTCAGGTGCCGGGGGGCAGGAGTCAGGCACATCCTGATTAATCAACCCCCGCCCCCCGACTCCCGGCACCTGATAAAAATTTCCCGTCTTTCAGCTTGACCAGCCGGGTTCCTCCCCCTAGTTTCCGCCCCCCGTCGCGGATAAAACCTCGATTCAAACCATTTCAACCATCCAAACCACTACCCAATCAATCTATGAGAGGCATCGATATCCAAAAAGGTGAGCCCGTTGACCGCGCCCTCAAGCGCCTCAAGACCATGCTCGACACCGAAGGCATCCTCGAGGAAATGCGCCGCCGCCGTGCATTCGAGACCGTCACCCAGCGCAAGCAACGCAAAGAGCGTTCCGCAGCCAAGCGTCACGCCATCCGTTGGCGTTTCCAAAGGGACAAACCCGCTGGCGACGAGGCCAGCGCGTAGTGTTTATCCACTGACGACCATTTTCAAAAGACACTCCGTTCGCGGCGTGTCTTTTTTTATGTCCCAGGCCAGGGGAAAGCAGCCAGGGGTTTATGTCGACAGCTGGGCGGGAACCGGTAGACGCCGGCGAGCCACCTCCTCACTTAATTCCCATTTTCCACCATTTTTCTATTGTCAATCTGACGATCCGACACTAAACCCCTCCCGCACCGCAATCAAATGCTGTGCAACACAGGTAAGGCTCCATAGCTCAGTTGGTAGAGCAGCGGATTGAAAATCCGCGTGTCCTTGGTTCGAACCCGAGTGGAGCCACCACCTTACCTGTTCTCATTCCATCTCGCGAATCACCGCTCTTTCATCAGAGCGGTTTTTATATGCCTGCTCTTCACGCCCTGCGCTTTTTAGTCTAGCCTGCTGGTCGTTATGCGAATTGCCATCGGAGATATCCACGGCTGCCATCGGGCGCTGGAGGTGATGCTGGATTTGATCCAGCCGAATCAGGACGACCTCATTGTCACCCTTGGTGACTACATCGACCGTGGCCCCGACTCCAAAGCGGTGATTGACACCCTGCTCGGACTCCAGCCTAAGCACAACTTGATCCACCTGATGGGTAACCATGAAATCCAGATGATCCGGGCACTCGAGACCCGCAGTGATCGTGAACGTTTTCTCAGCGGCATCTGTGGCGGGATGGACACCTTGAAATCCTACGGGGGAAGCTTTGGGGATGTGCCTGAGGACCATTGGAACTTTATCAGGTCGGCCGGACTCTACCATGAGTTGGATCACCATATCCTGGTGCATGCCGGGCTGGAGGCCCACTTACCGGTCGATCAACAAAACCGGGAGACCTACTACTACCAACGTTTCCACTGCCAGAAGGCGCACATTTCCGGAAAAAAAATCATCTGCGGCCACAGTATCCAGGGCGACCTTCCCACCGACCTGGGATACGCCATCTGCATCGACACCTGCGCCTACGGCGGCGGCTGGCTAACCGCTCTGGACATCGATACCGGAAAGATCTGGCAAACCAGCCAGAACGCAAAAACGAGGGAACTACACGTCGATGAGCTTGTTTAGTCCGCTGTCATTCGACAACCACGCGGTAAAACCAACGCGATCTCGTGTTGGTGTTAAAGCCCGATAGTCAACCCCAATACAAAAAAGGAAGGACGCCCGGCGGTATTAGCCTACCGGGCGCCCAGCCCTTTTTCGTCGTTATGTTCTCCCGAGGGAGAATTGTTTGCGTTTTCCTGTCGCTAACAAATGGTTCAGATGGGGTTTCCCTAGATAGTTTCTAGAATTGTGGCACGTAGAGCTCGGAGCCCTTGGCCAGCATGGTGTTCTTGCTCAGGCTCAGGCCGTTGAGCGCGTTGAGTTGGGTGGTGCTGGCGCCATACTTGCTGGCGAACTGGCCGTAAGTCATCTGCTGGTGCACGGTAATGGTGCGGATGGCCGGCTCAGAACCGGCTGCGGCTGTCGTTTTTCGATCCTGGGGGGCATTACGCACGACCTCCTTGGCCTTGGGCTGGTCGACATACTCGGCAACCGCTTTGCTTGGGGCCTTTGCCTTCGGCTTCGACGCAGGCAATTTGGAAATCGGGGTATAGGAAGCCGGTCCCTTGCTCGCTACCGGCCGGGCATTGCCGTCAATAACCAGACTCTGGCCAACATGCATACTGGTCGGGCGCACCCTGGGGTTGGCTGCCTCCAGGCTTTTGACACTTATCTTGTATTGGCGGGCGATCGAGTAGAAGGTCTCCCCGCGTTTTACCGTGTGGGTGCCAACGCTCTTCGATGGTGCCGGGGCTGGCGCCGGCTTTTGGGCCATTTCCGTCCGACCCGATGAGCTTGCAGCAGGGGCAGCAGCAGCACCAGGAATGCGCAGCTTCTGTCCAATGGTGATCCGGTCATTGCGCAGACCGTTTGCCTTCATAATCGCGGCTACCGATGTCTTGTGACGATAGGCAATACGGGTGAGGATATCACCTTTTTTTACTATATACGTGCCAGCGGCGGAGGTGCTGCCCGGGGCAGAAGCAGAGCTGGCCGCCGGGGCACCCTTCTCATCGGCATGATAGGTTCTCAGTTTGCTGAGCTCCTTCTCGAGCTGGGTGATCTTACGCTCCTGCGCATCAGCACGGGCACGGAGGGTCTCGATGTCACTCTGGCTTTGGCCGAAAAGGGAGGCGGCGGCGAGAGTGAAAACAGTGGAAGTAAGGGCGATGGTTTTCATAACGAGGTCTATTATTCTAAAAACTTTTAGTTTGACAAGTAAAAGTTTAAGATATCTTAACTATTTTAAAAGTTCGGGGCTACATTCCTAGGTTTTATAGGGTTTTGAGAAAGTTTTGGCCATAAAATTTATTTCCGAATTGGCGCAATTGTGACTTTCCAAGTCGCCCTAATCGTCCTCAAATGCAGTTATGAACATCCAAGCGGGCGATTATGAGAAACTGGGATCCTTCTATCTGGGAAGATCTTATGACCTGAAAAAAAGCGAACTTGAGGACGAATTGGTGCTCTACGACTCCAAGGATCTGGTCACTCACGGAGTGGTGCTGGGGATGACCGGCTCAGGTAAGACGGGACTTTGCCTTTCCATCCTGGAAGAGGCCGCCATGGACAACATCCCGGCGATCATCATCGATCCCAAGGGCGACATCGCCAACCTGATGCTCAGCTTCCCCGATTTCAAAGCTTCCGATTTCCGCCCGTGGATCAACGAGGACGACGCTGCGAAAAAGGGTAAAACACCCGACGAGTTTGCAGAAAAAACCGCCAACATGTGGAAAGAGGGCATCGGCTCGTGGGGCCAGAGCCCTGACCGGGTCAAAGAGTTCCGCGACAAGGTCGATATCAACATCTTCACCCCAGGCAGCAAGGCCGGTATTCCCGTTTCCATTCTCAGCTCGTTGGAAGTCCCCCCGTTTGAGGTGCTCGACGACGGCGAGCTGCTCGGCGACCGGATCGAGAGTACAGTCAGCTCGCTGCTGTCACTTGTCGGTGTCGATGCCGATCCCATTCAGAGTCCTGAAGCGGTTCTGCTGGGAACCATTTTCGGTCACTGCTGGCGAGCCGGGCAGGACCTCACCCTGGAATCCCTGATTCGCCATTTGCAAAAACCTCCTTTTGATAAAGTGGGTGTCATCGATGTTAATTCGTTTATGGACGCCAAGGAGCGCCAGAAACTTGCGCTTAGATTCAACTCGCTTTTGGCTTCCCCCGGTTTCTCGACCTGGATGGAAGGGCCGGCACTCAATATCTCGCACATGATGCATAGCCCCGAGGGTAAACCCCGGATGTCCATTTTTTCCATCGCCCACCTCAGTGACACCGAGCGGATGTTCTTTGTCAGCCTGCTGCTCAACCAGATGCTGGGATGGATGCGCACGCAAAGCGGCACCACCAGCCTACGGGCCTTGCTCTACATGGATGAGATCTACGGCTTCCTGCCGCCATCGGCGAACCCACCCAGTAAAAAGCCAATGATGACCATGCTCAAACAAGGCCGCGCATTTGGTCTTGGATGCTTGCTCGCCACCCAAAACCCGGTGGACCTCGATTACAAGGCACTCTCTAACATCGGGACATGGTGGCTGGGCCGACTGCAAACCGAACGCGACAAGGCACGTGTGCTGGACGGCCTCGAAGGGGCCGCCGCATCCCAGGAGGGGGGATTCAACCGCCAGCGCATGGAGGAGCTGCTCGCCGGTCTGGGGGCGCGGGTATTCCTGATGAACAACGTGCACGAGGACGCCCCCGTGGTCTTCCACGTCCGCTGGGTGATGAGCTACCTCTGCGGTCCCCTCACCCGCTCCAAGATCAAGAAGTTGATGGACCCGAAACGGGACCGGTTCCCCTCCGGAAAAGAAAGTCCCGCCACCGCCGCGCAGTCGTCCAACCCGATGGCCATGCCAAGTGCCGCCGCTCAGGCTACGGTGGGCGAACGCCCGGTCGTCGGCTCCGGTGTCACCGAGTACTTTGTCCCCTTCGCTGGCGAACCCGACGGCATCACCTACAAGCCGGCTCTCATCCGTGAAGCCAACGTGCATTTTTCCTCCACCAAGTGCGGTATCGACGGCTCACGTCTGATGCGTTTTACCAATGCGATCACCGACAAGGGAATCGATTGGAACCACGACGCCGGCTGCACCCATCCCATCAAGTCACTCAAAGACGAACCCCGCAAAGGCTGCGGCTTCGATGAGCTTCCAGGATTCGCCATGAATGCCGATAACTACAAACAAGTGGAAAAGGATTTCGCCGATTACATCTACCGCAATGAACGGGTGGAGATTTTCTACTGTCCACTTTTCAAAACCTATTCCCAGCTCGGCGAAAGTGAAGGCGCCTTCCGCGGTCGGCTCGCCACGCAAGCTCGTGAAGTCAGGGACGAAGCCGTGGAACAACTTCGCGACAAGTATGAAGCCAAGATCAAAACCAAGGAAAGTCAGGTCGACCGAGCCGAAAACACCCTCGCCAAGGAGGAAGCCGAAGCCAGCAGTGCCACCTGGGACATTGGCGCCAAAGTCATCGGTGGCCTGTTAGGAAAACTTCTGGGCGGCCGACGCAGCTCGTCCTCCAGCACGGTGAGTAGCCCTAATCATTAGCGACGCTGGGGATGATTCACCCTGAAGGTGATTTTGCAACTTTGACTGATATTGTGTATAAGGGGGCATGTCACGACACTACTCCCTGAAGCCGCGCAAGTTTGCAATGGAGCTAAGAACCTCGGAATCATGCTCGGTGCAT
Organism: Akkermansiaceae bacterium; assembly: GCA_024233115.1. Taxonomy (NCBI): domain Bacteria; kingdom Pseudomonadati; phylum Verrucomicrobiota; class Verrucomicrobiia; order Verrucomicrobiales; family Akkermansiaceae; species Akkermansiaceae bacterium. The sequence goes on from JACKQB010000007.1 coordinate 51,455, forward strand.
GGAGGGCAACTGGCCATTGTCGGCTTGATCCGGCAAAGCGGACTAATGGGCTGGATCAGTGATTACCCGCAGCTCGAGCACCGCAAGAACCGCAACCGGGGCTTTGATCCCGAAGTCTACATCAGCACCTTTCTCTACAACTTCTGCACAGGAGGAAGCAGCCTGGCGGATGCGGAGGCTCTCAATGAAGACAAGGCACTGCTAAGGCTGTTAGGAATAAAAAAACTGCCCGACCAGAGCGCCCTGGGCGAATGGCTCCGGGCTCTGGACCCCGCGGGCCTTGATGCCCTCAAGGCGATCAACCGCCGGTTTTGCACATGGGTGCTCAAGACGGCTCCGGCCAATACATACAGCTACGGTGGCAACGAACTCGAATGGTTTTTCGATGATACCCAGATCGAAGTCAGCGGTAAAAAATTTGAAGGTGCCGCAATCAACTACAAGGGGGATGTATCGCTTGGTTGGCAGACGTTGTGGGCCGGGCCTCTCATCCTCGAATGCGAACTCGGGGGACAGCGCGGAGTAAGCGAGTGTTTCGGCAGGTTCTGCGCTAACAGCGGTAAGCTGCGTAAAAAAGGAAAACACTATCTCTACGCCGACAGCGGCAGCAGTGACGGGGAGGATCTTGAACACGCGGCCAAACACTTCACCCGCCACAGCATCAGCTACAACAAATGGACAAGTCCCCTGGAACGCATGGCCGGAGGACTTCCCGAGGAAAGTTGGGGCGAGTCCGAACTTACCCACTGGCGTGGAGGAATCAAACATCTCGTATCCTACAGCTGGGTAAGACACCAGCCCTCGGGCTGTAGGCAAGCGCATAACTTTGCGGCCCTGCGTCACAAACGGGAAGACGACATGTTCTGGAGCTACTGCTTCGTCGAAGTTGAAGAAGGACGGGGTCACACAGCGGCCCAATCCAGGGCAGCCTTTGAACGTCACCGGCTCAAGGGTGAGTGTGAACGCCGCTTTGGCGAAGTGCTCAGTGATCTAGGGCTTCACAGGCCGCCCTGCCACAGTCTCAGCGCCAACGACGGATGGTATAGCCTCGGGGCGTTGGCCTACAACATCCTCGGGGCCCTCAAGCTGTTGGTGTTGCCTGAAAAAGACCTGGCCAAGCGTCCGCGCACGGTGATGCAGCGGCTGTTGTTATTGCCCATGGAAATCAAGCGTCATGCCCGCCAACTCAAGGCGGTGGTTTACATCTGTCATGAGAGGATGAAAGCTTGGCGGCAGATCTTTGAGGAATGGATGCCGGATCACCGGCTGATGTATCCAAAGGCCTGAAGCCGCCTTGCGCAAAAAGTTCCGGTTGAAGACCTCCCGTGCCGGGGAGGAGGAAGGACAACGCCGTCGACTGGGAGTTGGGAGCAATCCAGCCTGAGAATGAGCAGGTAAAAACGCCAGAACATCGTTGCTCCATCACCGTAAGCGATCAACGCGATGGATTTACAACCCCTCAGCATGAATATCACACAAAAATTAATCCAGCCCAATCCTCGCTAACGATCAGGGTGAGTAGTGCTGGCCGTGCCTATAAACAGCGACGGGACGTAAAGATCGCCGAAAAAAAAGTCGAACAACTCGAAGAAGACATCGCCGAACTGGAAGCCGAACTTGCCGAGGAAATCGAAGAGCTTGAACTCGAATTCAACCCTGCCACGGTCAAACTCGAAAACGAGGTCATCAAACCCTACAAAAAGGATATCGATGTCCGCACCGTCGCCCTTGCATGGCTTCCATACGACCGGGATGGCGGTAAAGCGTGGTAGGGAGCATTGCTAATGCCCCACCAACTCCGCGCTATCTACCGGTAGCCAGCAGGTGTCGCCGTTGAGGAGTCGGACGTAATACCAGTCGCCCCGCTGTTCGATCACGGAGAATTCCGTGCCAGCATGTAGCGGGGAGGTGAAGGCGTTGTCGTAGATCAAGCCGTTGCCCTGACGGGCGATCACTTCGCGGGCAACCACGACACCATCGACCGGGTTATCCCAGCGTTGATGGCTGGCCAGAAGAGACAGTCCGAAAATGAGACTCAGGGTGGCGGTCGTGCCGATCGACCAGTACAGCCACCGCTCCCGGCGGTAAAACAGCATCGCAACCAAAACCCAGAATGAGGCATGGGTCAGCCCGAAACACGTGGCCCTGTGAACAAATGGCCAGCGATGCCAGAAGGTCAGCGTATCTTGTACGATCTGGGTGCGTGTTTTCGGCAGCTCATCAATCGTCAGGCTTCTGACATAGTGAAGGTTGTGAAGCACATCCCCATCCAGGGGGCTGAGGGCGAGGGCTCGTTGGTAATGCAGCACTGCCCAGCCTTGCTCACCTGCGGCGAAATAGGCATTGCCCAGGTTGGTGTGCAACCCGGCGGTGTTGACGTTCCGCTTTTCGACCAGGAATTGATATTTGAGGATAGACGACTGATAGAGGTCTTGCGCCTCGGAAGGGTTTACCAAGGCCAGGACATTCGCCTGCTCATACAAAGCGTTAGCCTCGGTGAAAACCTCCTGGTTGTCCGGTATGGCGACAGCACGGCCCACCAACAACAGCCCTGCCAGGGAAAGTAGGACAAGTTTGCAACTTGTCGGCAGGATGGGTGCCAAGCAAGTCGACAGGCTGCAAACTTGTCCTGCTTTGCACTCCCGCAATCGATGCATGAGGTTATCAATAAATATCATATCTTGTTAGATCTGTTGATGGTTTGTATACATTTCCTTGCGTTCTCTGCGAGTGAAACCAAGTCTGCCTTCACATCCTTTTCACGGTACGTCAGGTAGGCACTGCTGGCGTAGATTTCCCTGAGGGGTTCAATATCGACACGATCGCCTATGATATCCTCCAGCTCCTCAAACGTATGCGCGTGCCGGGCGAGGTTCAGTTTATCGGCAAAATATGAACGCACGATCTCATCCAGCATATTTATACCTTCGTCCGGTCCTGAGAATCGTCTCATGGACTTGTTGAATCGCTTCATCGCACCCATGGCCCGCGCCCTAACAGGATCTTTTCTCATCAGCCGGTGTTGGGCACTCGCCACGTAAAAGACGAGGAAGCCGGCAGGCGGCACGACGAGCAGCAACAGCAAGCACTGAAGTTCAGACAAGCCGGATTGATGAATGGCATCGAGCGATGCGACGTTCGCGCGTATCCCTTCGGGATTCTTTTCCACCAGGTTTTTTAATGGCCCGGTGCCGCTCATGGTGGCATCAAAGGCAGTCACCATTTCAGCGGCCTTGACCGTGATCGGGATAGGTGCGGATTCTGCAACGCCGTAGCTCTTTGTCCTGGGGTCAAAATAGGGAATCCGGACGGCAGGAATCGTCGTCGCATCCTGGGCGAGCGGGCGGAGTGTGCGGATGTAGGTTTTTTTCTTTCCCTCAATCCTGCCAGACGACTGTCTCGGCGGCATGGCAAACTGTCGAGTAAACGCAGCCTGTGCCGACAGATCGGGCAGCTCGAATACTTCGGGAAACGCATAGCCATCGACGACGATGGTCAACGTGATGGGGTCGCCCGCGTTCAGCACCGTCGGGGTGGCCGTGACAGATACCTTACAAGCTCCGACCAACCCCTGGAAGTCGTGTGGCCTGCCCGCATCGGGAAGCGGCAGCACACGTATTGTGCGCGACTTGGAAGTGGCATAGTACTTTTTGAATGTCTCACCTTCTGTTTCGGCGAAGAAGTTGTTGTTAAAGTAGCTTGGGTAGTTTGTCTTCCACCCGCCCCCCTTGTTGCGGCCCCCTGGAGGAGCCACATAGGAGGTCAACAGGGTGCTCGGGCGCATCGCAAATTCTCCGGTTTTTACGGGAGTGACAATTTTGGAAAACGATACCGTATGGAAACGCTTCCCCTCTTCCGTCAACGATCCATACCTTCCGATCACGCGCGTGTTGGCCACCGGGAAACCGATCGCCTCCTTATCATCGCCCTCGATCCAATGGTGCGGACTCCTGATTTTAAAAGCGGGATCGTAAAACAACGGCAGGTTGAATTTCACAGCACGAAACCCGTTGAGCTCCAAGGGGGACTTCCATGTGTAATCAACCATAAAAGGTTCACCCAGATAGAAATCACGCTCGGGAATCGCCCGGATGACTTCCATGCCGGGATAGCTTTCAGCTTGTTTGACATCGATAAACGCCTCCTCGTCCGTGGTCAGCACCTGGTCGCCCACCTCGACGCTTATGGAAGGAAGCATCACCGCCCCTGGACTCAGTGGCATCATGCGGTAGCGCAGCACCACCGTGGATATATCATCACGTTTGATCACCTCCTGCTTCAGAAACTGAATCGCCAGTTCGTCATCCCCTTCAGCCTCATCCGCTGTTACCTTGTCAGCCGGGCTGATGAGAATTTCGTAGAGAAACTCTTCACCGACATAAAACGACTTTGCCGACATGCTGACGTGCATTTGCGCTTCGGGAGCAGTTAGGCCAATAACCGCACTCATCATGAATGCTGCAATTGCGGTGAGTAGTTTATCAATATTCATCGTGGTTATTGTCAGTTTCTACCAATCTTTCTCGACAGGTTTCCCCTTTTTCTTGCCGCCCTCGGATTTCCGGGCTTCTTGCATGACTGCATTCTTTTTGATCACATCCTCAGGCGAGTCGTTCGGAGGAGGCAGATCGATGGATTCGAGATTCATTTTGCTCGCTTCCGTCGCTTCCGAGTCAGTCCCCTCACCATCAGCGTCACTTTCCTGGTCACCCTCGTCGCCTTCTTCATCGCCCTCACCTTCTTCGCTTTCGCCTTCCTCGTCACCTTCCTCTCCTTCGCCTTCCTGGTCGTCAGCGCTATCGGGATCACGAGGAAGTGCTTCCAAGGCGGCACGCAGGGCGGTCAGTGCCAAATCCTCTTGAACGTAGGCGTCGTGCGGATGATGCAGCATGTACTCAATCGCCGTCGCCTCGTCATCAAGGGCCTTGCCAAGCTGTGCCATGGTTTCGCCCAAGGGACTGACTTCTGGTGGCAGGTCCTTGAAAAACTTCTGGTTGGTGGCAGAGGTGAGTTCAATGGCCACGGCTGTGGATTGCTTCAGGGACTGCTCCTTATCGAGCAACGACCTGAGACGTGATGGTTCGGGCACGGGCATCATCAAACAATCATCCGTGTCCTTAAGATTGCGCGCTTGACCAGCTATCAGCAGCTCAATGGACTCTTTCAGTTTTGCCAGCGCGTCCTTCATTTCCTTGCGGCGTTTTTCATCTTCGGCGATTTGCTTTTGCAAGCCACGTCGTTCGATCTTCGCCAGTTCCATATTTACAGCCGCATCACGGTCATCTGGGTTCTGTAAAATGACCCGACGAAACATGGTCACACTTTGGTTCATCAGCGAGAGGGCGGTGTATAAATCCTCGGCATTTTTGGACTGATGGAAATAGGCATTACCGAGGTTATAGGTAATGTCCCTGATCAACCATCCCTCGGGCTGCCGTTTGAGGGCATCCTCGTAGCTCAACACCGCTTCTTCATAGCGGGCTAACCGGTACTGGCTGTTCCCCTTTTTATACCATACCCGGGCGTCCTCGGATTTTTCTGCGAGCACTTCATAAATTTCCAGGGCTTGCTGAAACTGCCCGGCTTCAAAAGCCTGGTCCGCCACATCAACCTGGGCCGAATCGACTGTTTGTATCAAGCCAAACATCAACATCGCTGTCGCAACCGCTGACTTCTTGAGTCGACGCGTCAGGGTGTGAGGCACCATCACCATCGCTGCCAACAGAATCAGCGCAAGCCCGATGAAAATCTGAAAAACCTCATCGTAAACCACCACGGATTCCTCCGCGAGCTGTTGTTTTTTCTCCTGCTCACTGATGCGCTTGTAGATATCGCCCAGTTTCATTTGCCGAGTTCCCACGGCCAGGAATGCTCCTTGGTGTGCCTGTTTGACCATGTGGCTGAGTTGCAAGGTATCGAGCCGGCTCCACACTTCCTGATCCTTATAAAGCATGTAATCTGACTTGGCACCCACCTGCGGAATCCTCGCCCCTTTTTTCTCATCCCCGAGACCAATGGCAATCAACTTCACCTGCTTCTCATTCACCAGCTCCATTGCCTTGGTCAGACTTTCACCATGGTCACCGCCATCCGTGAGCAGTACGATATCCTTATAACCCTGGTCGGAATCAGAAAACAATTTATCGCATACCTTCAACAGCGCATCGCCCACACGCGTTCCTCCATGCGCTACGCTATCAGGCCCCGCTTTATCCAGGCTGTTGAGAAAAAACTCCTTGTCCACGGTCAGCGGGCAGGCGATCGATGAGGAGCCGGCAAAAACAACCAGTCCCAGTCGGTGGTCCTGAAGGTCCTTGACACAATCCGCGATAGCCATCTTGGCCGACTGCAAACGGTTCGGCAGTCGATCCTCTGCCAGCATACTCTTGGAAACATCGAGCAGGAAAACCACGTCGCGCCCTTCCCGTTGGAGCATTCTCGGGTGTGGGTTGACCGCAGGCCGGGTGAGAGCCAATATGATCAGGACGACTGCCACCACTAACAAAACCAAGCGCCACAACTCCATCGAGCGGTGTTCGGAACCTCGCCATGCTGCATCTTCACCAAAAGCCTGCATGTCTTGTTTGCGCCTCGCCATGCGGACACGGAAAACCACGATGAATACCGCCACCAAGGGCAGCAGCCACAGCATTTCCGGTTGTTGGATAATGACCTCACTCATAGCACAATCAGGGGGAAATCCTAAGCAAGGTTGAGGTTAACAAATAGCGGGTCAATAGCAGAGCGAGTGCGGCGAGCGCCAAGGCAGCAAAGGCTTCGTCGTAGTCAAGAAAGTCAACTTCCTGCACCTTGGTTTTTTCCAGCTCATTGATCTCCCCGTAGACCGCTTGCAGTGAGTCCATATCATGGGCTGTACGGAAAATCCCACCTGTGGACGTCGCCATTTTCTCCAGGATCTGATCGGACTCCGTAGGGGCTTTCGGTTTGAGGAATGTTCCATTCTCCGTCTTCAAAACCGTCGGCCGACTCGTCTCCTGCAAGCTGATCGTGTAAATACGAATCCCCCACTCCCTGGCCATGGCCGCCGCCTGGAGTGGCATTTGCTCACCGCAGTTATTCTCACCATCGGTGAGTAGTAATATGACTTTACTCTTTAACGCACCCTCATGATCCTCCTGTGCCTTGAGTTGCGCTGCCGCCAAGGCCGTGGCATCCCCGTAGGCCGTCCCATCCTCGTTTGGCCGGTCATTGATTGTTATTTCCCGGATCATATAGACGACTGCATCATGGCCTAGCGTCATCGGGCAGATGCTATCGGAATAGCGTGCAAATGAAATCACCCCGATCATATCATCGGGGCGACCCGACAAGTCATTACCATCCCCGGCGACAAACTCCTCCATCACCTTTTTGGCGACCTCCATCCGGGTCATCGGCCCGTCATCTGTCTGCACATCCATGTCCATGCTACTCGAAACATCGACTAACATCTGGATGGCAATACCCTCACGGTCCTCGCGATGTCCAGTCGCCTCGACCTGGGGTCGAGCCAAACATAACACCAGGCAAGCCAATGCCAGATAAAGACACAGGGGGGGCAAAAACAACAACCACTGGCGCCAGGTCCGGCCACTACCGGCAAAAAAAGTAAACGACGGGTAGCGAATCGCCTCTTTCCTCCTTTGCCTACGCTGATAGATCATCAGCAATGGCAACAGGGTAAGCAGGCAAAGGTAGTATGGCTCGGCCAGGATCATGTCACCATCTCCTTTGCCTGCTGGTTGATAATTGATTCAAAATGGGTGTAAAGACCCCTTACCTCACTCTCATCCACGGTGCGACGAGCATACTGAATCCTCTCGTAGGACGCGATAGCATCACCCAGGCCAGCGACTTGCGTGATCGGGCCACCAAGAGCTTCCCGCAAACCGGCAAAATCAACTTTTGTTAGCTTGATTCCCCACTGCTGTGCCAGGACTCTACAAACCACCCGCTCGATACCGCTCATCACCTCGACCACTGGGGCTGTCTTAAGATTTTCAAAATCCTGATACAGTCGACCATCCCCAATCTTCTTATTTCGTTTCCTCGACAACCACAACAATATCAGGCCGATTACGACGGTCACGTTGAAGATCACGAGAGCTATTTGCCATCGCGGCGAGCCATCTTGCTCCACGACACGGTCGTTCGGGGCAATATCTTGGATATTGTTTTCTCCGTTAACCAGCACAGAGGCCACCTTCACAGCTACTGGTTGGCTGGTTACCTTGACCGACTTCCCACTGGCATCATCACCCGTAACGGTAAGACCTGTAACCATACTTACACCCGGAATATCTGGCTCCAGGATATAGATACTACTCTGCACAACCATGCCCTCTTCATCCAGCCTTGCAGGAGAGGTTCGACTTTCAAATACAAGAAAATCACCCCACTTTCCGGTTGATTCATTGAGCTCTGGCATTGTTACCTTCAACGATTCCGCAGAACGAACCACCACCTCCACACGCAGCATCTCACTGGTGGTGATTTTATCCGATGCAACATGCACGGATAGATGAAGCCCCTCAACCGAGGCTTCACGCAAGACACCTCCACCTTTTGTTGGAGCCGTTTTCTGCTCACAACCGACGAATGCCGTGAATGCAGCGGCAAACAGAATGCGCAATACCCAATGTATGACATCACCTCGCATCATCGCGTATCAGCACTCCGGTTATTCCGGTCCCTGAAGAACCGGATGATTTCGTAAAGAAAGTCGTCTTCCGTGCCCAGTGGCAGCAAGTCGGCATTGACCTCATGGCACAAATCCTGGAGTTGATGCCGTTGGCTCGCCGACTGCATTTTCACACGCTCACGGAGTCGGCCGTCACTACAGTCGATCGTCCGCATGACACCCGTTTCCGCATCCACCATTTCCAACATTCCAGTTCGCGGCAACTCACGCTCCCTCAGGTCGCTGAGGGAAACACAAACCAAGTCGTGGCGCTGTGCCGCCTGACGCAGGATGTCTTCGTATCCTTGATCGAGAAAATCCGAAAACAGGAAGGTAATACAGCGGCGACTCCTCACCTGGTTGAAAAAATCCAAAGCCCCGCCAATATCCGTGCCTCTGGACATGGGTTCGTGGCGCATGAGCAGATCGATCATCCGCATCACGTGGTTTTTCCCCTTCGCGGCCTTCACATGGAGTTCGATCTGGTCGCTGAAGAGAATCAGGCCAACGTTGTCGTGATTATGCGCCGAGGCAAATGCCAGCAAAGCAAAGATCCTTGCCGCCATCTCTCTCTTGGTGAACTGACCACTGCCGAAATCACTGGACCCGGACACATCGATGAGGAAGTAAAGCGACAACTCACGCTCCTCCATAAAGGTCTTCACATGGGGCTTGCCGGTGCGGGCGGTCACATTCCAATCGATGGTCCGCACATCATCACCGTGGCAATATTCCCTAACATCCTCGAACTCGATTCCCATCCCCTTGAAGCAACTCCGGTATTCACCCGCCAACACCTCCAGCACCACCTTACGGCTATGCACCTGGATGTGACGCACTTTACTCTCGAGTTCGCTCTGGTTCATCATGAGCCCTACGATTACTCCACGGTTTCCACCGTCGATAAAATCCGCTTCAGGATGTATTCCACATCCTTGCCTTCGGCCTCGGCCTTGTAAGTGATCGACACCCTGTGCCTGAGCACATCCATGGCGATCCACTTGACGTCCTGCGGTGTCACATAGTCGCGCCCTTCTAACAAGGCATGCGCACGTGAACCTTTCATCAGAAAAATACTCGCGCGTGGTGAAACACCGTGATTGATCAGGGGAGACAATTCCTCCAGGCCATAAGCAGCGGGATTACGTGTGGCATCGACGATGCGGAGCACATATTTCTCAATCGCCTCATTGGCATGAATGCTGTCGAGCGACTCCCTCATTGTCATGATCTCACCGGCACTCATCACCGTGCTTACCGCCATTTTGGGAGTATTCACCGACATACGTTTCATGATCTCATGCTCTTCGTCAAGGGTCGGGTAATCGACATTCACCTTGAGCATAAACCGGTCAAGTTGCGCTTCCGGCAAGGGATAGGTCCCCTCTTGCTCGATCGGGTTCTGGGTGGCAAGCACGAGAAACGGCTCCTCCAAAGCATAGCTGTCGGTGCCAATGGTCACCTGTTTTTCCTGCATCGCCTCCAACAGGGCACTCTGCACCTTCGCCGGTGACCGGTTAATTTCATCGGCCAACACAATATTGGCAAATACCGGCCCTTTGTGCGGTGTAAAATCCCCCGTTTGCTGGTTGTAGATCAAGGTTCCGATCAGATCACCGGGAAGCAGGTCGGGGGTAAATTGGATCCGACTGAAATCAACGCCCAGTGTCTGCGCCATCGTGCTGACCGTGAGGGTCTTGGCGAGTCCGGGAACTCCTTCGATGAGCACGTGGCCATTGCAGAGCAGCGAGACGAGTAGCCGGTCGACCAAGTCTCCCAAACCAACCACGACCTGCCCAATCTCGTTCCGAACTTCGGTGAGTTTTTGGTTTTCTTCAATAAACGATTTGTCAGCAATCACGGCAGTCATAGTGGTCTTTTGGGGGCGATCTGTCCAACCACTTAAACATTAAATTTGGGAGGCTGTTTCAAGGATTCTCGAAAAAGGCTGACATACCATCGCCCAGTCGTGGTAGAATGCGCGTATCAGTAATAACGACCATGGCCAGCCGACAACCTTCCGAACCCGACAGACACATCCTCTTCCTCGATGGTGAATGCCTGTTCTGTCAAACATCCGCCCGGGTCCTGTATCGATGGGACCGGTCGAAAAAAATTTATTTCTCGACGCTTCAGGGGGAAACGGCAGGCCGGCTGCCGGACGACTGGAAAAAACTCACCGACGACCACGGACGGCCAGCAGGAACGGCGGTATTGATTGAAAACGCGAATCAGCCCGATGAACGCCAATGGAGAAGTGCTGATGCGATCCTGCGATCCCTGAAACTCACCGGCAGTATACTGGCCGTGTTCTGGGTGTTCTCCTACGTGCCAGGCGCCATTAAAAATGGTCTTTACCGCTTGCTCGCCCGCAATCGACACCGGCTGACGTGGGGGAAGCGCTCTTGCCCCTTGCCTGAACAAGATTTCAAAAAACGTTTTCTACCCTAGTCGACCGTATTTCACTTGAGCTAAGCATGTCCGGCTTTAAGTTGTTCCGAATCTTGTGATGACCCGGATGAGTAGAAAAACTGTATTTGTTGTTTGTGCCTTGATCACTTTGTTCCAGGCAAAGCTCGAGGCGCTCGTCATCCGCACCTACTCATCCAGCGAGCACGACCGTTTTCTCAACTTTCCAGACAACCCGGGTCACAACCCTGACTTCATCCACGCCAACCTGGACCTAACAGGCGTAGGCTGGTATGAGGCGGGAGCCCCTATTCAACAACGTGGCCTGACGATGGTATCCCCCATCCACTTTCTGGGCGCAAACCATGCACAGCCCGGCATTGGCAAGGTAGTCCGATTTTTATCCACTGACGGACAGTTGAAAAGTTTCACCGTAGCCACACAAACGGCTATCACTAACTTCAATGGCGACCCGTATGATGTCCTTCTGGGCACCCTGTCCAATCGAATCGAACCAGGTGACAACATTGCCTATCATCCGTATCTCAACTACAATAACAACTTGTCCTACTATGGTGCCCCCCTTGTTATGCTCGGAAGAAACGGACAAGGTGCCAGGCAAACCGTTTTTTCCATAGGCTACCTCACTGCGCCTAGCATTAACCAGACCAGAGCCATACTCAGCAAATACTTCAGCTCGGGGGGGAGCGACGACGCTTATTTCAACAATGGAGATTCGGGCAGCCCCTCATTCATCGCCTACAACGGCATGGCGGCCATCGTCGGTATCCATAGTGTGGTAGCCACCAGTTCCTACCCCTACACCAACTACGACTGTTTTATCCCCCACTACATTGACGAGCTCAACGCGATCATGGAAACAGACGGATACCGGATGACAAAAGCGATTCCTGGCAGTACGACACTTACAGCCACCCGCACGACCACGTCACCGGTCATCCGGGCCGGCCATCCGTTTACCATCGATTTCACCATCAACAACACGGGTAATACCTTAGCTGAAAACATCAAACTCACCAATACCTTCCCCGCTGGAACAATCGTGGCAAACTCGAACGGGACAGACTGGTTTGACGAAACTACGGCAGCCACCATCAAAGCCCGCAAAGCAAGCCTGGTGAAAAACAGCCCGAGCAACTACAGCATCACCCTCTCCATTCCGGCGGCGGGCACAGCCAGTCATCAAATGGGCTATGCGTGCGATCAGTTTTCCGCAGCAACGGAAAATTTCAACATCACCGTAATTGAATCGTTTGTGAGTTGGGCCGCCAACCTGGACGATTTCACAAGTGAAGGAGATGACGATAACGATGGCATTGGCAATTTACTCGAATATGCCTTTGGTGGAGAACCAGATGTCGCCTCCCAATATCACCCTAACACAACCGAGCCGCTGGTTCCCCAATATGCAAATAGCAAAATCAGCTATATCAGGAGAACGGATGCAAGCACGCGGGCCTTATCCTACCAGCTTAAAACATCCACTACATTGGAGGGCGGCACCTGGTCAGATGCCGCCCCGATGGTCAGCCAGACAAGCGTCGCTCCAATGGCCGGCGACTTCGAGCGCGTCACCCATACCCTTACTGCGTCGGACACTGAGCGGTTTTTCAGAGTTGAGGTTACGCTCAGCGAGTAGGTTTACCATCCTGACCGACTGAACCCGGACCCGCTCGAAAAACTACTGCTACTGAACCCGGACGAGCTGGACGAACCACCAAACGAGGAGGAGCTGGAGGAGGAACTGCTGAATCCTGATGAGCTATTGAAACTCGAAGATGCCCGGCGACGTGCAGCGGCTTCCCTTTGTCGGCGAATCGTAGCTTCTTGCACTTCTGCTGCTGCAATGGCTTGGCGTGCACGCGTGCGCGCAAAGGCTGCCGTTCTACTGGCATCATCATACTGCCCTTGCGAGAGAAGTTCGTGGGCTGTTTGGACATGGTTCGCCCCTGGGGAGCCGGCAATTCTAACACCGTAGCTACCCGACCACATGACAGCCCTATTAACCTCAACGCGGGCGGCGCGGATGCTGTCGACTGCTTGGCGCGCTTTGCGCAGTTCGTCCTTGAGGCCTGCCATGGCCACGCCAAGACGGGTATGCTGGCTGTTGATTTCCTTCATCAGCTCACGCCATGGCGAGTGTTCTGTTTCCAGGGTCCTTCTGCACTCCTGGAGTGCTGCGCGGCAATGCTCAATTTGACCCACAAAATCGTGGGTGGCACTGCTGTCCGGAATACCATCTGTTTGTGACACGTTGATCACCCTGGCAGCATCCGCAGCGGCGGTTTCAGCGGCCACTATCAATTGCTCGGCCTCGGCATACGCTTCACGGTCGGTGCTAATTCTTGTTTCCATCGCCTCGAGCCGTGCATCCAGTTCATCAAGCGCAAGCTCGGACAGATACGGATTCGACTCACCGTAGGGTGCCTTAACGGATCGTTCCGCATCCCTGGAAAAGGTTTCCAACTGGGCGAACGCGGCAAGGGTATCGGCACAGATCCTAGGGTCAGCAGTCGCGTCTTGCATACCCGTCAACGAGGCAAGGGCATCAACGATACGGATCGAATTTTGTTCGTCCAGCGCAGTTAGATCCGACTGACGCTGTTGAAGCCCACCGTGCAAGGTCAAGACCCGTTGATGACAATCCTCTGCCTCGATAAGATGATTGCGGGCCGTGATGATCCTGCCTGCCCGATAGACCTCATCGGCTGAGGTGATGGCAGATGTCATGGCCTGGACAGCCGACTGCATTGTTTCGCCTGCCGTTGCAAAGGTATCTCCCCCATCACTACCTGGCTCATAGCACAGCGCCAACCCGGCATAGTGTTTTCTGAGATCATCCAAAACTTGTATCCCCTCGACTTTACGGGATTCAGCTTCGCCGGCCAGAGTTTGGGCATGGGTATAACGTGCCTGGAACTCAGACGAGGCCGTGATTGTTTCCCGGATCAGTTTCTCTGCTAGAGAAAGGGCCGCGCGTGAAGACTGCATGGCATCCGCGGCAAGCTCGACAGCTCCATGATCGAGACTCGACTCTGCGGTTTGCCTTAGCCCGACTGACTCAGCCAGTAAAATGTCCGGGTTCCACTCGTCCCGTTCGGTCAGGATTTCCTGTCGTGACAGATGAAGCTCGCGGCTGAGTTTGCCACGGGCATCATCGGCTGCCCGACGCAGTGTGTCGGTTATTCTGGGTAACTCCCTTCCAGACTGCCCTGAGAGGTCCAGTGCCTTGGCCACCCTATCAGCCAGGGCATGCAATCCATCGCGGAACAATTCGCATCCAGCTTGTACACTTTGTTGAGTACCTGCCTCAGCCAGGGCATTGAGACCGTCACCAGCCAATTTGATGGCGTCATTGATCCAACCTGTCTTCCTCCCGTCACGGCGCAACGACCTGGTCTGATCCAGGATCACCGGCAAGCTGTTGGTTCTAAAACCGGAGACCACCTCGAGGACAAACAGCATCTCATTGGCCATGACCTCGGCCCGAGGGATTGGACCCAACGGAGCATCCAATGCGGCTACCGGATCATGTTTACCTAGGTCAATGCCCTGGGCATGAAGTTTACGAGCCGTGGGATGCCAGGTGGAGAACAGCTTTTCGGCAGAGAGCCATCCATCACTGAGTGATGCGGATTTCACATCGCGCTCCTTCCTAACAATCCTGCTTAATACTAAACCAAGCTCACCCGTCCGGGCTGAGATGGTTTCCCATGCCGTATCCACCCTATCCAAGGAGGCGGTCGCAGAATCAAGTGTGCTATCGAATTGTTGGATCAAACTGGCAAAGGCGAGCGGCGTGGTTAGCTGTGAGCATTGCGGGCCGTCCTTGGCCCTATCACCTAACAAAGAGTTTTCATCGCGGTCCGCCACCTTGATTCTTCCGTACCCCGCAACGACCGGTTGACGCTCCAGGAGTTCAATGGCCCGTTCGTAGCGGGATCTGGAGAATACGTTTACAAGTTTTGTCCCCAGCCATGAGGGATGAATCAACGACTCCACCCGCTCAATGATGTCATCGACACCGGAGGACAGGATAAAGGCCTTGTCGACGGCCCTGATCGCATTGATTGATTCACTCCGTGTCTCGCCCTCGTAGCCGCGCCCGGACAAATCCTTTTCCGATCCAACCACAACACCCGCCCGGTCCATCACCTCAAACAACCGGTCAAACCGGCCCTTCATCTGCTCGTGCCAATGTGCAAACACCTGCTCGGCATGTTGTTTACTTTTCCGTCGACGTCGGTTCGCCCCAAACCCTAACAAACAAACAGCCAGAGTTGCAACGGAGCCTCCAACAGTCGACAGATTTTTAATTTTTTCCGCACGCTCACGCTCGCGGCGTGCACGGTTTTCCTTTTCACGCACAGCCAACGCATTGGCGGATTCGAGTTTATTGAGAGCATGGATCGTCTGGTTGAATGGTGCCGCATAGGCCGACTGGCCGGCACTGTGCCCGGCCTTGCTTTTGGCATACAGCTCTTGCACAGCCGCCAGCATTTCCGCACCTCTTCTATTTTCGTCGACCAGGGTAACCTGGTCGATACGCAAACCGACCTTCTTCAGTTCTTCTCCATCATGGTACCAATCCTGGATCAATTGATGGTGGTTGGCAAGCTTGGCTCTCACCGTGGATACGGCGGTCGATGCTGTTTCCACGTGACCCGCTTTCAAGGCATCGCCTGCGGCATCCAGATCACGTTGCCACCCGGGGATGGGAGGAGACGCCAGGTCGCCGTTACGCACAGCCGCTTGCGCGCGGAACTCCCCCACTTCATTTTGCAATTCATCCAGCTGGTGACGGACATCGACTATTTCACGTTGGGTCATTCTCCGCAGCCGTTCGCGTTGCTCCGCGGCCTCGCGTTTTAATCGTTTCTCGTAGTCGATACGCTGGGTCAATCTGCTTTCGATGTAAGTGACCGTGTTTTTAACAGCCTCAATGATCCTGCCACCGTTACGCATGGCGTCCCGGGCTGGCCCGTCGAGGTTTCCCGCCCATGCGGATTCACCGAGGCCCCGGTGGTCAAATGCATCGGAGCCAAAGTAGGAGAACTTTCGCTCGTTCAGAAACAGAACAAATACAGCGCCGTTAGACTGGCCGGTGCGAAGGTCTTTGAGATCTGAAAACCGCTTCGTATTTCCCAATCCACGCCCCAGGGCATTTTCCACGGCATCCATCCCGTAGTAGCTCACTCCCCGGGTGTCTTTCCACACTTCTCCGCTGGCGCTCTCCATCAGGACAACCGTCCAGTTTTTACCATGCTGGTCCAACCACGTTTCGAGTCCGTCAAGCGATGGCTGACCTATCCGCAGGTTGCCTTTTACATACAAGTGCTGGCTCGGTGACCAACGGCTCAAAACGTCATTGGACAAGTGGATCATTTGCGCTGATTCACCTGCCCTAACGGATAGAGGGACAAGCGACATGACAGCCATCAACGTAACAAGCGATGTCAGCCACCGACTAAAAGCAAGGCAGGCCCCTGTTTGCCGATCCTTCGGGGCGTCCGTGGTTAACCCGGCTCTTTTTATGGTCCTTGGCATATGCCCTTGATAGCCATTTTATCCCCTCATGCAAGCACCGCCTCCCCTGGCAAACCGCAGCCAGACCGCAGCTGATACAGCAGACCACACCGCAGCCGCAGGTAAAAACAAACGGGGCCCCCGTATGGAGACCCCGCTGACCTTACAATAAAACAGAGCTAACAATAAAAAATCACGCTTTGTCCTCAGACATCGCCTCCTTCACCTTGGCTTCAATCTCGTCATAGAGAGACTGGTCCTCCTTGAGAGCCACTTTGGCCGCATCGCGTCCCTGGGCGAGCTGGTTACCTGAATAGCTGAACCAGCTACCGCGTTTCTGGATGATATCGAATTCAATGGCGAGGTCAATGAGTGAGCCAACGGAAGAGATGCCTTCGTTATACATGATATCGAACTCGGCTTCCTTGAACGGGGCGGCAACTTTGTTTTTGACGACCTTGATCCGGGTGCGGCTCCCCGCGACGCTGCCATCGGTCGCCTTGATCTGGCCAATGCGGCGGATATCCACACGGACGGAAGAGAAAAACTTGAGGGCGCGGCCACCGGGGGTCGTTTCAGGATTGCCAAACATCACACCGATTTTCTCGCGGATCTGGTTGGTGAAGATGCAGGTGGTGCGGGCCTTGGAAATAAGAGCTGTTAGTTTACGCATGGCTGCACTCATCAAGCGGGCCTGGGTGCCCACGGTGCTATCGCCGATCTCACCCGCGAGTTCTTGTTTGGTGACCAGGGCGGCTACGGAGTCGAGCACGATGACGTCGATGGCGTTAGAGCGCACAAGGGTTTCGACAATTTGCAGCGCTTCCTCGCCGGAGTTTGGTTGGGAAACCAGAAGATCGTCGATCTTGACACCCAGCTTTTCGGCGTATGCGGGGTCGAGAGCGTGTTCAACATCAACAAAGGCAGCCAGGCCGCCAGCTTTCTGGGCCTGGGCGACCACCGTCAGGGTGAGAGTGGTTTTCCCTGATGATTCCGGTCCGTAGACCTCGATCATACGCCCACGCGGGAAACCACCGACACCGAGAGCACGGTCGATCAGCAGGTTTCCTGTCGGGATGACATCGACATCGACACGATGGCCGTCGCCGAGACGCATGATGGCGGTTTCGCCGAAATCCTTCTGGATTTGGGAAATTGCGAGATCGAGATTCTTTTTGCGGGCTGCCGCGACTTTATCGTCGGGGGGGGGCGTGTTTTTGGATGCCATGGATTTTTTGGTTTTTGATGAAGGCGATTCCACTGGAGCTTCCGCGACTGCGGTGGCGGATTTGGAAGCGGAGGAATTGGTGGCGGATGAACTAGGTTTAGCTGTTGCGGTACTCATGACAATGGTTGTTTTTGGTTTTCCGCACTTTAGGGGGCGTCTTCAGCGAAGTCAACAAAAAACTGTTCAATAGATCACTGTTAAATAGAACATGTTCATTTGACGGGAGTTGCAGCCTGTCCCTGGTCGAAGAATTGACAGAAAAAGGGGTGGTCGAAGTGTGGATACTGGGCATGATCAGGGGCATGGACTCACAGGATCTGAATATCAGAAGTTACACAGGAGGCATGGCACAGACCAATGGCTACCTGCTTGGATCAGGCAAAGAGGGGGGCGCCTGCCTCCTCATTGACGCGCCGCTGGGGATCAGCCGGTGGCTGGAGAAGCTCGGCGAACTGCCGACCGACCTCTTGCTCACACACCAGCACTATGACCACGTGGAGGATGTCGCCAAGCTGGCGGCAAAGGGGGTGCGACTGCATGCCTACGCCCCTTATTCCGACGAACTCACTCTGGAAAAACTCCTCCAGCAGTCGGGTATCCCGATCCATGTAGAGCCATACACCATTGAGAACCTGCTTGAAGGAAAAGCCGGACTCGAGGCCGGGGGCCTTGAATTTTCACTTGAGCACGTGCCCGGACACTCACCCGACAGCGTGGTGTTTGTTCATGACGGGCTGGCGTTTGGTGGTGACACCTTGTTTGCCGGCGGCGTGGGCAGAGCTGATTTGCCGGGTGGGGATATGGAGCTGCTACTTCAGGGTATCCGTGGCAAACTGTTCACTTTACCCCCGGAAACCAGGGTCTTCCCCGGCCACGGACCGGCCACCACGATTGCGACGGAGCAGTCGACCAACCCGTTCCTTTGAGAGAGATTGCCGGAACCTGTGTCCGGGGTGATGACAAGAAACCTACAAATTACCGACACGACCACTTGCGTTCTACCAAGAAAAGTGCCAACCTAGGGCAGAGGGCGGCGTGTAGCCGCAATATTCTAACCACCGAACAAACAGAGAAACATAAAATGCATGCGCGTGCTACAGCGTAGCCGCCAACAGAGTTCCGTGAGATCATCACCCACCACGGACCACCAAGCAACCCATCAACCGACTCACCATTAACCTAACGAAAACCATGGAAGAAACATACGCAGACCCAAATTTCGCATCCGACTCACCCTTCAGTGAGACACCACCATCCCAACAAGCAGCCAACGACCTTCGGGCCGCTGCGGGGGATGCCGCCAACAAGGCCAAGCAAGTGGCACATGAAGCCAGCGTCAAGGCCCAGCAATTCAAACAAGCCGCTGTGGACAAAGCCCAGCAATTCCGCGAGTTTGCGGGTTCGAAGGCCAGCGACCTCAAGGAGACGGCTAGCGTCAAGGCCCAGCAGATCAAGCAAACCGCCGGTGAGCAAATGCAACAAGGCCGCGTCAAAGTACGTGAGGTCCACGCCGACACCGAGGAATACATCCGCCAACACCCTACCAAATCCGTTTTAACGGCTCTGGGAATTGGCTTTGTCATTGGCCTCGCCATCCGTCGCTAACAGAATAACGATCAAACCGCTACCACACAGGGGGGCATCCCCCCTTGTGGCAGCCGGGGTTGTGTGTTGGCTGATGTCTGTTTGCCGTTGTGTCGGTTTCCCTCAACCTGATTGACCAGACCGCACGAGATACCGGCAACGTAGATTCCCTCATTAGCTAACACCCCCACTCATTGCCATGGCTTCCAAGTCAGCATTTTCCAAAACCAGCCTTGAGGCTTCTCAACGGGATATGGACCTCGACACATCGATCGATGAGCCAAGTCTCGGAGAAACATCAAGCCAGATGAAGAGCTCACTCTCCAGCTTTGTGGCCGCCCGTATTGAGCTGGCCTCCATCGAGGCGAAGGAGGCAGCGCAGTTTGCAGCAAGCAAGGCGGTTCAGGGAATCATCCTCGGCATCTCAGTCTTCTTTTTCTGGACGCTGGTGCTTGCAGGGCTTACCGGAGTGTTGGCACCGGTCGCCGACAACTGGCTGAAAGACAAGGCAGACTGGCTTCCGGGCTGGGCCGCCGTGCTCTTTGCACTCGCGGTCATCCACGCCATCGTTGCGGTGGTCATCCTCATCTGCCTGAAGAAAAAGCCAGCCTCTCCGCTGTTTGAACTTTCACGCCAGGAACTAGAAAACGACAAACAATGGCTCAAGCAAAACAAGTAGCAAAAAACCGCAAGCAAGAGCTAGCGGCCCAGCTCGCCGACGCCAGGCAGGCACTCAGCCATGGTCGCGTGGCGCTCAAAAGCCAACTGCAGGTGAAGAAACAACTGCGCCGGTTTGTTGTCGGCAAACCGAAGGCCATCTTCGCGGGTTCCGTTGTGGCAGGCCTGGTCCTGACACTGCTTTTAAAACGACCTGGAAAATCAAAAAAACAGGCGGCCAGGACCACACGCCAGATGCTGCTCGGCTGGGGGCTCTCGCTGGCCAAACCTGCCGCCAAAGCCTGGCTTGTCACCCGCGCTAAAAAATTGGCCGCCGAGCGCATCAGCCAATTGCAGGCACCGGGCTCCTCCCACGGGGATATCGGCGGGCAGGATGCGTGGCCGGGCTAATTGGTCCGCCGACCATCGCTGTAACCAGGCAATGGAGCCAGGTATGAAATTGCCCCTGCTTTCCTCTTTACTCTGCGGCCATGTTTCGACCAGAATAAACCCCAATGAGGCAATTCGGTATCAGCATCCTCCCGTCCCTGTGTTCCATCCTGTGTATTCTGCCCCTCCAGGCGCAGGACCCCCAGGATAATAACGGTGCAGCGGACGAAAACGGCCTTCTGGGAGCAGGCTTCAGTGACACCCCGGAAATGCCAAAAAGCATCCGGGTCACCAACGACGGCAAGCTGGAGTTTGACTCCGAAATGGGCACCTTTCTGTTTCAGGGCAGCGTTGTTGTCCAAGGTGACAATGGCGTGGTGCTCAAAGCCGGACGCGTGCTGGTGAATTCCAAGAACGAGACCGCCAGCCTCACAGGCCGCGTCTCCGTCAAACAAAAATCCACCCAAGCCGAAAACGGGACGATCATCCCCGGCATCCAGCTTTTTGCCAATAAGGTTCTGCTCAACGCCAAATCAAAAACGATCACCCTCGATGGTGATGTCAGTATCTACCAGGGTCCCACGCTTCACCGTGGTAATCATGCCGTTTACAACTACGGTACGGGGCAATTGGAAACCAAGGGCCTCGCCAGTGGCCTCGGACCAATCCTGCTGGAATCGGATCGCTTCCGAATGATCGACCACAACGGAAAAAAGGCATTTGTTGGCGAACACGCCGGCATCACCACCCACGACGTCGCCGACCCCAATTACTGGCTACGCTCAGACCAGACCACCATTTACCCGGGCGACCGTATCATCTTTAAAAACCTCCGCCTCTACGCGGGTGACACCCCGGTTTTCTGGCTCCCCTATCTATCACAACCACTGGATGCAGACCTCGGCTACCACTTCATCCCCGGTGCACGGACCAACTGGGGTCTCTACCTGCTGAACAGCTACGGTATCATGCTCGGCGGCGAGGCGGACGAACTGACGGGCGAGCGTGAGGGCGCATGGCTACTGTCCCAGTGGCACCTCGACCTGATGAGCCGACGCGGCGTCGGTATGGGGGTGGACCTGCTCGACACCCGCCTCAACGACAACAACAACCTAACCGGTTTCAAATTGTATTATCTCAACGACCTGGACCCATCCCTTGAACGGACATCCGAGCCAAGGGGATTTGTCGACAGCAACCGATGGAAACTTGAACTCAAACACCGTATCGACCTCGCCGAGCGTGATCAGACCAGTACCTACCTCGACTTCAATCTCACCTCTCTCAGTGACCGGTTTTTCCTCGAGGATTTTGAGCCCGGCACCTACAAGATCAACCCCAACCCTGGGAATGAAGTCGGTATTTTTCACCGTAACCCCAAATACCTTGCCGGTCTCTACACCCGGTTCCGGCTCAACGATTTCTTCCAAACGGATACCCGCATGCCGGAACTCTTTTTTGACCAGATCAAGAGCCCGATCCTCGATTCCCCCATACTCCATGAAGGCCAGACCACCTTTGGCATCTATGACGAGCACTTGGCCGACTTCCGTGAGGACGCCCTCAGGGCCAAGGCCATGACACTGCCCCCAGGGGCCGAGCTTGACGCGATCAACAGGATACTCGATGACCGGGGTTACACCCGGTTCCATACATGGCACGAATTCAGCGCACCTCTTAACCCTGGCGGGAAAATCGCCGTCACCCCGAGAGCTGGCATCGGATACACCAATTACTGGTCACTCGACAATGGCGCCAACTCGTTTGATCGCACCCATCTATCCGCCGGAGTCGACACCTCGGTAAAATTCACCCGGGCATACCCTAACCTCGTCAATGAAAAATGGGGTATCGACGGGATGCTGCATATTTTCCAACCCTACGCCAACTTCTCCCAGCTTTCGACCAACGAGCTCGACCGCTCGTTCAGGGGTATCGAGCTACTGACACCCTCGACCCGCCCCCGGCCGCTTGAGGTAGGCCGTTTTACAGCCACTGACAGCCTGATGGACTGGTCCATCATCCGACTCGGCGCACGGAACCGCTTACTGACCAAACGTGACGGGGATTCCCACGAATGGCTCGTCATGGACACCTACATGGACATCTTCATGAATGACCCCGAGTTCGACCGGGATTATTCCAACCTCTACAACGACATCATCTGGCAGCCCCTCCCATGGATGAAGGTCGACCTGGAAACGCAGTTCCCCGTTGTGGCAAGTGGCTCCGGGTTCCGTGAGTTCGCTGGAAACGTCACCTTCATGCCTAACGACTCCCTTGAGTTCATCGTGGGTTACCGCCAACTCGACAACCACCCGATCCTGCAGGACTCCAACCGTATTGACCTGCGCGCCTACGCACGCATCAGTGAATCGTGGGGTGTAGGTTTCTATCAACGTTGGGAACTGGACGACAGCACACCGGAAGTCCAGCAATTTAACGTCTACCGTGATTTCGATAGCTGGACGGCTTCGCTTGGATTCATTGTGCGTGATAACCGCGATGACAGCAATGAATATGGCCTGATGCTGAACTTCACCTTGAAGGAGTTTCCCGGAGTCCGCCTGCCGCTCTCCATTGACAACGAATAAGGTTTAACATTGAGCGTTTTTGATTTAGCATGCCGCTTCCATGACTATTTCACCCGAGAATCTGATTGATTGCCTGCGCTGGCGGTATGCCACCAAGGAGTTTGACCCCGAAAAAAAGATCCCTGCCGACACCTGGGCCGCCATCGAACAAAGCATGGTCCTCACCCCGTCGTCTTTCGGACTTCAACCGTGGAAATTCATCACCGTCACCAACCAGGAAACCAAGACCGATCTTCTCGAACACTCCTGGCACCAGCGTCAGACCACCGACTGCTCACACATGGTGGTCCTGTGCGCCAGAGACAGCATGGATCAGGAGGATATCGAGGCATGGTTGGCGCAGCTGGTCGAAACACGGGGGGTGACCAGGGAAAGCCTTGATGGCTACGCCGGCATGATGACCGGATTTTTTGGCAGCATGGACCCTGACAAGACCTTGTCCTGGGCCAAAAACCAGGTCTACATCGCACTCGGCCAGTTGTTGTCGACTGCCGCCGTGTTAGGGGTCGACGCCTGTCCTATGGAGGGGATCGTGCCCACTGAGTACGACCGCATCCTGGGCCTCGAGGGCTCTGGGTTCTCCACCACTGTGGCCTGCGCCATGGGCTTTCGCTCGGCCGGTGACAAGTATGCCGAGCTCCCCAAGGTGCGTTATCACAGCTCCAGGGTGCTGGAGACTATCTGATTTCAGTTTCCAGTTTTCAGTTTCCAGTTTTCAGTTTTCGCTCCAGAGTGGGTTGGCATTCCTCCGTAGAAACCGACAACCGACAACCGACAACCGACAACCGACAACCGACACCTATGGTGAAGCAGGTGGTGCACCTGGCTCAGAAGGAGGCGCGCTGATCCCCTTCACTTTTTCATAATAACTGCTCACGATTGACTGCAGGATCTTCTGGGCAAGATCCTTGTTTTTATCCTGGTAGGTGACCTTCACAACCATAGCCTCCAGCTTGACGGTGAACTTTTGTTTGATCCGCTCCTTGGCAGCGGCTGCATCCGCCACCCCCCATACATCAACCAGCTGATGGCTCTCAACCACTTTGTCGAGTGTATCCTCGGAAAGAACAGCCTGCTTGAAAATTTCTTTGTCGAAGCCCTCGCGAGCCTTCCCCATGGTTCCCTCGAAGCGGAACTCCTGGTTTTGTTTGGCCTTGTATTTTTTATACCCTTTATAGGCCACAAACATACCCACGCCACCCAGGACCACGAGAATGAAAGCCACCAAGGAAAATGTCGTGTTGCGTTTCATGGTGGAATACTACACAAGCATAACCCACTGCCAAGTATATACAGCCGGTCGCCCCCTCCTGTTTTAGCTGTATTTCCCGAGGATCGGTAGTAAATTGGCGACTGTTTTTTCAGGCCATAACTCCTTGGGGGTCATCAAAGCCGGTGCCAGGGCATCGTGTTCCGGCCAGTCTGCTGACTGGGGAATCGCTGCCACCGCCCGGGCGACAATTTTTTGCGCATTGGCGGCATTGGCCATCAAATTCCCAATCACTGTCTGCACACTCACATCCTCTTCCTCCTCGTGCCAGCAATCGTAATCCGTCACCATACACAGGGTCGCCAGGGCGATTTCCGCCTCACGTGCCAATTTTGCCTCAGGCAGGTTGGTCATCCCCACGATATCAAAGCCAAGCTGCCTGTTGGCCTCGCTTTCTGCCCGTGTGGAGAATGCGGGACCGTCCATGTTCACATACGTGCCCCGGTCATGCACCGTGCACCCTTGTGCAAGGGATGACTCCCGCAGGATTTCCCGGAGGCCCGGACTAACTGGATCGCCAAAACCCACATGTGCAACAATTCCATGACCAAAAAACGTGTGGTGTTCACGCCGACTTGTGCGGTCGAAATACTGGTCCGGAAGGACGATATGCCTCGGCGCATACTCTTCCTTCAAACTCCCGACCGCCGTCACACAGATGAGCCATCTTACGCCCAGACTGCGCATCGCCCAGATATTGGCTCGGTGGTTGATTTCATGGGGTAGCAAGCGGTGGCCACGACCATGCCTGGGTAGAAACCAGACTTGCCGGCCTGCGATCACACCACCGACCAGGGCGTCGGACGGCTCACCAAAGGGCGTCCTGATGATTCTTTCCTCCGTCTGCTCAAAGCCCTCCATCTCATAGAGGCCGCTCCCACCTATGATTCCTATTGCGTCTGCTTGTTTGCTCATTTTTTGACAGAATTAACAGAATTTACAGAATTACCAAGCCTATGAGTCCTGACGCACTACTATCTAAAAAGCCCAAACTTCTCCTTCCCGGCCATTTCCAAGGTAAGGCTTTCATCATGCACCGTGACGGATGTTCCCACGGTCACTTTTTTGTAAATCAACGGCTGTGCCTTGTGATAGACGCGGATACAGCCAAAACTGCACCGCGTCCGTTTGGGAAACTTCCCCACGTGCATCCCCACCCCATGCCAGGTCAGCCTCATCCAGTAGGGCATTTCAATCCCCTCATAAACCGTGCCCTCAGGTGGAGGCCCCTCGTGCAACCAGGTCTTGGGCACAACAACTTTTCCTGAACCCTCCTTCACATATTTTCCATATTTGTTAGAACGCTTGTCCTTGAGCATCTCCAGCACCTTATGCTCACCCGGCGGCGTCTCGTGGCCCGGCACGCCGGTGGATACGTCGGTCTTCAGTACCACCCTGCCCTGCTTGTCCAGCAGCCAGGCTTTTTGGTCGTGGATCGATACCACCACCCGCGTTTCCGAGGCATCAGCCTGTCGGTACCGCTGTTTATTGACCTGCCAACTTGGATCCGACTTAGGAAACAGCTGGCAAGATGTCATTATACTTGCTAGAAACATCAACACTATGATCCTCGTATATATCCTGAGCGACATGGGCTGACTTTAAGTTTTAAGATTCAAACGCCAAACTCCAAATTCAAAAAAACAGCCCGCAATCCGCTACCACGCACCCCACTATGAAAACCGCCATCATCGCCATCCTCTGCCTCACAAGCGCGGCTGGAAGCATCTACTGGTTCGGGTTTCACCGCCAAGCTCCCATGACCCCCTCCGATCACATAAGCACTTTGAGCGAAGCCGATTACGCACGTGGAGAGCTACGGGAAAAAGACGCCGTCACCCGGATGACACCACGTATGAGCCGTGAACTCAACGAGATAGGGCTGTCGCTTGGCTCCCCCGTGTACATCCGGGTCTTCAAGGAATCACGGGAGCTTGAGATCTGGTGCCTTCACCAGGCATCCGGGCGATACCGGCATTTTAAAACCTGGCGCATCGCCGCCATGTCCGGCCTACTCGGCCCCAAGCTGGCCGAAGGTGATTTCCAAGCACCCGAGGGATTTTACCACGCAAAAAAATCGCAGCTGAGACCGGACAGCAACTATCACCTCGCCATCAACGTCGGCTACCCGAACCGCTACGATCTGGCGCACAAGCGCACCGGCGACTTCATCATGATCCACGGCAACCGCCTATCAGCCGGATGCCTTGCCATGACCGATCCCTCGATGGAGGAAATCTATACCCTCTGTCACTCGGCTTTAGCGAACGGCCAGCCGTTTTTCCGTATCCACATCTTCCCCTTCCGCATGACGGATGAGCGGCTCGCCGGGGAAACCCAGCACCGCTGGTACGATTTCTGGATGAATCTGAAGGAAGGGTATGATTGGTTTGAGGAAAAGGAAACCCCGCCGGATGTTTCCGTTAAGAACAAGAGGTATGTGTTCCAGTAGGTTCGATCTGGAGTGCGGACGGCTTGCCTCCGCTTTCTCCTAAGTTGGCTTGCCAACTTTACTTTCAGCTCAAGCTGCACTTCCTCTTAATTCCGTGCACAAGATATAGCCCAGTACGCTGAATCCCCGCCACATGGAGCAAGCTCCAGCCACCACAAAGCGGAGGCAAGCCGTCCGCACTCCACATTGAAGGGAGCAGAGGGAATGGGATTCGAACCCATGGTGGGGTATTAGCCCACACTCGATTTCGAATCGAGCGCCTTAAACCAACTCAGCCATCCCTCCTTCGCGGGGTGCACACAAAAGTCATCGACCGCGTGCGGCAGAAAACTATTCCATGGTTCCTGTCTGGCAAGCAAGTTTTTTGCTTTCCGGCCCAATCGACCCAAATCCATCAACAAAAAACGAGACCCCAGTCACCCGGAGCCTCGTTGTTGTGAATGTTATTTTTCCAATTACTTGCGCCGACGCAGGATGAGCGCCAGTCCACCAAGGCCGAGAAGGGCGGTGGTGGTGGGCTCGGGGACGACAGACATTGCAAAAGACGATGATCCTGTATAATTATCATTACTAAGCAAATTGGTGGCATCAACTGTTTTTGCGCCACCAACGGTTCCGAACAATAGGCTACCATCATTGACGATCATTTGGTTGTCATCCACACCTGGTGCTGATCCATCAGCATCAATTACATCATCGTGTCTATAGAGAATAAATTGGTTTGATGATGCAATATCGGCCCCATTTCCCATCAGAGAATATAGAGTTTTGTTATTCTGGGCATCTAAAGTACCTTTGCCATAATCGAACGATTTCAGATACATACCTTCGTCCTCAAAACTACCAGACACAATAGATTGAAAGCCCGCCAGCGTACTTGTCATTCCGGCAGCAGTAGCACCAGCAGTCACAACAGAATCAGCAACATTAAAGTATCCTAGCGCAACAAAACCGGTACCTACTGCGATTGCATTGCCTGCGTTGTCAGTGATAACAATATCACCACCAACACCGTCAATGATGTTGGTTCCTGTGACAACACCTGCATTAGCACTTAACGTTGCACAAGAAGCAGAGACCAAAATCGCGGTTTTAATTTTATTCATAATATTTAGATATGTCGTTACATTTACAAATTCGAGTAGCCCGAAGGGGTAGTAAGGGTGGCATTTTTACTAGCACCTTTTCTCTGAATAAAAATTCCATGGGGTAAAACTACGTCTCCTACAACGTCCGCATTGGTCGTTGCATTTCGCCATACATTGCTTGTATGATAAAAATAGCGATCATATTCACCTGAACCATTTGGAACCCACACGATATCAGCTAGGGTTGAGATAACACCAGCTTGTAGAGACGCATTGAGACCCGAATTTTGAAGAGTTGCGCCAACTGGGGCAACAATACTAACAGGGTTAAAGCCTGTGGACAAAGCCACTACCGTATTATTGGCTTTAACACTCCCTGTGAGAACCAAATTCACTTCGGCTCCTTTGCGCTGAATAAAGAGGGCATCGGTGTATACCAGAGGCACATTAGGTGCTACAGCATTCGTCGCAGCATTTTTCCACTGGTTTGTGTTAGACAGGAAATACCGATCATATCCTCCCGACAAATTAGGAATCCACAAGATGTCGGCCAGTGTAGAAATAACACCTTTCTGCAACACTGAATTGGTTGTTCCGAAAACCTCCTCCAAAGTGGGGGCTTTTCTAAGTTGATACTTCGCACCATTATTAGCTCCACTAGTGGTCTCACCAGCCAATCCATCTGACCCGAGGTCATCAGGCGTTGTCAAAGTCGTTGCCGTCCAGGACGTAATCTCTTGAATGGTTCCTACCAACGAAGGATCAGCCGTATTCTCAGTGATCTCCAGGATATATGTATTACCGGTGGTCAACACACTAGTAAAATCGACATTCGTATCGGTAAGAGTAGTACCTGAGACTGTTTCAAACGCACCGGAAATAGCAATAGGTGAGTGCAATGTCAGTCCAATTAGATTAAACTTCCCCGCTTTCAGAGTATGAGTAACAAACCCCGAAGGCTTGGTGTAAGCAGTCGTCTGGGCAATGGCTCCAGCTGAGCCTAGCAGCAAAGCTGCCAAAGTTGTGATCGTGGTGTATTTCATGGTATTGGTTGGTTGGTGTTTCTTGGTTTTGTTTATGATCGCTATATTGGTTATAGCTTCACTATGACTCAGACGCATCTCCTGACCAGTTTTGCATCTTTTTCAACAAAAAATCTGCCCAACCAGTCCCGAGAGCGACTCTCCACGCTGCCGATTGGTGGAATTATGTATTTTGCCCATCCTGATGTCAACTGGTAAAACGTGGAAATGTTGGAAATTTTTCATGACTTAAAATGCCTGGCATTCCTTCCTTAATCCTTGGTTACCGCCACCCTGACAAAGAGCTTCGGGGTGGTAGCAGGGTCGTAGGGTTCATCTATGGTGACGCGCTCATAGTCGTCGTTAATGCTTGTGACCACGGGAGTTCCTGTCATTGGGCTGAAACCATTCATCGATGTTGATTGTTGCGGGGTGTAGGTCAGTCCGCTATCCTTCCGCCGCACATACTCGACCCGCCAGACGGGTTGACCTCCTGAATTGTTGGTAGAGTATGAAGTAGGGAGTCCTGATGTCCCGCCAATTTCCATGGTTGCAGCATCAGGCCCTGCGAGGTTCATGTTGAAAGCAAATTTCAGCAGATTGGGAACACCGTCATTAAAGGGCGTCGCGTCTGGCTCGGCATCGTCTCCGGTGAGATTTGCATCGGCCATTGCTTTATCAAAACCAATATTGGCGTCAAATCCATGTAATGTTAGAACTAAGCCATTCCAATTGTCCCCTGCCTCCCCGTAGGAGGATAGATAATCCGGAGAAACCATTGCTTTAGATCCTAATCGGACGCCTTCAAACGCATCGTATTCCACTGATAATGGAGCAGCACCATCAAATATAATTTCAGTAAGGATCTCACAACCCCTAAAAGCAGAGTAACCAATCGAACTCACGCCGTTTGGTATAGTTATTTTTTCTAAGGCCTTACAGCGCATAAAAGCTCGATTATTGATGGTAGCAAGAGATGCAGGAAGGGTTATCTCTTTAAGCGACGAACAATCCATGAAGGCTCCCGTCTCAATAGACGTGACTGACCCAGGCAACATCACATTTGTAAGCTGCATGCATTTTAAAAACGCATATTTTCTGATCGTGGTGACTTGACTAGGGACAATATAAACCGCAGCATTCTTACCTTCAGGGTATCGAACCAGTGTTGACAGACCTTTTGAAAACAAAACTCCATCCTGCGCCTGATAATCAAGGTTATCGGCGTGAGTTCCAAATGCAGAGAGGCGTTCGCAATACGAAAATGCCACCGGATCAATTGCAGAAACATATTTAGGTATATGAATTTCCGAGATATAGTCACACTTATAGAAAGCCAAGTCCTTGATAGCCACCACTTTTTCACCATCTATCTGGAGAGGTATTTCTACATTCCCGTTCACCTCACTGGAGCAACCTGTAATTTCGATTCCATCGTCTGTAGAAACCCATTCGAGATCGTGCTGCTCAAAATGACGGTAGTTGATAAACAACCCATTCCATTTACCATTTTCAATATCGAAAGTCTGCTCATGTTGACGCCAACAATACACAGCAGCAAACGAATCAATATTAGCAAAGTTACCCCAATCTACTATCGCTGGAGAAGCACTCCCAAAATAAAATTTTGTTAAATGAGGGGAATCACGAAATGCAGCTACTCCAACTGAAACCCCACCCCCGTCAATATACACCGTTGTTAGAACTTCACATGAAACAAATGAGGCTCTTCTTATATTATTTACACTTTCAGGGATGTCTGCAACTTTAAGGTATTTACAGTCCGTGCACGCTTCTTCACCTATAGTTTTTACACCCGATGGGATTGCGTAGACCTCCGCTGTGCGACCAGCAGGGTAACGAACGAGCTCCTGCATATTTTTTGTGTAAAGTACCCCGTCGGCGGACACATAGCTAGGATTCTCAAGATCCACATTGATCTCGCTCAATTTAATACAATAACCAAACGCAGAACCTGGAACCGACGTAATGTTCCTCGGAATATCTACCGACGTGAGCCCCCCACATGAAATGAAAGCATTCGCTCCGATTGCCTCGATAGGAATACCATTGATGACACTAGGAATTACTAGACTCCCTTCCACATCAGAAGAGCAGTTCACAATCGTCCCCACTCCATCTTCAACTTCAACAGTAAAAACTCCATCTTGAATTGGCAGGTTGACAATTCTTACCTCCCTTGACGCAACCTTCCCGTCATACTCCACTGTGATAGTAACAAATTCGTCGGCTTCAACTTGATTTGTATTCAACCTCTTCTCAGCCGACAACTGAGCGTGTTCCCCCTCCAAAGTCCACCTAGCAAGAGCCGTAACATCAGAATAATCACCGAATCCGTATTTCAATCGACATGTATAATCTCCTGAAAAACCTTCATTCACACT
Source organism: Akkermansiaceae bacterium (assembly GCA_024233115.1). Classification (NCBI taxonomy): domain Bacteria; kingdom Pseudomonadati; phylum Verrucomicrobiota; class Verrucomicrobiia; order Verrucomicrobiales; family Akkermansiaceae; species Akkermansiaceae bacterium. The sequence goes on from JACKQB010000007.1 coordinate 82,781, forward strand.
GAATGGTCCTACTAGCTCTAGAGAACTCGGAACATCCTTGATAACCACATCTCTGCTCGCTGTCTTACCCAAGTAGGAAGCGCTCACCGTGACTGTCTGATCAGCTGAGACTAGACTTGCCTCGAGACTTGCCCCAATCATAACCGCTGAACCTCCTGTCACAGTCCACTCTACATCTTCTGTCACATCCACGGAACTACCACCACTGAATACTGCCGTGCAACTATATTCAGGTTCTGCTATACTTCCTTCGTCGACCGTTATCGGTCCATTCAGATATATGTAGAGTAATTCAGGAACATTTTTGATTTCAACGGTGTGAGTGTCTGATTCGCCGTCATAGGAAGCCGTAATTGTGACCGTCTGTGTACTATCGACTGCACCAGCCGTGACTGTCGATCCTGTAATAGATGCATACCCACTATTCTCACTCCAGCTTGCACTTTCCGTAATATCTTCTGACTGACCATCACTATAGAATACGGTGCAGATGTATGCAGCGGTGTCATTTTCATTGATCGAATCTGAACCAGAGATAGAAATTTTATCAATAGGCCGATTCTTTATCGTCACAGAAAAATTGTCAGACTCCCCGCCGTAACTTACGTTGAGATCCAGAAATTTATCAGATGAAATCAAAGACGTGTTAAGACTCGATCCCGTCATGGTTGCATATACACTATTCACACTCCACGTGGCACTTGAAGTCACGTCAACCGTGCTGTCATCACTGTAAGTTGCGATGCATGTGTAAAGTGAAGTACTTCCTTCATTTACAGAAGTTGAGCCATGTATCGCAATACTAGACAAAATCTTAGGCTCTGTCACAGTTATAGCCTTAGTGAACTCATTATCATTCTCATTAGTTTCAGGTATAACACTAGTGGAATCCGTCTTTATTTTCAGAATATGCTCACCCGCCGAAAAGCTCCCCAGAGAATAGTCATATCTAAAGGTCCAGAATCTTGAACTCAGTCCGGTAGTCTCCCATGTATGAACTAACACATCATCGACATATAAATCTGTGTAAAAGGTAGTCGGTATATTAACTGAACTATTATTATAAATCGCCCAATCAAGGTAAACCGTGTCCTGTGTCGTAAAATTCTGCGTGTTCTCACTAGTTCCCTCAGACTTCGAAACGATAAAATGGCCATTCGTCCAGTATTTAGTATAGTCCAGATTGGGGAACGAATGGGTCACCGTTAACTTGGCGGCACCTGCCTTGAACAACACCATGTTGTTATCCTCGCGGGTTTCGCTCACTGACTCACCAGAGTCGATTATCCAGCCTACATAGTAGTCCCCAGCATTCAATGACGAGGGAACCTTCGCGTTGATCAGGTTTATCTTGTCATTACCCCCGCCAGAGATACTTGACATGCTTACTGTGCCCAGCAGCACATCCGTTGAGTTGATTGCTGAATCCGAGGACAAGTATACGTTCACTTTGAAGTCTCCACTCGCAATGTTACCCTCGTTAACTACGATCCCTTGCACCCTCACTGTGCCTCCAGCATAGACACTCGTGGAACTTAGTATGTGGTGATTGGTTCCATCGTCTTTCAGATCCACGATTGCCCCTGGAGGGACATCGCTAATTGTCACAACGTGATCGTCACTTTTTCCTTCATAGTTTGCGGTAACAGTCACGGCCTGATCCGACGCCACCTGACTCGCGGTCAGTGTATTGCCCGACATTCCGGCGTAGATGCTGTCCTCACTCCACGTTGCAACCGATGAAACATCAGTCTCCAACCCATTATTGTAGGTGGCAATGCAAGTATAAGTAGCCGTTCCTCCTTCATTCATGTAGCCAGGGCCTGAGACCGTCAAAGAGTTGATTACTGGAGTCTGCCAATACCCAGAATTGGAATCGCCGGGTCCGAGGCCAACCACAAAAACCCAGTAATAGTATGTGGTGTCCCCAAGAGCGGTCTCATCTACAAATTCAAGGGACTTGGTTGTGGTAAGCACTCTCCTACCATTACTATTGAGGTTATTCTCTGTGTGTCGATGGACTTCATACTCCACATTTTCGCCTCCTGATGGCCAGGCAACCTTGATCTGACCGTCATAGTCTCCATCAGATGCCTGGGGAGTAACCTTTCGAGTTATTCCTCTCTGAATAACCTCATGCGTATTGCCGCTAATTGAAACGATCCCTCTCCGCGTGTGAACAGAAGGATTCGGCTGAACGGTAATTGCAACCGAACCATTGCCCGATCCGCTGGTGGGCGACACGCCAAGCCAATCCTTGGTCTCGCTGGCAGTCCACGATGTATTGGAGCTTACAGAAAAAGAATAAGCCCCACCCGAGGCTGCAACCGTATTTTCGAAGTAGTTGATCGATGTTTGAGGTTGCATCCGTGAGCCCGAGGCGACTTGAGAAAACCCTAATGTTTGGCTTGGATTGTCTGGATTCCAATCAACGCTGACCCCGGACTGCAAGTTATTGCTTGCAATTAGCCCCATGTTGGAGGTTGGGGTAACAACTGCAAGGTGCGCCACTTCGGACTCAGGAAAATTGAGGAGGAGGGGAAATGTATTAACTGCGGGCAAATTAATTGCTGTAATTCGGAAAAAAATATCCCGGTGGTTTCCTGTTGCGTCATGAGCGGAGAGATCGATCAGATTGTCTTCACTGTTTACATATTCATCCGAATCCGAATTAAGATTATACGGTTCCAGCAGACCGGTCGAAAAAGACGCGATCGGCTTATCGACAGTAAATGGAATATAATCGGAGAGTTCCCTCTCAAAAAACTCGATTCGGTATCCGGCTTGCCAACTACCAGTGTTCGTCGCCTTAACGTGAACCAAATCTTTTTCGCCTTTTTGGGTGGATTGTGGTATTGAGATTTCGAATTTTGCCGCATACCGAGGCCCCTGAGGGACGACAAAGTTGTAGTTCCCAGACCAAAAGTGGCGAGGCCCACCCCTTCCCTTGTAAAAATAGGTAGATCCCCACGAAGTCTGAGTGTCGATATGGGATCCACTGAAAGCCCCGGTAACGCTCTCCTTAAAAACCCATAGCTTCAATTGTTCACTCGTCTCCCCTTTCCATAGTTCTATCCCAACACTATTTTGCCACACCGCTTTCTCCGACGACAATGCGTTACCTGAAAAGAGAACGAGCAGAAAAAGGCTGAAGTATATCGACGGCTTCCAGCCAAAGGCTTCTGAGCGGCACAGTTTCCTGAGCGCCTGCTGGCACAGTTTCCCTTTTAGGCGCGATACCTGGAGCCGTTGACACGGAGGTCGAAATCGAGACGAAAGGATACTGCTGGGAAAGGGTGTGGGGGGCATAGCTATAATAGTAGTTCTACTAGGTCATTATCATAAGTTCTTAACTCTTCTCCAGACAGTGAAAACTGCCGATATTAGACAACACTTACATCGTTAGCTGAATCAAAAATCTCACAACAAGATCAAATTTTGGTGTGATAATTTCCTAATAGCCGATGGTGACAACGTGAATTACCATTAACAGACTCATGTAATCTCTCAAATAATGAGAGCTTAAAATACCCGCAACTCATTGATGTGCAACAATCATACTCAACACAACCCAGTTCTAGCTCATTCACCCATCCAAAATAAAGTGCCTTTTATCAGTTTTTACCAATCAACGTGCCAGACTCCGCACATCCTCTTTCCCCGGAATCCTCAGCTTCGCCGGCACAACATTCCCATCCCCCGTCTTTGTTTCCAGTATTTTTCCTCTGAAACCGATCACCTCACAGTAGTTGATGCGCATATCCGGCAGGTGGCGGTCGTCGCTGAAGTCGGCCCAGATGACGAGTTCGTTTTTGCCGTCATGGTTGGTGTCTTCGCAGTGGACGGAGCGGATTCTGGCGTGTTGGGGGTCGAGGATGCGATACCAGAGGGTCATGCTGTCTTTGCCTTTCAGCTCCCCTTGGCCTGGTGGGGCGGCGTGGTGGCCTGGGATGCGTGGGTTGAGTAGGCCGGTGACGGTTCGCCATTTTAAGTCTTTTGCTGGGAGTTTGATTGGGTAATCCCTAGGAGGGATGCTGAGGCGGTTGTTCAGGCCGACAAAGGACAGCATGGGCAGTGAGTTGGCGGTTTCACGGAAAAAGTGGATGTGCTCGGGATGAATGTGGCCGGGGTGCCAGTAACAGGCGGTGAGTTTCCCTCTGGTGCTTAAAAATTGCAGGGCGGTGGGGTACCAGTTTTCCACGTTGCGGGCGACCACGACCAGCTCCTTTCCTTTTTTACCATCCAAGTCGGCTGCTTTGAAACCAAAACAAGCCATCTGATCGGCTCCGAAACCTGGGTAGTTCTGGAACTCCAGGGTGGTGTCGTGTTGCCAGCGTAGTGTTCCATTGGCGTTGTAAACCAGCAGTCGGCCAGTCTCCTTGCTGCCGGTATCGCGGATGGCACAAACCACTTCCGGTGAGCCGTCTTCGTCGAGATCGATCACATCGGCTTGCACAATGGTTCCTGTCAGCTGTTTTTTCCACAGCAGCCGGCCATTTTTCTCAGCAAATACGGAGAGCAGCCCCTCTTCAATCCCGGCGTAGGCAGGTGGCGGCACGAGCTCTTGCCCAGATTCCGGTTTTCTTGAAGTTAGAAATAACCACACGCCGATCGCGAGTAAAATGAGCGTCAGCGGCAGCGGCCACAGCCTGTATCTGCCGGCAGCTGGGAGAGCCTTGCCCCCTGACATGCGCTTGAGGAAAGCCAATAACTCAGTGGCATCGACCAACCGAGCTTCTGGTTGCGGGTCGCAGCAACGATCCAGCAAATCAACCACCTCCGCAAAGCGAGGGTCTTGATAGATCGCTTCCGGCAATTGAGGATATTGATCGGCTGGATGCATACCCGAGACCATCTGGTAGAACACCTTACCCAGCGAATAAACATCCGAGGCAGTGCTCGAATGACCTTCGGGAGGGCTGAACCCCCGGCTGACAGCAGGTAGCTCCTCCGTGTCAAAACTGGTCAGCCCTGGGTCTGCTACTACGGGACGACCGTCGATGATCAAGATATTCGAGGAACTGATGTCACGGTGCACAAGCCCAGCTTCGTGCATGGCAGCCACCCCGGAACTAATGCCCTTAAGAAAATCAAGCGCTTGCGCGACTGGCATCGCCCCTTCGCGATGAATCATGTCGTCCAGAGTCAGCGGCTCAAAGGTCTGGATATCCATTTCCCTACAAGGGCGACAGGTGGCTGCATTATCAGCCAAGGGCATGACGTAATAAAACATATCCCCACCATCACCGCGTCCGACCGTATAAATATGGATCAAGCTGTGATGGTTCAGAGCTACATCCTCAAATTTCTTGACTCCTTCAAACTCAAGCTGGAATAGATGTTCCACATCGGCGTCCGCCCCCTCATTCTGCTCAAACTGTTCACGCCTGACGACTTTAACCGCCCGTAATTTACCCGTCACCGTACGTGCCAACCAAACTTCACCAAAACCACCTTCTCCAATGGCTCGGATCAAATCGTGATTAGTAATTCTCATATACCGCATAACAATCAACGCATGACGGCTTGCCTTTCTCACATAATTCTGCCTAACTGATAGAGCAATGCATGAATCCCCCCCTGAAAACATGGCTGAATTTTCAGAAGCACCACCATCGCCTTCGCCCAAGGGGAAAAGGAGGGCAACACGAAAGACGCTGATCCAGCGGGTGCAGCAAGAGGGGGACAAGGCGAGCTGGGACGATTTTTACCATTCGTACAAAGGTTTCATCATCGCCATCAGTATGAAGGCAGGCCTCAATGCACATGATGCGGAGGATCTGATGAGCCGGGTCTTTGAGGAGGTGCACCGGAAGTTTTGTGTAGACCCCGATCTCAGTTTCGACCAACAGTCATTCGGTGGCTGGCTGGGCAACCTGGTCAAATGGCGTATCAAGGACTTCTACCGTAAAAAACAGAACACGGCCGAAGCCATGAATGACGATATTCTTGAACTGCTCGGATCAGAAAAGCCCTTTGATAAAATCTGGAAAGCGGAGTGGAAGAAAAAACTCGTGGAAATGGCACTCACCAGAGTCAATGAATCCCCGAGAAACTTGCTTGTTTTTGTTGACCTCGCCATCAAGGAGGTGGCGGTGTCCACGGTATGCAAGAGATACGACATCTCGCGTAGCAATGTGGACACCATCAAATCACGCGTTTTAAAAAAACTGGAGCCTGTTATTCTCAAGCTCAACAAAGGGGTGCTGTAGAACCAGGTAGGAGCCTGGTATTACCCATCCATGACCGGCACGCCGCGTCTATGATTTGAGATCATTTTGAGCGCAGAATCAACGCGATATGCAAACCTGCTTCACCGGGGCTACAAAGTTGAGACGGAAAGGCTCGGGATGTTTGTGCCTGGCTTGCGCGGCCGGGTTGATGCGGGATGCAATCCCGCGCTCCATGGGCTCAATCCCAGTGGGTCATTGCCTTGAGACCACTGAGTCGACTCTCGATCTCCGCGTCGGTGACGGTTTCCAGTCTGCGGGTGGAAAAATCCTCGCAGGTGAAGCTGGCCAGGATGGATCCGCGCAAAATTGCGTTACGGATTTGCTCAAAGGAAAACCCGGTGCCTCCTTGTGATGCGAGGTATCCCGCCATGGCGCCTAGAAAAGTATCGCCGGCACCTGTCGGATCGACGATTTCGCGCAGCGGCCAGGCATGGAAGCGGAAGATTGCATGATCGGGGCCAAAGAGGATGGCCCCAAACTCACCGAGCTTGATGACGACGTATTGCGGCCCCTTTTCCAATAGCTTCTCCCCCGCCAGGATCAGGTTGCTCACCCCGGCGTATTCACGCGCCTCGCCCTCGTTGATCACCAGCAGGTCGATGCGCTGCATCACCTCGTCGAGTCGGTCCCGGGCGATCTCGATCCAGAGGTCCATGGTGTCGGCGACGACAAACTTTTCTGCCGCAGTGCATTGGTCGAGCATCTGGATCTGGTTGTCGGGCGACATGTTGGCAGGCACGACGATACGGCTACCGGCCATCTCCCCGGGAATCCGGACCTCCCAGTTTTCCAGCACATTCAGCCCGACCCGGTGCGTGGTCCGGTCGTTCATGTTCTCATGGTATTCCCCCGTCCAGGTAAACGACTCACCTTCGGACCTGGCGACGCCTGCCAGCGACACCCCGTGCCCCTCCAGCATTTTCAAGTGCTCTTCAGGATAATCATGGCCAACCACGCCCACCAGATAGGCGGGTTTGCAGAAGTAGCTGGCGGCCAGCGACGCGTAGGCAGCCGAGCCGCCTAACAAATTTTCAGCTTCAGCTGTGGGAGTGGATACGTTGTCGATGGCGATGGTTCCGCCGATGATGATAGACATGGTTGTGAATGGATAATTGGATGATTGAAAAATGGATGATTGCGTGGGTTGATCACGCTTTGAGCCGGGTGACCACTTCGCGTGTCGCGGCGGAGATATCGTCGGCCTGGAGCAGCGCGGAGACAATGACCACGCGACGGGCACCTGAGGCAAGAACCAATTCAAGATTATCGGGTTTGATGCCACCGATACAAAACACGGGGACACGTGAACCCACTTCGTTTTCCACTGCGGAAACATTCTCCAGTCCGATTCCCGGCCGGCCTTTTTTGGTAGGCGTGGGAAACAACGGCCCGAAGCCGATGTAGTCGAACCCTTCCTCCAGCGCCGCCTTCGCCTGCTCCGGGGAATGGGTCGACCTGCCGACGATCATTGTTTCCCCGACCACCCGCCTGACCTCCGCAAGCGAGCCATCGTCCTGGCCAATATGGACACCATCGGCACCCACGGCCATGGCCACCTCCGGAAAATCATTGATGACCAATGGCACCGCATAAGCCCGGCATAACCCGACCAAACCCGTGGCAGGCCCCTCAAGCAAGCGCATCACGCCAGCCGCATCGTATCCTTTGGCACGGAGTTGCAGCACGCCCACCCCACCCTGGAGCAGCTGTTCCGCGACCTGCTCCATCCCCTCCACCGCCACATAACCCATGTCCAGGATTCCATAGAGCAGGGCATTATCGATCGATTTTCCAGGTCTTGGTTGTTGGTCAGTCGCTTGCACGCCATTGGCACTAAATGATAAATGACAAATGATAAATGCTAAATTCAATTGCCATCCCGTCTTTCCTCGGCTATCACGCGCCCGCACAGCCGACGAGTGCTCATTCTCGTGCATCCATTTTTATCCATTTTTTCCATTTCCTATCTCTTTCCACCAGTATCCACCATCCACCGCCATGGCTGAATCACCATCATCAACCAAGTCTCCCGCACCGATTGCAGAAATCGATCACGGCCCCAGCAAACTCGACCAGTTTCTCGAGGATCACTCTAAAAAACTCGTCATCGCCGCGATCCTCATTGCCCTTGGGGTCGTTGCCTACGTCGTTTACGACGGCCTCGCCGAAGCCAAGGCCCAGGAAGCTGGCTCGGCCCTCCTTGAGGCTCAGAAAGTCGCTGATTACCAGGACGTTATCAAAAAATGGCCCGACAGCAACGCCGCTGCCAGCGCCCTCCCACTCATGGCGGAACTCCAGTGGACCGATTCCCAACCCGACTCGATTGCAACGCTTGAGGAATTCATCAGTAAACACCCTGGGCATCCGTCCATCGCAACGGCCAAAGTCAGCCTCGGACTCCGACTGCTCGAACAGGGAAAAACCGACGAGGCGTCGGAAATCCTCAGCGAGATTGCTGACAGTGACAAGGCCACCTACATCGCCCCCCTCGCCTGTATCGCCCTGGGTGACATCGCCAAGGCCGCCAACAAGCCGGATGATGCCAAGCAATGGTATGAAAAAGCCCAGACGGACCCCTCCGAGCAAGGCAATGCCTTTAAGGACATCGCGGCGGCCCGCCTCATTCTGGTCAATGCCAAACCACCGGTAAAAATCAAACCGGCACTCCCGGAGCCACCCAAGCCAGACAGCCCGGCAACCCCGACTGTACCCGCTCCTCTTCTCGAGCAGCCGGATACTCCGGAGACCGCCCCCGAAACCGCCCCGGAGACAACTCCCCAGACAACTCCAGAAACCGATCCCCCCAGCCCGACTCCGCCCGCTTCCGCTCCGGCAGCTCCAGCGCCACCTGCCCCCCCGGTTGAAAACGAGCCGGCGAAACCCGCTCCGACGCCCGCCCCATAAAAAAGTTTTTTAAATTTCCCCTTGATATCTAGGGGGTTTTACGACTTATTCACATAACAACCACATCCATTCCACCGTGTTTCAAAAAGTAATAGGACAAAAACCAGAATCCGGCACATCTTCCGCCGGACCCGCCAAGAACGACACCCCAGCAAGTGCTCCGGCATCGAGCGCCAGCAGCGCTTCGCCTGCCCGCCCGAGTGCATCAAGTCCCAGTGGACGCAATGTGCTCAGCTCTGATGTGGAAATCAAAGGTAGTATCAAATTTTCCAATGATCTTGTGGTAGACGGCAAGATTGAAGGCCAGATTGAGTCCGATGGCTCACTCACTGTCGGCGAAAACGCCCGTATCAAGGCCGAGATCAAAACCCGCTCCGTCATCATCTACGGTAAAGTCCACGGCAACATTGAAGTCACCGACAAGGTAGAACTCAAAGCGAACGCCGAACTGGTAGGCGACATCAAAGCCGCGTCCCTCTCGATCGAGCCTGGTGCCGTCTTTGTCGGTAAGTCCACCGTTGGCACCCCCTCTTTGAAACCACAGCAAACCCCGGGAGGCAACCAAGGACCATCCAACCAGCCCAACCAACCGAATAAGGGAAACCCACAAAGTGGCGGACAGCAGGGCGGCTCCAAGTTAGCAAACGCCTCCTAACGGCATCTCAGGGACTTGATTCCCCCTAGATAACAATTCCTAACACCCGCCGCAGGTATCCACCCGCAGGCGGGTTTTTTTTCTTCCCTGTCCCCTGTCCCCTGGTCCTCATTCGCATCCTGCAAGATACCGGCACCCGAACAACCATCCACCCCGGCAACACCACCCACACGCCCCCCAATCCATGCCTCTTTTTTTCAACAGAAAACGGTCCACTTCAGACGATAAAACCAGCGTCAGAAAAAACACCATCAGTCTGACTTGCCCGGAGTGCGGTTTCGAGCAATTCGAATCCAAAATGGCGGTGTCCACCTATTGCCGTGGTTGTGGTGGACATTATAAAATCATCGAAGGGAAAGCCATCAAAACCAAAAAAAACCCCAGCAATCCTTATGCATCACTGAAAGACAGTAGTTCAAAGCCCCGGGTGCGCGATACCGACGACACCACCAGTACGGGTGACACAAAAACCACCGGCCAGCCCGGCCCCCAATCGGAGACACAGCCACACAAGCCTGTCAGCCCCCCGATCAAGCCCGGCACGCCACCCGGCTCCAACCCAGGCACCCACCCCAGGCCCGTCCCTCCCACCTCGGAACTCGTTCGCAAAGCAGCCGCCGGCACAGGCTTCTTTCAAACCAAGGTTCCAGCACGCAACGTCAAGTGTTTCGATTGCGGTAAAGAACACCGGGCACCTGGTGAGGCCAGCTCGACACTTTGCCCTGCTTGCGGTGCCTATATTGCCCTGAAAGACTACGAGATACACGACAACTGGAATCGGCGTATCCAGACCCGCGGCAATGTTACCATCCACAAGAAAGCCACCGTCACCGGCATCACCATCCGCTGCCATCACCTGCTGGTGAATGGTGCCCTAACAGGTGGAGTCGATTGCTCCGGCGACTTCACCCTCCGAAGCCATGGAAAAATCATGGGGAAAGTCCACTGCAAACGACTCATCATCGAAAAGCGCGCCAAGGTGGAGTTCTCCAACCCGGTCGTCTGTGAAGATGCGATCATCGACGGCAACGTCGTGGGTCATTTTACCTGCACCGGCAAGCTCCACTTGAAAAAGAAGGCTACCCTCACCGGCGATATCAAGGTGGCCACCATGGCCGTCGAAGAAGGTGCACGCCACCACGGAAGAATGTCCATAGGGCAGTGAGCATTCCTTGATAGAAAACCGGAAGCGACCAAGCTTACCATCTTCCATCTTGCAGTCTGCCGTCTTGTGTCTAAATTACTCCCATGCCAAGTAATTCCCTTGACCTCCGTAATGAAATCCTGCGGCTGAAAAAAGAACGCAACGCCGTCATTCTAGCCCATAATTACCAAACCGGTGATATCCAGGACATTGCCGACTACGTGGGCGACTCACTCGGGCTCGCCTACCGTGCCCAGGAAACGGATGCCGATGTCATCGCCTTCTGTGGTGTCCATTTCATGGCCGAAACCGCCAAGATCGTCAACCCTAACAAAACCGTCGTCCTCCCCGACAAGGACGCCGGTTGTTCTCTGGAGGAATCCTGCCCCGCCGATGATTTGGAAAAATACCTCAACGATAACGCTGAGAAAAATTACTACGTCATTGCCTACATCAACTGCTCCGCCGGAGTCAAGGCTCTCTGTGATGTGATCTGCACCTCCGGCAACGCCGTAAAAATCGTCAACCAAGCCCCCAAGGATCGCCCCATCCTCTTTGTCCCCGACGCCAATCTCGGTGCCTGGGTCATGGAACAGACAGGTCGGAAAATGGATCTCTGGCAGGGCTCGTGCTACGTCCACGTCGAGTTCACCCGCGACTCGATCAATAAAATCAAAGCCGAATACCCGGACGCCCTCGTCGTCGCCCACCCCGAATGCACCACAGCTGTTAGAATGCTGGCCGACGAGGTGTGCTCGACCGAGAAAATGGTTGGCTACTGCAAAAATGCACCCGTCAAGAACATCATCGTGGTAACGGAGAGCGGTATGCTCCACAGACTGCAAAAAGAAGCTCCGGACAAGAACCTCATCGCCGGCCCCACCGATCGCTGCGCATGCAATGACTGCAAGTTCATGAAGATGAACACCCTCCAGAAACTCCACGATTGCCTGGATAAGCTCGAGCCTCAAGTTGTGCTACCCGAGAACGTCCGCAAGCGTGCCGAAGCCCCATTGCTGCGCATGCTCGAGCAGAGCAAGTAACCACGCCTCCCCATCTGCGCGAGCGGATACCGAGGATCTGTGCTCATCCGTTTCTTCTGTGTTAAAAAACAAATCTTCAACACCGCCCCGCCATCTCCAAGCCGAATACACCTAACAGCAACATCATGAAAACCATCAAAGCCATTATCATGACCTCCACCTTGGCCATTCTAACACCATCCGTCCAAGCGGAGAGTCTTCCCATCATTCCCAAGCCACTCAAGGCAACCCAGCTGGAAGGTCATTACGCGATCAATGCCCAGACTGCAATCCGCTACCAGGCCAGCCTTCGGAAAGAAGCCGGGCTGCTCGCCGCGGGTATTGAAAAAGCCACCGGCATAGCACCCAAACTCTACGACGCCCGGCTTCGTATCGCACTGCCATCGCCGATCTTGCTCAGTATCGACGGCGATGACGCTCTCCGGGAGGCCTACGACATGGAGGTAGGTCCGAAAGGCATCACCATCAGGGGCACCGACTCCGCTGGCGTTTTCTATGGCTGCCAATCCCTGCTCCAACTAATCCCGCTGGAAGGTGAAAAAAATGTTCCCGCCTGTAAGATTTCCGACCAGCCGCGCTTTGGCTGGCGTGGTATGCACCTCGACGTGGGCCGACACATGTTTGCCCCCAAGGACATCAAGAAATTCATCGACTGGCTTGCAGTCCACAAGATGAACACCTTCCATTGGCACCTGACTGAAGACCAGGGCTGGCGCATTGAGATTAAGAAATACCCGAAACTTACCAGCATCGGTGGATTCCGCGCATCCTCGCCACCCTACGGAAACCGTGGTGGCTCGGACGGTACACGCTATGGTGGTTTTTACACACAGGAACAGATCAAGGACATCGTCGCCTATGCCCGGGAGCGCCACATCACCATCGTTCCGGAAATCGATATGCCCGGTCACATGGCGGCGGCCATCACCGCCTACCCGTGGCTCGGAAACGATGATATCCCTAACTACAAACCACAGGTCTACGGTCGCTGGGGAGTTCACCCCTATGTGCTTGCGCCCAAAGAAGAAACCTTCAAGTGGATCGACGATGTGCTCACTGAGCTCTGTGAGCTTTTCCCCTCCACCTACATCCACATCGGTGGTGACGAGGCCCCCAAGGGACAGTGGAAACAATCCAAATTCGCCCAGTCGGTGATGCAACGTGAAGGCTGTAAAAACGAACACGATCTCCAGTCCTACTTCATTGGCAGGGTCGATCAAATGCTTACCAAGCGCGGACGCAAACTGATCGGCTGGGACGAGATCCGCGAGGGTGGACTCTCACCCAACGCCACGATGATGCTGTGGCGCGGCTGGGATCACGCGATTGCATCTGTCAATGAAGGTCATGATGTGGTGATGGCGCCAGGCTCGCACACCTACTTCGACCACTATCAGTATGACCCGGCCGCGATCCTGAGTCAGGGACCCGAGTATGAGGCTATCGGAGGACACCGCACCATTGAAAGCGTTTACTCCTTCAACCCGGTGCCCAAGGAATTCCAAGGTACGCCCAAGGCCAGGCATATCCTCGGTTGCCAGGCCCAGCTCTGGACCGAATACATGAAAACCTGGGACAAGGTGGAGTATCGCGCCTTCCCCCGGATCGCAGCCCTTGCAGAGGTCGCGTGGACCGCACAGGACAAGCGTGAATTCAAGGACTTCATGACCCGACTCAAACCGATGCTCGCCCGCTACAAGGCGGCTGGCATCAATACATTCGATCCGTTTAACCCACCGGCCATCAAGGCCAAAAATGGCATGAAGGCAGACACCAATCTGCCAACCCACGGAGGCAATGACCCGGTTTTTGCGATCGACGGCAACTTGAAAACGCGCTTCTGGTCGTCCAGAGCCGTTGAAGAAGGCGACCACTTCACCGTTACATTGCCGAAAGCTAGTGCCAAGCCACATACCGTGAGTGTCTTCACCGGTGACCAGGACGGCGGCAAGGACATGCTCGAAAACGGGGTGCTCGAAGCCCTTACCGACGGAGGCGACTGGAAAAGCATTGGCACGTTTTCCAAAGGTGGCGCAAGCGGCACGGCTCCCAGCGGCACAACCCAGGTCCGGCTCAAGGCGACCAAGGGGCAAGGCACCTGGCTGATCATCCGTGAAATCGACATCAAGTAACGTGGCCGTGCTGCCTCCCCTGCGCGGTCTCCACACCCGCCCGGCTCCCCGATTGAATTTGAAGACACCACTTTCACCACATCGTAAGGGCCAGGCTGGCTGCCACATTTGATTCACTCCCCATGGCAGGCCATCCCACATTTCCAAGAAAACGTGTTATCCGGTACAGTCTGGCCGTCATTCCCATGGTATTGACCGGGATGAGCGCCACGATTATCTATCAAGGTCACAAGCTGGCCAAACCCGACAGGCGTGCATTACAAGCCTATCACCAGGAATGGCTCCAGAAACCCGGGGAGCATGGAATATCCGTCACCCATTGCACCTTGATCGACGGCAAAGTCCCCTGCCTGCTGGTCACCCCTGATAGTGGGGTGCCCCTGGGCAGACGTGGCAAGTTGTTGCGCCGGCAAGTCCGTGAGCTCGGTCGTCCGCTGCAAGCCCATGGACACATTTCAGGGAACATCGTCCTGCTACATGGTCGTAATGGCAGGAAAGAAGATCTTCTCCCGGTTGCCGAACGATTCTGCGCCGTCGGCCTGCGCTGCATCATCCCCGATCTTCCGGCCCATGGTGAAAATCCGATACCCACCGTTCAATTTGGCCTAAGTGACTGGGAAAGGGAACTACCCTACAACGTCCTCACCACCCCCATGCCACTCTACGCCGCCATGGCCGGTTGGATTCTGAAACACATGCCTTTGCCTCCGAATCAGTAGGGCAGAGGTAATTCTTGCGCAGGAAGATACCCACCTATAAAACGCCCCTGGTGAGTTTTTTACATTCAAAATTCACTATTCAAAATTCACCATTCCTCCCCCATGCCCACCGTTCATCTCGACCTCGCCGACCGATCCTACGATATCCTTGTCGATGACGGATTACTCGACCGCGCCGGTGAACTCATCAGCGGTGTTGGTTTGTCAGGAAAAGCCGCCATCATCACCGATAGCCATGTGGCCCCTCACTACGCCGAACGTTTGCTTGCCCAGATTCCAAACGCCAGCCTGCACACCGTGCCCGCGGGGGAAGCGAGTAAGTCGATGTTGCAAACGGCGGAGCTCTGCGGCGAAATGAATCGCGCAGGACACGACCGGGCCTCATTTGCCATCGCCCTCGGAGGCGGTGTCGTCGGTGACCTCGCCGGTTTTGTCGCCTCCATTTTCTATCGGGGAATTCCCTTCGTTCAGATCCCCACCACCATTGTCGCCCAGGTCGATAGCTCGGCAGGAGGAAAAACCGGGGTGAATGCATCCGAAGGAAAAAACCTGATCGGCTGCTTCCACCAGCCACGGCTGGTCATCGTCGATCCCCTCACCCTCAAAACCCTGCCGGGTCGTGAATACCGGGAAGGCTATGCCGAGGCCATCAAACACGCCGCCATCCGTGATGCCGCCATGGTCGATGACCTTGCTGCTCTCAACCCTGCGGACCAACATCCGTCGGCTGCCCTGTTAGCCCGCAACCTGGCCATCAAAGCCCGCATTGTGGAGGAGGATGAACGTGAAACCTCGGGGACGCGCGCGCTGCTCAACTTTGGTCATACCATTGGCCACGGCATCGAGGCGTCGCTCCCCTACGGCACCATGCTACACGGCGAAGCCATCTCGCTCGGAATCAAAGCGGCACTTTTCCTCTCGGAAAAAATCAACCATTTCCCAGCCGGGGACAGCCAGCGCATCTTGAGGTTACTCGAGAATTTCCAACTCCCCCTGACCCTGCCTGAGGGCATTGCAACGGCAACCATCATGGATAAGCTTGGTCGTGATAAAAAGTTCACCGGCGGCAGCATCAAGTTTGTGCTGCTCACCGCATTAGGTGCGGCGGAGGTTTCCACCAAGGTCAAGCTGGAGGATATACACGAGGCCGTGGAGTTCTTGCGCGGGTAGTGCGACTGTGCAGGTCGCGCTACGCAAACTGCTTGAGAAAACGGATGTCGTTTTCAATGAGCAGGCGGATGTCCTTGATGCCCCACTTGATCATGGCAAGGCGGTCGATGCCCATACCGAAGGCAAAGCCGGTTACCTTCTCCGGGTTGAAGACATCATCGCCACGGGTCTCGCAGAGTGATTCGAAAACAGCGGGGTCGACCATGCCGCAGCCTGCGATCTCAATCCATTTCGGCTCCTGACCCTTGGCGTGCAGCTTGATATCGATTTCAAAACTTGGCTCGGTGAAGGGGAAGAAGTGCGGCCGGAAACGCACCTCGGTATCGTCGCCAAACATACTGCGGAGGAAAAACTCGAGTGTGCCCTTGAGATCGCCAAGACTCACGTCGGTATCGACGTAGAGGCCCTCTAACTGATTGAACACCGAGAGGTGGGTGGCATCGATTTCGTCCCGGCGGTAGGCCGAGCCGGGGGCAATGATACGCACGGGTGGTGTCGCTTTTTCCATGGTCCGGATCTGCACGCTGGAGGTGTGCGTGCGCAGCAGCTTGCCACTATCGAAATAGAAGGTGTCCTTCTCATTGCGTGCCGGGTGGTCTTCGGGTGTGTTCAGCGCATCGAAGCAGTGGAACTCGTCCTCGATTTCCGGCCCCTCGGCAAGGGCGAAGCCCATGCGGCGCAGCACCTGGATGGACCGGTCCCGGACCTGGGTCAGGGGGTGAATGGCACCGGTGGGCAGTGGCCGGGACGGCAGAGTCAGGTCGATACCTTGCACGGACTTTTTATCGGCTTCGTCAGCCAAGGACGCCTGTTTGCCCTCGATGGCGGATGTGATCGCCTGACGTGCGGCATTCAGCAGCTGGCCCATTTTGGGTTTATCGGCAGGAGACAGGTCCTTCATACCGGCCGAGGCGAGCGTGAGGCGTCCTTTTTTTCCGAGAAAGGCCACGCGGGCATCGTCGAGGGACCTTTCATCACCTGCCGCTGCAATAGCGGTCAAGGCATCAGTCTGGATGGCTTCAATTTCCTGATTCATAGGCGGGGTTTTGTGTAGGCGAATATGGGCGTATGTAAATAGGTAAATGCGTTCACCGTCCCCGGGATACCTACTTAGCCACCACCTTCTTGCGCAACACCATGGGGTTTTTCCAATCAAAGGGCACGCCAAACCCACCTGCGGCCAGTTTTTCCACCCACTCGCCCTGGGGGTCATCGATCACGGCGCCGGCATTCTGTTTTTCCACCTCGTTCCCCTGCGCATCCTTTTTGGTATCAGGGTCATTCCTGCCTTTGATCTTGCCGTCGGCAATCAGTTTTCTAAAGGCATCATTATCGGGTGACCAAATCAGGAATTCGTTGTTTCCTCCCCCCAGGAGGTACCACCGCCGTTCACCTTTCTCATCGGGTTCGTAGTTGAGAAACACGTAATCATTTGATGACCTGATAGAGATTTTCGCAGCCTCACCCTGCTCTTCACCCTCTTTTTTTGCCGGTGTGAACAGAATCTCCCCCTTGGTCGCGTTCGTAACCTCGATCCGGCCTATCACCTCACCGTCCTTATTGATCCACTCGCCACTGATATCCTGTGCGCCCACGGCGGTTAGGTCAACGGGTTCAGCTCCAACAAGCTGCTTCGACCGGATGTTGGAGCAACTGGTGGTGATGGCGACAAGGACGGGGAGCAGGAGAATCAGTGTTTTCATGATACTTCAATCTACCCCCTCTGACGGCATGGTCAAGCCATGGCGGAGCGAATCACCCCATGAGATCCGCTGGGGTCACCACGTAGTGGGCACCACAGCGCGGGCAGTTGACCTTGATCGAGCCCTCACCCTGGAACAGCTCGTCGGGTTTGTTTTTCCAGGAGCTGAGCGTGGGTAGAATGCGCTCTTTGCTACAGCCGCAGTTGAAGTGAAACTTACGTGTCTCCAGCAGCTTCGTTTGTTCGGTTTCGGTGATGGCCGCTACTTTTCCAGCGTCCAGCGCATCAAACCATTCCTCATCGAAATCAGGCTGGGCCGCGACGAGGGCGTATTGTTCATCGTCGAGACGAAAACACTTCGCAGGGCGCTGCTCGCTCTGCCGGTAGTAGTGTTCGATCCATTCGATCGGGTCGTTGCTATCCAGATCGACCGTTGTTGTCCGGGGTTCCTGACCGGATACGCTGGTCTGACTGTAGAGCAGATTTCGGTCGGGCTCGCGGATATCCTTGGTAAAGAGGCGACCGGTGATGTTTTCGAAGGTGCTGCTGCCGGTAACAAAGTAATTCACCCTCGGGGCGCGGAGGTTCGCCGTCCAGGCGATGGTCTCCGCCCACGGACGGGCCGTCAGGTGCAGTGTCATCACCGCAAGCATATCCTTGAGCGTGGCATCCATCGCATTTTCATATCGAAGCTGATGCTCCATCAGGTGGATGTAGTAGCCCGTGAAGACAGGCGTGAACTGGCCACGCACCAGCAGGCAGTTGCGGTGGCGGACAAAAACCGACTCTACCTTGGTGAAGTCTTCGACGGGTTGCATGGGTTCAGGCATGGGGGGAAAAGGATTCAGTTTGAAGTATTCAGGATTCAGGAAACCGGTGGGGCGGCCTCGCGATGCGCAGCGTCATAAACTGAATACGGAATACTTCAAACTGAATACTCCCGCGCAGCGGGGAAAAAAAGATCAGGCCCGCCGAAAACACAAACGACGGACCTGATACACACCTACACTATGTATACAAAACAATGAAAAAAACACTGAGTTTTTATACAGCGGGCACTCGCTACAGCAGCAGCGCGGTGCTCGCTCAGTTTACTACGATCGACTTTGGCTCAGCTTTCACGCGATGTGGAATTTCCAGGTAAAGAATTCCATTTTCCAGTCGGGCCTTGATATTGTCGGCATCGACATCGTCGGAAATCCTGACACGACGCTGCTCCTTGCCCAGGAAACGACGCTCCTCGTCATCGGTTTCAGCGGTGATGGTCAGAAAACGCTGGTCCACGCTGAGCTTCACCTCCTCCTTGGTGTAGCCGGGGAGTTCGAGACGGATTTTCCAGCCGTCGGTATCGTTTTGGATCGACTCGATATCCTGGCTGGCAGGGGCCGTGCATTGTCCGCCGTTGCAGCGGTTTACATGATCAGCTTCGAGAGCCTGGCTGACAAACCGGTTGAGTTCATTAAAAACGCCGTTGTTGAATGGGTAATGGGTAATCATGGTATTTTTTTGGGTTGTGGGTTGGTTGATGGGTTAATCGGCTTTCATAGTTGCAAGCTGTGTGCCAACAACATAAAAGAACCCTATCTCGTTCATCGTAGGCCACATAGGACTTATAAGACTGATAGAAAAACCTCCGAAAACCTCGCGATCAGGACAAAATGACACGCCATATTGTCTCACGGTGACAGATTTTCCAATAAAAAACGGCCACCGGGAAAACCCGGTGGCCGTTGGAATAATGTTTGTGACGCGCTGAATCAAGCGGTCGCAGGAGCCTTCTTGTCGAGGGCTGCCTTGGCTTGCTCTACGATGCTGTTGAAGGCATCGATATCGTGCACTGCGAGGTCGGCAAGGATCTTGCGGTCCACCTCGATATTGGCGGCTTTGAGGCCTTCAATAAAACGTGAATAGGTGAGGTCCTGGGCACGTGCACCAGCGCTGATACGCTGAATCCACAGGCGCCGGAACTGTCCCTTACGCTTTTTACGGTCACGATACTCATAAGTTTGTGCCTTGCGGACGGCGTCCTTGGCATACTTATAGAGTTTCGAGCGGAAACCGCGGAAACCTTTGGCGCGTTTGAGAATGCGCTTCCGGCGTTTGCGGCTTGCTGGGCTGTTTGTTGCTCTTGGCATGTTTCTGTTTTCTGGAACGGACGGTTATTTTCACACCTCCCGCAGTCTCGTCCATTCGATCCCGGTTTTCTTTTCTTCATGAAGTCTAGATCGCCGGGAAGGCTGCGTGGAGGCCGCTCGTGATGCGAGCGGTTGGCGTTGGGCGCCGCATTGGCGTGTTATACGCCGATTCTTGTTGATCAGGCAAAAGGAAGAGAAGCCTTGACGGCTTTCAAGTCAGCGTCGGAAACGAGGGTCGCCTTACCCAGATTGCGTTTCCGCTTCTGGTTTTTCTTGG
The DNA here is from genome assembly GCA_024233115.1 of Akkermansiaceae bacterium. Classification (NCBI taxonomy): domain Bacteria; kingdom Pseudomonadati; phylum Verrucomicrobiota; class Verrucomicrobiia; order Verrucomicrobiales; family Akkermansiaceae; species Akkermansiaceae bacterium. The sequence goes on from JACKQB010000007.1 coordinate 102,895, forward strand.
TAAGAATGTGGCGTTTTCCCTGTTTACGGCGCAGAATCTTCCCTGTGCCCGTCACTTTGAATCTCTTAGCGACGGCCTTCCGGGTTTTTGCTGTACCTTTCGATTTGGCCATGGGGCGCGGAACCTAGCTGGAACCAACAAGATTGCAAGGGGTTTTTACCCATATCATAAAAAAAATAAAGCCCCCCGCCTGGCCAGGATTGTCCACTATCTATTTGCGCCTCGAAAAATTATAATGTATATGCAAATTCACGATGGGGCGTACGCTGTAGTCCGTCGTTTCCAAACGAGGTCTGCTCCCAACCCAAAAGCACCACCCTCAAGCCCCCAGCCTGATTCAAGCTTACTTTCCATAGCACATAGACACCATACAAATGAAGCTCCCCAGCAGCCGCACACTCCCCACCACCTTACGCACCAGACGCGGATTTGCCCTGGTTGCCACCATATCGGTCATGATCCTGCTGGTCATGATCGCCCTGGCCATGCTCAGCCTGGCGACCCTCGAAATGCGGGCATCCAGAAATTCAGACGCGCGCATCGAAGCCCAGGCAAATGCCAGACTGGCACTGCTATTGGCGATCGGACAAGCCCAGGAACAGCTTGGTCCAGACCAGATATCCACGGCACAAGCCGCCATCCTGGTAGCAGGAGCCCGAGGCGACTCCACATTTCCGTCGCCTGACCCATCCAACCCCGCCAACGAATACCTGACAGGCTCGAACCCGGTCAGGAACCCGCATTGGCTGGGTACCTTTCCAACCTACGAACCCAACCCGGCCGACCCGTTTGACAAAAGCAGACCGTGGATCAGGCGTCCTGTCGACACCGGTGACAGCAGCGAACTCTACCTCTACGATGCCCGGTTCAGCAGCCATCGGATGACGGAAAAACCATCGATCAACCGTGCGCAATACGCACAATGGCTGGTCAGCAACCCCAGCCCGTCGGTGACACTCAATCCGGCGACGATGACCCCCAAACCACTCACCGGCACCTTGAGCGACTTCGACCCCTTGGTTGCCAACGGGGCGTTCAACGGACCCTTGATGTATCCATCCACCACATCGGGTGTGTTTCAGGAGGCCCTTCCCCATCCTGAAAATGCTCCGGCACTCGCCACCATAGAGGCCCGGGCCCCGATCGTCCCCATTAAAAACTCCGCCGGCGTGATCACCGGTGGATATGCTTACATGCTGAGCGACGAGTCCCTGAAGTACAAAACAGCGCTGGCTCATTCCGTCGAACAGACGGCCAGCAACGCACCCAACATCAACGATCCGGAAAGCTACGCCCAACTGGTCACCCCGCAGAATGTCCACTTGGAAGGACTGCTGCGCCACGGCTCGGTCGATGACATGTTACAACACCTGTCCCACGATTCCGGGGTCCAGCCATACAAACAAATCACCCTGGCGTCGGTCCCCCTGCAAGCGGACGCCCTGAAAGACACCCCCGCCACCCATTTCTCCCCGTTTTTCCGTCATAGCCTCACCGTTTATGGACACGGTTTATTGACAAACCCTGTCAGTGGGGGATTAAAACGCAACCTCTCGTCCTACCTCGAACGCCCGTCCACAGGCGCCAACAGGAATGAGCAGATCACCCCCATCACAGCTGCCCGTGAGATCGGTAACAAGGCCAGTTCCGCCCTGCCCGACAGCATTTCCGATGTTTCATCCATTCTCCTCGCTTACAATGAAAGGGATAGCGAAACAGGTGCCTCGCATGTCCATGGGTCGATGACCACGGCAACTGATGGCGACCAGAAGCTCTCCCTGATGGCGCCGGTGCTGGAACAGCTCCGCAGCTTCGTGCAACTACGGAATACCACATCGAACCCCGACAACAAACTCACCCTGAAAAACCCCGAGATTGCAAGCAAGCCGGCCGCACAGGCAACAAGGGCACTGCTCGCATACTCATCCTACATGGGTGACCGCAGCTCGGCGGAATCGTTGCCCAGAATCGGATGGACAGGCTCCTACGCCGGCACCGCCTACGTTCCCGGGCAAGGAAACAACAGCCATCTAGCACCCGACAGCGGAGCGCACCCGGTCCTGCTGAAAGCGGCCGCCTACCTCCATCCGGCTTACGACTCGACCGCGCGTTTTGTCACTACGCTCATACTGCCACGCGTTGTTCTCTACAACCCCTACAATGTCAGGCTCAAACCCGGGAAGTACGTCGTCAATATCACCCATTGCACCTTTGGTGCTACCCGCCCTAGGTTTAGGTTTATACGTATCCAGTCCGATGGCTCCACTTTGGAAAAAAACTCCTATCCATATCTTTCATGGAATGGCTATAACTCAAATCAATCACTCTTTAACTTCCCGGGAGTCCGGGGCGACCTGACCTTCATCCTTGATAATGCCGAAGGTATGGAGCCCGGTGAATCCTTGTTGTTCTGCCCGGATGCCACCCGGGGTATCGCGGTCAAAGGCAGTAAATACGCCGAGCTGCAATTCTCGGGTGACGGTGATGTCAGTGCCAATGTCCTGAGTGCTCGGGTCAACCCGGATGACGGCTCCGGTTATTACCTGAAAAAGGACGGCTACAACCCGGATTTCCCTGAGTGGACTGGCGCATCCGATGTCTCGGCCAGGTGTGAAATAAGAACCGATAAGCACAGCTCAGGAAACCACCAGCTCTTTCAACTGGTCAAACTCTACCAGCCGTCCAGCAGCGCCAACCTTGCCGCCGGGTTGCAGCACTCGGAACTACTCAATTACAACCTGCTGCAGGTGGCTCACAACCAGGGAACCTACGAGGATAAAAATGCCGCCAGTTGGTGGCGGAATGCCCATTACGGCACCCTCACGCGCTCCCAGGTTCCGGACCTCTCAAAGGAAGATTTTTATGCATCCAGTTTAAGCGACGCATCATTGCAGTACCATGCACTGGGAATGCGGCTATTGAAGGACCAGGAAGCGAATGATCGAAACAATATCCCGTCCATCGCAAACCAATACCCGCTGTTTGCCCAGCGTGACCTGCGCGCGCCCTATATCGGCCAGGTCTGGTCGCTGACACAATTCGGTGCCGGGGCCAGATCGCTGACACCCCGAAACTGGGTCGAGTCCGGCGGCACCAACTATAAACACTCGGCCTACTTCTTCCCCCTGGGCGACTGGTGGATCAGCACCCACGAAGGCGGTGTTGGCGCCGCCAACATTGACGACCCCCTGCACATCAGCAACGACGCGCCTATCAGGGGAGTCACTGGGCGCAGCGAAATCAATGTCCTGCACCCGTTTTCGAGAACGGGAACCGGCGGGGTGGATGCTGACAATACCCCCGTGCCACTTTATGAATTACCCCGCCAGGAGGTGCCCATCACATCACTCGCCTTCTTCCGCCATTGCCCGATCAACCCCCACGTCGGAGGCCCCACCTACACCATTGGCACCTCACATGGCACAAGGATGAGCCCCCGCAACTCGACCGCCACCACCTGGTCGGATCTTCAGACATCCTTGCTTGTCACCGATGGGTATCTGCGCAATGCCAAGTCTTACACAACTATCTCCAGCCCCCAACAGTCCCGCAGTGGATCGTGGTACAGCAACCCGCACGCGCGCTATCAGATTTACGATTACAGCTACGAGGCAAACCATGGACTTTTTGACCGGTTCTTTCTCACGGGGATCGAGGGGGACCCCGGTAGTGGAAGCCAGTCCGGGGCGGCCGCTTCACTCCCCAGCGACTCGACGGACGCTTCTCGCGTTGACCGCAGCGTCAAACTCCCCAACAGCCGACTGCTCGCCAACCCCTTTACTGACAGCCCCCCGCTCAAAACGGATATCACCGGCTATTACACCGCAGCGAACAGCCTGGTCATCGATGGTGCATTCAACGTCAACAGCACCGATCCGCTTGCCTGGCAAGCCTTGCTCAGCAGCTTCCGCAACCTTGATTTACCTCGCAACGACGGGGGCTCACAAGACCTCAGCGAGCGATCAAGTTTCTCACGCCTGCTCAGCAGCTTGTTAGGAACCGGCGACGAGCCCACCGGAGTGAGTGGCTACGTGCCGGTATGGCAACAGACCCGCGCTCTCACGGACAAACAAATCGAAACACTGAGCCTCAGCATTGTCCAACAGGTGAAGCGCCGGAGGCCCTTTGTATCGCTGGCAGACTTTGTGAACCGTCGACTGGTCGGCGGTGATCCTTATGCCGGCCAGATGTTTGGCCCGTCATCGGAAACCGAGTGGTCCAAGCTCGGCTTGCGAGGCGCCCTGGATGCCGCGATCGAGGCTTCCGGGATCAACAACACCACAGCGGATGGCGCTGGCTCCCCATCCTAACCCCGTGGTCGCTGGGTCGGAAAACGCCTACACCCCCACCAGCGGCGGCTCGCCTAACAAGTATGCGGATGCTCCGGGCTACATCAACCAAGGCGACATCCTGGAAAAACTTGGCTCTGTCCTAACAATACGGGGAGACACCTTCACCATACGAGCATACGGAGATGCCCGCGATGCATCCGGAAAAATCATTGCACAAGCGCGATGCGAAGCTACCATCCAGCGTGTTCCCGAATACATGGATGCGGAGGAGGATGAATACCCGGAAGCCGCTTACGCCCAGCTCAGGTCTGAACTTAACAAACGCTATGGCCGGAAATTCAGACTCATCGCCTTCCGCTGGCTGAATCAAAGCGAATAATCATGAACCCGTCCAACTTGCATCAAACCGTCAAATCTACGCTTAGCTGGCTTATGGCTGCCGCCATCTGTACGCCGGTCAGCCTCACCGCCCAGGCAAAACCAACGGGTCCGGCGACGGCCAAACAAAACGAGCCCCTCCCGGTCACCATCAGCCTGGCTGCATTGGGACACGCCAAACCTGTCGCTTACACCAGCCCCGAGAATTACTTGAAAAAGTTCCGGGGCATCGACCTGGAAATGGACAAGCACTGTGAGTTGATTATCCGCGAGGGCAAACAGTATCCCATCACCATACCACCCAACCCCGATGATAGCCCGCCCAAGGCATTGAACATCATGGTGGACCGGAAAAAATACGTTGATTTCTCGCTGAGTATTGGCGCGGTCACCCAACGGATTCCTGTGGCCCGGGGAAAGCCGGTCACCATTTACCAACAAAAGCTTATTCAAAACACAAGTGGTGATCATGAGGCCGCACCAGGGCTTTCCGTGAAGCGGAAAGTTCTCCACAAGCTGCCCCTGTCTGAGCGGGCCCAACACATGTTGATGTTGTTTATCCAACCGAAACACGAGTATTCGTGGTCTAACCATACCGTAAAACAGATTGATGTCTCACCGGACAAGTTGCCGGATGGCAGCATCGTGTTTCTGAACCTTTCGTCCGAACCTTTGTTTTTCAGCCCAACCAGCAGCGTCAATATCAAAGACGGCATTCTCATGCCTGTCGGCGCACTGACCCAATACCAACTGCCGGAGGATAAACGCAGTGCCCGGTATTTCTATTTCTCAAAAAGCAATCCCAAGAAAATAATCAGCGCGGTTCGCTGCAACAAACGCAAGGGCTATATCTCTCTCGTCTATGCCCAGGACCTCATTCAACCGGACCAACAAGGCCAGGTCACGGTGCGGGTTCTGCAAATCAAAGCAGAGCCGCTCAACTGGGATGAAGTGATCAAAGTAAGGGAACGGGCGAGAACGGAATAGCAGGTTTCATCCTGTCCGGATACTCAACATCTCCTGCCCCCCACCGCTTAGATTGGAGAATGGGTGCTGGGTCAGCGCAGCGACGACAGGGTGATGCTCCAGTGGTAGGTTTTGCCGGGATGGATTTGGTAGGCGTCGTTCACCGGCAGCCCCCACGAGTTGTCACCGCCGACACCCATCTGGATGCGGTCTAACTGGATGGTGACGGTGTCCCGCTTGGGGAGTTCGTTTGGGTGTTTGGCCTGGCTCAGGTCGCTGGCGGTATACGGCCAGGCGCTGGCGGAGAATGGAGTGCCCTGCGCGCTCACCCGGATGCCGTTTTGATGGGAATCAGAGAATTGGATCCAGCGGATGGCGTCGCGGTTCGCGTTTTCCTGAGGGCGGACGTAGCGGGTCACCCAGGCCGGCACGGTGGATTGGTGGATGGCTATTTCCGCGCCTCCGCAGCGGTCTGCTTGCGTCTCCCACGGCCCGCAGCCATACCAGCGGACGTTTTCCATCGCGCGGGGAATCGCGAAAGTCACCCCCATGCGCGGCGGCATGGTTTCGCCGCTTTTGTTAGACGCTTCAAACTGCACCTCCATCCGTAGTTTGTTCCCGGGTGTTAGACTGTAACGCACTTGCATGGTCAGTGGTCGCCCGGGAACTTCCACCGTCGCGACGAATGCCACGGGAATCCCTTCGTCGACGGCGAAGGCGTGGGATTTCACCCGTGCCTTCGCTCCCGCCATGCGCCAGGCACCTCGAAGTTTGTCCATTTTCCAACCCAGGTCATTGTCGGTCGGCACCCGCCAGAAGTTCCATTGCATCGGCGCGACGAGGATTTGCTGATCACCGACGAACCATTGGTCCGGCAGTCCGGTGGATTTTGAAATGCGCACCCTGCCGCCGTCGCAGGGGATCGTGACATGATCCTTCGCCACCGTGAGCACGAGGCGGCGGGTTTGCTCTCGCTGGTTCGTTTCAGGTTTCGACCAAATGCATTGCTGCCAAGCCACCACGTGACCCGCCGGTGCCCAATCCGTGGCGTTGGGGAGGGAAAAAGAAAACGTGATCAGAACCTCGCCGCCATCGGCAGCGGCAGCCTTTTTCGCGGCGGTGATGGCGGGGGTGACATCCACATCGCCCGTAGCACCGGCTATGAGATCGACGCGCGGCAGTGTTTGCACTTCTCGGGTTTCGCCATTGCTGCGGATTTTATATGAGAACTCGAACGCAGAGAGATTGATGCCGAGGTAGCGGTTGGTGATTTTCAAACGTCCGTCGCGCAGGGCTGTGGCCTCGAAACCGACCCGTTGATAGACATGGCGGACTTCGTGATAATGCGGGTGCGGGAGCCGATCCGCGCCGACGATGCCATTGACGCAGAAATTGCCATCGTTGGGAAAATCGCCGAAATCGCCACCGTAAACGAAGCCGCTGTCGGGGTTCTGTGGATCGCGATAGAGCGACTGATCCACCCAGTCCCAGATAAAGCCGCCGGCGAGCATGGGTTGCGCTAGAATGAGATCCCAATAGTCCTGTAAATTGCCGCCGCTATTGCCCATGGCGTGGGCGTATTCGTTCATGACAAAGGGTTTTCCGGAGGGGTAGGCACCGTGTTGTTGTTCGTTCGACGCCTGTCCCTGCTCGCCCTTGCGTTGGGCTTTGTTCTGCACGTGCAGGCGCAGCCACTCCACGGTGGGGTAGGTCTGACTGTCGACATCCGCGGCCAGGTTCATGTCGGCATACTGGATCAAGCGCTGTTCGGGGTCGGCGGCGTGGCAGGCGCGGCGCATCGCGGGAAAGGCATCGCCATAACCGGCTTCATTACCGAGCGACCACATCACGACACTGGGGTGTTGGCGGTTGGCGATGGTCATGCGCTGCACGCGGTCCACACAGGCAGCCGTCCACGCGGGATCATCGCCGGGAAGCACCCGCTTGTGGTAACTCAGGCCGTGCGATTCCACATTGGCTTCGTCCATCACCATCATCCCGAGTTCATCGCAGAGCCGATACCAGCGCGGATCGGTTGGGTAATGGGCATTGCGGACAAAATCGATGTTCGCCTGCTTCATCAGCCGGAGGTCCGTGCGCATGGTTTTTTCATCAACCACATAGCCCGACGCCGGATCGAACTCATGGCGGTTCACCCCGCGGATTTTCACCGGCGCGCCATTCAACAAAAGGCGTTCGCCTTCGACTTCGATTTTGCGAAACGCGACCGGCAGATGGAATTGCTCAAGGGGCTCGCCCGAAGCCGCGTCCGAGACCGTGACCAGCGCGCGATAGAGCACAGGGGATTCCGGATACCACGGGCGTGCGTTTTCCAGCGCGATACGCTTCGTTCCAGAGCCAACGACCTTGCCGTCCGGGTCGATCAGCGAGAAAGCGACCTCGGGTGATGCGCCCGGCCATGGCGTGGAATGCAGTGTGACCGACGCCTTTCCGGATTTCGGATCGAATGTGGGTTCGGCATAAACGTCCCACAGTCCGTGCGCGGGCACCGCCGTGAGCAGCACGTCGCGGAAGATGCCCGAGAGTCGCCAGAAATCCTGATCCTCCAAATACGAGGCGTCCGAGAACTTATAAACCTCCACCGCGAGGAGGTTCGTGCCCGGTTTCAGCGCGTCCGTGATATCGAACTCCGCGGGAAGGCGGGAGCCCTGCGAGTAGCCGATTTTTCGCCCATTGATCCAGAGGAAAAACGCCGAGCGCACCCCGCCGAAATGGAGTACCACCCGCTTGCCCTTCCAATCCTTCGGCAGTTCGAATGAGCGACGATAAGAGCCCACGGGATTGCGTTCCATAAACGTGGTGAACGCGGGTTTAGGCTCGCCCATCACGCGCGGCGGGTCCACGTGAAATGGATACTTGTAATTGGTATAGAGAGGCGTGCCGTGGCCATGGCGCTCCCAAGTCGATGGCACGGGGAGCGTGGTCCATGCCGAGTCGTCAAAGGCGGGCTGGAAAAAGTCGTGCGGGCGTTGTTCCGGGCGCGGGCTCCAGTGAAACTTCCACTCCCCATTCAGCGAAACCACCCACGGCGAGGCGGCATACGGGTAGTGGTGGGCTTTCGGTTGGGGAATCGTCGCCGGCAGCGGCCAGTGGGTGCCGCGCGGCGAAAGTTTGTGCACGCCGATGATCCCGGGGTTTTCAATTTCACCGGGCACCGGCGCGGCATGGGCGAGCCAGGTGGAAACCGCAAGAAAAAAAGGCAGCACGACGAAGGACAGCGCGCGGGTGGGCTGTTTCAAGGGGATGTGATTCATGATTATTTCGATCCTATCTAGAGCCTGTCCCAAGCGCTGCAGCCTTTGCAGCTGCGGTCTTCACTCTATGTTAGAAATGAGACATGAGGGGCGTTTTTGCCTCCCATGCCTCAAATTGTTGGTCTATCATTTGTTTACTACAGCGAATCATACACCGAACGATGTAAATTATTGCCTACCAAACCCACCTTCGTCCAGCCCTTCCTCTCGTAAATGGACCGAAAGAATATCGTGAGCAACGCGATCTCTTTATCCGTCTCGACGAATTACTTCGCCAGTCAGGCCTTGAGCATGAGTTTATCAAGCTCTCCATGGAGCATCGTCAAATTGATCTTGGCAAGCAAAGCGCGAAACAGGCTGAGAACCTCAGCCAGGGTTGCGTGCGTGCCCTGCGCAGCAACATCGCCCGCCATCCCACCGGAACGAAGCACCGGGGATTTTGCATCCGTCTTGCCGACAGCCCGCTGCTGCAGTGGTTCCTTCAAATTGGAGGGGTCGATGGAGTCACGGCCTTTACAAAAAGCACCGGTTCGCGATTCGCCCACTGCACCGACGAAGCCGGCCTCCAGGCTATTAACGCCAGGCTCATCGCCTTGCTCAACAATGATCGAGGCGGTGTTGCGCTCGGACTTGCGAAACCTATCAGTTTTGATGATGTTTACTTCGGCAGCGTATGTTTCACCATGTGTCACCCATTTTCCCGATTTTCCCAATTTCCCCGGAACCAGTCGTTCATTATTCCCTGGTCACTGGGGTGATCAGAATAGGGATGCGGTGAAGTATGACCCCACCCTGTCCGGATACAAACCGGATTTCGCAATCACCCGCTTCGGCTGGAGCCATAACACGGAGTGGCGAGCCTTTGGAGGTGTACGCAAATTTCCCATATTTGCCCTCCTTCGTATCCTTGGGGACGATCGTAATGTAGTCCCTTGGATTGCTTGGCCCGGTCCAGTGGACCACCACTTCACTGCCCGCCGCTGCTTGAGCCTCTGCCTTCAGTGTGATCTCGGCCTTCACCACCTTGAGACCAACCCTTCCGAGCACGAGCCGTTTTTGGCCGCTCATGTAACGGATTTCACAATCGCCCGGATCGATGGGCGCCACGACCCTCGTTGGGCTGCCATCCCTGGTATAGGCGTATTTGGCATAGGTGCCGTCGGCAGCATTTTTCGGAACAATCGTCAGGAAATCGCCGCGGTTGTCCGGACCTGTCCAGTCGATCAGCACAGGAGAGCCCGCCACCGTCTCGCTATCGGCTTTGAGGATGATCTTTGCTGCCTCCACCTCAATGGGGATGCGAGCCAGGACTTTCCTCCCCTGCCCCGAGTAATAACGGACTTCACACGCTCCGGCATCGACCGGGGCGTCGACCCCGATCTTCGCACCCTTTGCCGTATATTCGTATCTCAGGTATTTCCCGTCCTCGGTATTTTTCGGGACAATGGTGATGAAATCCCCCTTGTTATTGGGGCCAGTCCATTCGATCTGCACCGTATTCCCGACGGTGCATCTCCCCGGGGCCTTGAGCGTGACTTCGGCTTTGTTCACCTTGATATCTGTACGACCAAGAACCACCCGCTCCCTGCCACTCATGTAGCGTATTTCACAATCTCCTGGATCGACTGGAGCGACCACTTTGACGGGTGACCCTTCCTGAGTATAGGCGTATCTCTTGTAATTCCCGTCCTCGATTTTCTTCGGCACGATCGTGATAAAATCACCTTTGTTATTGGGCCCGGTCCATTCGATGGTGACTTCGGCCCCCGCCAAACATTCCGCATCAGCCTTGAGGGTCGCCTGCACAGGGGTAACCTCGATGTCGGCACGACCTAGAACCTTGCCACCCTTCGCCGCCATGTAGCGGAGCTCCGCAGGCCCGACGTCCATCAACGCGGTGAGCTTGAGAGGACTTCCGTTGCGCGTGTAGCCGTAGTACTTGTAGCGTCCGTCCTCCCAGGCCTTGGGAACAATGGTGATGTAGTCGCCCTTGTTATCAGGCCCCGTCCATTCGACCTGAAACTCTGAACCTGCGGCCACTTTTGCCGGACCTTTGACAGTGGCGGGGTCGAGTTTGATCTCGGGTTGTCTTTCCTCACGCACTTCGTCGATGGCCATCTGCAGTGCATCGGCCAGCGTGCCCGCATCATTGGCCGTCAGAAAGCGGCCCCCGGTCTCCCTGGCGATACACTCGATGGACTTGGCATCCTTTTCCGAAAGGTCAAAGGCAACCACGTGCGCGGTAAAATCGACACCCAGCTTTTCCAGTTTCTTCGCAGCCTCGCAGGGGTCACGGTCACAGGTTTCCTTGCCATCGGAAACCAGGATCACACTGGCTTTCTGCTCTTTGAATGCGAGATTCTCGGCCGCAAATTCAATCGCACTTGTTAGTGGAGTCATCCCCTTGGGAGTGATGTTATCCACCACGTTGATAAAGCGTTTACTGTCGACCTTGCCCGGCTCGATCAGCAATTGGATGTCCGAGCAGTCTCCCTTTTTCCTGTGCCCATACGCCACCAGGCCAAGGTGAACGTTCTCTGGCAGCCTGGTGACAAGCTGACGGATGACACGGCGTGCGATCACTATTTTTGCCTCGCCATTGACCTGTCCCCACATACTGCCCGAGGCATCAAGTACGATGATGGCGTAACCCGGGTCCGATTTGGCGGCTGCCGAAGGCTGGCGTCCCGCGTCTTCCTGGGCAGAAGACATCGATAAAAACATGGCATAAAATGCCGCGATGATGATTGTGGTCAAGAGCTTGGATTTCATGATTGTCGAATAGTTTAGAGGGTATCCTATGATTTTTTCTGTGCTAATGTCAATAGCCATCGCCCGGCCATCGCGCATCGGAATATATTTGTATTCGAAAGGACAGGTTTCCGGAGGGCTTTGTTTCTTTTATTCGTTCTCTGATTCGTTCTCTGCCGAGTTCGTAAGGGAGCTCCACAAGTCAGTGCACCCTGCCGGGCGCACCCCAAAAAGGTGCCCCACCAGATCGGCGGGGCACCCCAACGTGTTGCTCGCAGTTGCGAGAGGATTAGCAACCTAAGGCCTGATCTTGACGCGAACCGCACGGGTCGCGTTCGCTGCGCACGGTGGGATGACGGTCTTTGCTGGTGCCACGGTAGGCATCATGAGGCGAAGGCTCTTGCGGTCGCCGGTGAAGCGGAACTTGCCGCTGTGCTGGACGATCATCCGGCGGGTGGCGCCGAGGTTGTTCCACACCACGATACGGTCGGTATCCCAGTTGTCACCACCAATACCTCCGCCGAAGGTAGTGGTGAACTCGATCGCGGCGATGTCTACCTTGCGCACCGGGCTCAGCAGCCGCACTTGGGCGAATTCGTCGTAGTTGCTAAGCCAGCGTGCGCCGCAGTTGACGTTCGGCATCGTCATCCGCGTGCCGTTGCGCAGGTGCAGCGTCATGTTGACGTTGTCGCGCCCGCCGCGCAGGTCGTCTTCACCGGTGCAGAACTCGACCACCAGCTCGCGCAGGATGCCATCATCGGGATAGTTCGGCGTGCCGATACTCGGAGCCGTCTTCGGGCGATAGCTCTTGTCGACGAAGTAGGTGCGCCAAAGGTGCGACGGGCGGCCCTGGTAGTAGAACAGCGCACGGTTCTCGTCAGCCATCAGGACCTGCGTCTGGTTGGGGAAGTTCGGGTCGTAGACGTAGATCCTTAGGTCGGAGGTCCGTCCGCTTCCTTGGTCGTATCCGATGGCGAGGATCTGGTGGTCTCCGCGCCCGTGACCTTTGATGCCGAGAGGCGCCGGCTGTCCGCCATCGATCATGGCACGCAGGTTGGCCAGCTCGGTGGTAAGGCCCCAGCGGAAGAACTCTCGGTCGCGGGCACCACCGGGGTTGATACCGACCTCCGCCCACTTGGTAAGGTTCGGTCCGAGCGAGTCCATCTGCCGTCCGTAGATATAGCTTTGCAGAGTCGTGCGGTTCGCGGGTTTGAAGTCCTGGCGGGGGATCGAGCGCGCGCGGTCGTGGTAGTAGTCGAGCGCGGCATAGACCATGCCGCCACAAAGACCTCCGGTGCGCAAGTCGATCTCCTTCACTGCGTCGTTATTGAAGCTGTTGGAGAAGTTGAAACCGTGCTTGCCGGGGTCGAAGCCGGTTACTTTTTTGGCGGCCGATGCGCCGCCGACGGGCAGCAGGAGCAGGCCAAGGGCGAGGCAAGTGGTAAGACTGCCGGCGCATCGCCGGATGCGGGTTGTGGATGGGGGGGTGTCAAGGGTCGTTTTCATCGTTTTATTTGGGGTTGTGTTTTTAATGTCGTGATCGCGGGGGGGGCCGCGCACCACAACACCGACGGACCGAAATGCGCACTATGCAGCAGCGGCAAGAAATTTGCTTTTATGAGGTGAGACGGGAAGCCATTCCCCGGGACTTTTGGGAATAGACGTCGTGGTAGCGGACTGTTTGATGGCCTCCTTCCATGCCAGTCGCTGAGCGAACGCCCACCACTTCGTCATGAATAGCACGTGGAAATCAACACCGCACTTCCCTCCACTCACTTGGCTCTTGATTCCTCGCGCCCTGAGATTAAAAACCCCTCCATGCGAACGCTAATCAAACATGCCCTGCAGAGTGAGGGCCCCATGGACACCATTACCATCAATGGCTGGGTCCGGACCCGCCGCGACTCGAAGGAATTCTCGTTTCTGGAAATGAACGACGGCACCTGCCTGGCCAACATCCAGTGCGTGGCCGATGCCGGGATTCCGGGCTACGATGATGTGGTAAAAATGACCACCGGCTCGGCTGTCGGCATCACCGGCAAGCTGATCGAATCCCCTGGCAAAGGGCAGAAGTGGGAAATCCACGCCACCAGCATCGAACTCATTGGCGAAGCACCCGCCGATTACCCGCTGCAGAAAAAAGGCCACACCCCGGAGTTTTTGCGCTCCATCGGACACCTTCGCCCGCGTGCGAATCTCTACGGTGCCGTGTTCCGTATGCGCTCGCGTATGTCCCGCGCGATCCATCGCTTCTTTGACGAAAGGGACTTTAATTACGTACATACCCCTATCATCACAGACTCCGACTGTGAAGGTGCCGGTGAAATGTTCCGGGTCACCACCCTTGATCCCACCTCCACTGAAAAACAAGGTTTCGAAAATGATTTCTTTGAAAAGCCTACCTACCTCACCGTCAGTGGACAGTTGGAAGGGGAGGCGTTTGCCACCGCTCTATCTAACATCTACACCTTCGGCCCGACCTTCCGCGCTGAAAACTCCAACACATCCCGCCATGCCTCCGAGTTCTGGATGGTAGAGCCCGAGATGGCCTTCTGCGACCTCGATGGCAACATGGATCTTGCCGAGGACTTTGTCAAATACCTGGTCGATGATGCACTCAATCACAGTGAGGGCGACCTGGATATCTTCGCACGCTTTGTCGATAAAGACCTGCTTGACCGGCTCAAGTTTGTCTCCGAAAAACCCTTCCATCGCGTCTCCTACACCGAGGCCGTTGAGATCCTCCATAGTTCAGGCAAGAAATTCGACTATCCGGTCAAGTGGGGTGTCAACCTTCAGTCGGAACACGAGCGCTACCTCACCGAGGAGCATTTTAAAAGCCCGGTCACCGTCTACAATTACCCCAAGAGCGTCAAACCCTTCTACATGCGGACCAACGAACCCGACGACCAGGGGCGCGAGACCGTCACCGCCATGGACGTGCTGGTCCCCGGTATTGGCGAAATCATCGGTGGTGCCCAGCGTGAAGAAAGGCTCGATGTCCTGCAGGCTAACATGAAGGCCCACCATCTCAGCGAAGACGACTACTGGTGGTATCTCGACCTGCGGAAATACGGCACCTGCCCACACGCCGGCTTCGGTCTGGGCTTCGAACGCATGCTGATGTTTGTCACCGGCATGAAAAACATCCGCGACGTCATCCCCTTTGCCCGCACTCCGGGCTCTTGCGAGTTTTAGGCCGAAAAATCAATTCGCCTCCTCGGGCGGCATCAGCTATCGTAAGGTTCTCTCATGGCAACCTAGATATCCAACACCGAAGCTACCCAAAAAGCTGACCTCAAACACCTCCAAGACGCGATCTATCGCGACAAGGTGATGCGCGCCCGTGCCATGACGCCAGAGCAGCGCTTGGAGGAGTGTTTCCTGCTTTCCGATGAAGCTTTACAGCAAAGCTTGGCCGGTGCCATGTGGCAGCTCGGCACCGAGGATGTCGAGGAAGGCTGGCTTGAAGTGAAACGCCGTATGGACCGACTCGATAGCCTCCGTGACCGCCATTTTTACAGCACCAACATGGAACGCAGCGTATGACTATTTTTGATCTGGCCAAGCTATCCGTTCGGGCCTGCGAGCATGCAGGCATCGAGTACATGCTGACGGGTGCTTTTGCCACCGGTTGCTACACCATTCCCCGCTCCACACGTGACGTTAACTTTGTCCTCAATTACCAAATCCCTACTGAGTTGGATGACGTCATTGCAGGCTTCGGTGACGCTGTGAAATTCGGTGACCAAGTCCAGTTCGATACCATTATTTGGGGGAAACGCCACATCGGACAAACTCTAACAACTCCGTATTTGAAAGTTGAACTATTCGAGTTGTTTGATGCCCCCTTTGTAAAAGAACAGTTCTCCCGCCGCGTTCACATGACCGTGGTCAGCCTGGACGTAGATACCTACGTGCCCACTGCCGAGGATGTCATCGTCCAGAAGCTACGCTGGGCACGCGACAAAGACCTCATGGACGCCACCGACCTCCTCGCCGTGCAATCGCCGGAAAACCTCGACGTGGAATACATCCGCCGCTGGTGCCGTGAGCACGGCAGTGAAGACCGACTCAACACCCTGCTCGAAGAAGTCGCTGACATTGACTAAGCAATCCTAAAAAACTCGACCCGTTCTGTCTAAAAACCGCAGCCGCCGACTCGCCTTCCTCGTCGCTTTCCTGGACGACCAAGAAGTCCGCACCGTCTCCAACAAATCCAAACGATGGGATGGCCCCCACGCAGGTTTTCATTTCAACCCCCTCTCGGTGCAAAATTTCGCAGCCATGAAGATCGCGGCTCTTCTCAAAATCCCAGGAGAAGCCCCGACCGAATTCTGGGAAGCCAAGCAATGGTCCGCCTACCGCGCCCATGTCATTCAGGCTCTAGAAAAAGAAAAACTGCCCAATTTCTAAGCAAATAATCCTGTTCATCCCGGCAATCCCGTCTAAAAAATACCTAGCCACCCGCCAATACTCACTATTTTCCCCATGATTGTAGAACCAAAAATTCGAGGCTTCATCTGCACCACCGCGCACCCAGACGGTTGTGCGGCACACGTCCAAGAGCAAATTGACTTTGTCAAATCTCAGCCGAAGATCGAAAACGGCCCGAAAAACGTACTCGTGATCGGCGCATCCGCTGGATATGGCCTCGCCTCGCGGATCGTGCCCGCATTTGCGTCAGGAGCTAACACCCTCGGGATTTTCTTCGAAAAACCAGGTAGCGAAAGCAAAACAGCCTCGGCCGGCTGGTACAACTCCGCCGCTTTTGAACAAGCCGCCCAAGCCGAAGGCCTGTTCGCCAAGTCACTCAACGGCGATGCCTTTTCCCATGAGCTGAAGCAACAGACGATCGAGATGATCAAAAACGAGATGGGTGGAAAAATCGACCTCGTTGTCTATTCACTCGCCTCTCCCCGCCGCACCGATCCGGATACCGGGGAAATCTACAAATCCGTGCTCAAAACCACCGGGGGTGACTTTACCAACAAAACGCTCAAAACCGACACTGGAGAAATCGACGAAGTCACCATCGGTGCCGCCACCGAAGAGGAAATCGCACATACCATCAAGGTGATGGGCGGTGAGGACTGGGAACTCTGGATAAACGCCCTGGCCGACGCGGATTTACTGGCCCAAGGCGTGAAAACGGTCGCCTACTCCTACATCGGACCCGAGCTCACCTGGCCGATTTACACCGATGGCACCATCGGTGGAGCCAAAAAGGATTTGGAACGCGCCTCTAACGCGATCAATACCAAACTGCGCGAAACTCTCGGTGGCAGTTCCTACGTTTCCGTCAACAAGGCTCTCGTCACCCAGGCCTCCTCGGCGATCCCCGTGGTGCCGCTTTACATCTCCATTCTCTACAAGGAAATGAAGGCCAAAGGCCTGCACGAAGGATGTATCGAACAGGTCCAACGTCTGATGGCCGACCGGCTCTACGCTGACGAAACCGCGGTCGATGAAAATGGTCGCATCCGGGTCGACGACTGGGAAATGCGTGACGACATCCAGCAGGCGGTTTCCAAATCTTGGGCGATCGTTTCGAATGAAAACTTCAGCGAACTCGCCGACTACGAAGGCTATCAAGAGGAATTCCTGAAACTGTTCGGTTTTGGACTCGCCGGAGTTGATTACGATGCCGATACCGACACAGCAACCGCTCCACCGTCGCTGGCATAGGCTTTGGAGTGCGGCGAGGGATCGCCGCTTTTGAGCAACCAGACGATGCCACTCAAAGGTAAACGCGCTTGCGACTCAATCCATCGCCGGGCACCATTCTGCTAGAGCCATTCCAAAGCGGCGATCCCTCGCCGCACTCCTAAAACCATGCCCGCCAAGGAACGTGCCGATGCCCTGTTAGTCGCTCGCGGTCTCTGTGACTCACGCGAGCAGGCGAAACGGCTGATTCTCGCCGGCGAAGTGTTGTCGGGCACGACGGTGGTGGCGAAGCCAAGCACTAAAATCCCGACCGATGCCGAACTCACGGTCAAAGAAAAACCCAGGTATGTCGGTCGTGGCGGGTTGAAGATGGAGGGTGCACTGGATGCCTTTCAGATCGATCCCACCGGTATGACCTGCCTTGATGTTGGCGCCTCCACCGGCGGCTTCACCGACTGCTTGTTACAGCGCGGTGCCGTTAAAGTCCATGCCGTTGATGTGGGGACCAATCAGCTGGTGTGGAAACTACGCAGCGACCCCAGGGTGGTTGTGAAGGAAAAATTCAACGCCCGCTACATGACCCCGGAGGATATCGGCGAGGGGATCGATCTTGCGGTGACGGATGTCTCATTCATCTCACTAACAAAAATCCTTCCACCGATGTTTGCAACTTTGAAGCATGACGGGCAAATCGTCTGCCTGATCAAACCCCAGTTCGAGCTGGACCGTGCAGACATCGGCAAGGGGGGCATCGTCAGAGACCCGGATCTTCACCAGCGGGCGGTGGATAAAATCCACCGCTTTGTCACCGCCGAACTAGGCCATACCTGGATCAAGTGCATTGACTCGCCGATCAAGGGAACCGATGGGAACCGCGAGTTTCTGGCCTGGCTGCGCCTCTCCCGGGATTCATAGGACTTATACATCCTACGGGTCTTCTGTTTGGGCGAGCTGTTCCAGTAGTTGTGTGATCGGCAGGCCTACTACGTTATTGTAGTCGCCTTTCACCTCTTTGATGATCATGTCGCCGTGTTCCTGGACGGCGTAAGAGCCGGCTTTGTCCATGACGTGGACCTTGCCCATGTAGTTGTCGATGACCTCCGGTGTCAGTTTTTTAAATACAACCTCGGTGATGGTGTGGAAACACCGGGTGTTTTCGCCGTGGGCGATACAGACCCCGGTGCATACCTGATGGCCCCTACCCGAAAGCCGGGTGAGCATTTCGCGGGCTTCGGTTTCGGTCCGGGGTTTACCCAGCGGAGTTTGATCGATGTAAACCAGGGTGTCGGCGCCGATGACTTTGGCATCGGGGTAGTGCTTGGAAACAGCCAGCGCCTTGAGTCGGGCATTGGCCTCGCAGAGCAGATGCAGCGGCATGTCCACATCGTGAAGCTCCTCAGCAGGCGAGGGAATCACTTCAAATTCCAATCCAGCCGCCACAAGCATGTCACAGCGGCGCGGAGATCCGGAGGCGAGGATTAATTTAAGTTTCATCGTACACATTTCAAACACCGAGGGCACTTGTGTCGGTCGTTTTGGTGTGCGGCGAGGTATCTCCGCTTTCGACCTGTCATTGATGTTCATTCCGCCCGGGAAACGTAATTCGCCACAGCACGCTCCTTTGGCAATCCGGGCGCAAGGTCGCGCCAAAGCGGCGATCGCTCGCCGCACTCCATACTACGCGGCGGATCTGAGTAGGGCGACGAGCACGCCTTGGATGATGAGCTCGCGGGCCGGGATGAGGTCGGGGTAGTTTTCGTTTTCGGCGTGGAGGTAGGGTTTGCCGTTTTCGACGACGTAGCGCTTGAGGGTCGTCTCGCCGTCGATGAGGGCGGCAACGATGTCGCCTTTGCGCGGCTCGCGGAACTCCAGCACCACGGTGTCGCCATCGCAGATGTGGGCATCGATCATGGAGTCGCCACGGACTTTGAGGGCGAAGGTGCGGGCGTTGGCACGCAGGCCAAGAGAGCTGACGTCAATGGAGAGACAGCCCTCTTTTTCCGAATCGACATCCTGGGCCATACCGGCGGCGATGCTGCCGTAGATCGGGATATCGACAATTTCCTCGCGTTCCATTTCCTCGGGGAAGCCGATTCCACATGCCTTGTTGGCTTTGCGGACGATGACGCCTTTTCTTTCCAGGGCGCGGAGGTGACTCATGGCCGCGGTCTGGCTGGCGAAATCGAAGTGGCGTTGAATATCGCGTGTGGACGGCATGAATCCTTCCTGACGCTGGGTTTCCTTGAGGTAGTCGAGGACTTCCTGCTGGCGTTTGGTAAGTTGAATGTTGGACATGGCTTTTTAATGGATGAATGAATAAATGGATGAGTGGCTAAATGGGCGAATTGTTGAATACTTGAACAGTGTTTGCGAGAACATACCCATATGAACACCTTTTTGCAAGGGTAAAATGTCGGGAGCGAATTTGCTTCCCCTGACCCGTTCGCTTGCGTGAATATGACTCCACAACAAACGTCATCACATTATGAGCCAAGAATTCAACTCACCCCATCTCCCGGCCACGGGGCTTGTCGCCGGACTCGAAGAAGAAGACCGCCTGCTGCTCAGCGGCTACGGGGATTTTCTCCCGGTGCAGGAAGGCCAGCTCCTGATCGAGGAGGGTCAGGACCAGGATGCCCTCTACTTCGTTATTTCCGGTGTGCTCCACGTCCATACGGATAAAGACAACAAGCGGACTTTGATTGCGCGTGTGCAGGCAGGTGAAAGTCTGGGGGAAATCAATATCTTCGATCCTGGTACAGCCAGCGCATCCGTGACCGCCAAATCCTTTTCCCAAGTCTGGAAAGCCACCCGCGAAGACATCGAAGCGTTTATGACCGCTTACCCCGAACCGGGCAACCGACTGCTATCAGCGCTCGTCGCCGAAATGAGCCGGCGTATCCGGCACATGAACGACAAGCTTGTCGCCGTGGAGGCTGAGGCCGCCTATCAGAATTTCTGGGGATAATACATTTCCGTCAGCGCCGTGCCTTGTAACCTGATGTTTATTTCCTCCATGATGGATGCTCTAGCAGTGGACCCCGGCTCGGTACAGGGTGTTGTTTTCATTTTTCTGGCCCTGGCGATCGGGCATGCCCTGGCCGACTTTCCGCTGCAAGGGGCGTTTCTCGCGGAGGCGAAAAACCGACACGGCAATGTCTCGCATTACTTTGAGAAAGAGGCACCCGCCGGCTTGTGGATTCATGCCCTGACGGCGCACGCGCTAGTCCACGCCGGGGCGGTCTGGCTGATTACCGGCTCCGCGGTCCTGGCGGTGATCGAGCTGTTCATTCACTGGATCATCGACTACGCCAAATGCGAAGGCTGGACCGGATTCAACACCGACCAGATCCTGCACTACGTCTGTAAACTCATCTATGCGATGATGATTTACCTGGGGGTGGGCTGGATTTACTAACAAGACAAAAAGCAGGAGCCCCGGATGGAGGCTCCTGCTTTGGTTGAATCACGGTGTTAAAGTTTAAAACCTACCCGGCAGCGATTGCCGCACGGATGAGGTCGAGGAAGCTTTGGGCCTCCAGGCTGGCACCTCCGACGAGGCCGCCATCGATATCGGGCTGGGCGAGAAGCTCGCCGGCATTGTCTGCCTTCATGCTGCCGCCGTATTGGATGCGGATCTTGTCTGCGACTTCAGCCGTGTAGAGGTCGGCAATCACGGAGCGGACAAAGGCGTGGGCATCCTGTGCCTGTTCCACGGTGGCTACCACGCCGGTGCCGATGGCCCAGACGGGCTCGTAGGCAACAACGATTTCCTTCATGTCCTTCTCATCGATACCGGCAAGGCCTCCTGTGATCTGGGTGCGGAGCACGTCTTCAAGTTTTCCAGCTTCACGTTCTGCCAGCGTCTCGCCGATG
Organism: Akkermansiaceae bacterium; assembly: GCA_024233115.1. Lineage (NCBI taxonomy): Bacteria > Pseudomonadati > Verrucomicrobiota > Verrucomicrobiia > Verrucomicrobiales > Akkermansiaceae > Akkermansiaceae bacterium. The sequence goes on from JACKQB010000007.1 coordinate 124,100, forward strand.
CAGAAGATCGGCTTGAGGTTGGCAGAGAGTGCTTTTTGGATCTTGGCGTTGATGATGGCATCCGTCTCGCCGTAGAGGGTGCGTCGCTCGGAGTGGCCGAGGATGACATAGCGGACGTAGAGCTCCTTGAGCATCATGGCGCTGACTTCGCCGGTGAACGCACCGGAATCCTGGTCGGACATGTTCTGGGCTGCGAGCGAGACGGCCGAGCTGGAACTCAGCGAGCCCATGGCGGCGGGTATGGAAACGAAGGGAGGGGCGATGACGACATCCACTTGGGAGGTGATGCCATCCAGCTTTCCTGGTTGGCCGATGAAGGCGTTCAGGAAGTCCTCGGTTTCATGAGGTCCTTTGTTCATTTTCCAGTTAGCTGCGATAATTGGTTTGCGCATGATTTGAGTGATCGGTTAATGGTTATTGGTTATTTGAAAACAGAAACGTGTGCGTCCCCGGGGGACGGTTATATATCTGTGAGGGCGGCTACGCCGGGGAGTTCTTTGCCTTCGAGAAGCTCGAGGGATGCACCGCCGCCGGTTGAAATGAAGGAGACTTTGTCGCCGAGGCCGTATTTTTTCACAGCCGTGACCGAATCGCCGCCGCCGACGATGGAGAGGGCGTCGCTTAGGGCCACTGCTTCAGCCAGTGATTTGGTTCCGGCTTCAAAGGACGCCATTTCGAACACCCCCATGGGGCCGTTCCAGACGATGGTTTTCGCCTTCATCGCCTCATCACAAAATTCAGCGATCGCGGCATCACCGATGTCGAGTCCCATCCAGCCGTCGGGGATACCGTCGCCGGTGGAGGATACCACCTTGGTTTCCACACCGTCTTTGAATTCCCGGGCGACACGGTTGTCGGCGGGTAGAAGGAAGCGGGTGTTCTTTTCCTCGGCGAGCCTGAGGATGTCGAGAGCCAGGTCAAGTTTATCGGCTTCCACCAAAGAATCGCCGATCGGGTGTCCCTGTGCCTTGCGGAAGGTGTAAGCCATGGCACCACCAATGATGAAGGTGTCGGCTTTTTCGAGAAGTGCGGTGATGACCTCGATCTTATCGCTGACCTTGGCTCCCCCCATGATGACCAGGAAAGGTCTTTCGGGAGTTGCGAGTTTGTCGCAGAGGAATTCAAGCTCGCGCTCGATGAGAAATCCCATGGCGCTCTGGGAAACGTGATGGGTCACCCCTTCGGTGGAGGCGTGCGCACGGTGGGCGGAACCAAAGGCGTCGTTGACAAAAATTTCCGCGCCACCGGCAAGGATGCGTGCAAAGACGGCGTCGTTGGTTTTTTCCTCGGCGTGAAAGCGGGTGTTTTCCAGGAGAATCACTTCACCGGGCTTGAGGGCCACGCGGGCGGCTTCGGTATCTGTGCCTACACAGCTGTCGGCAAAGGTCACTTCTTTTCCTAACAACTCAGCCAAACGCAGTGCTGCGGGGCGGAGGGAGAACTGCGGGTCAGGCTCACCTTTGGGGCGTCCGAGGTGGGAGCAGAGGGTCAGCTTGGCACCACCGTCGAGGAGATGCTTGATGCTGGGCAGGGCGGCCACGATGCGGGTGTCATCGGTGATTTCGCCTTCGGCATTGAGGGGGACGTTAAAATCGACACGCATCAGGACGGACTTACCGTTGACGTCGAGGTCGCGAATACTTAGTTTGGCCATTGATTTGTCAGGTTGGGAAGGATTGAGAAAAAGGCGGGGAAAGTCGCCCTCCCCCGCCTTGGTTTAAATTATCGTCGATTAGAGGCCGGCACCGAGCATGGCCATACCGTCCGCAGCGCGGCAGGAGTAACCCCACTCGTTGTCATACCATGAGCAGACTTTGACGAAGTTGCCTTCGAGCACCATGGTGATGCTGGCGTCGAGGATCGAGCTGTGTGGGTTGCTGACGATGTCCTGAAGAACCAATGGATCTTCGGAATACTCGAGAACCCCCTTCATCGGACCATCAGCAGCGGCCTTGAAGGCTGCGTTGACTTCCTCGGCGGTGGTGTTGGTCTTGAGGATGGCGGTAAAGTCAGTGAGTGAGCCGGTGGGAGTAGGCACGCGGAAGGCGCCGCCGTTCAGCTTGCCCTTCATCTCAGGGATGACCTCGCCGATCGCGCGGGCAGCTCCTGTGGAGGACGGCACGATGTTGACAGCTGCGGAGCGGGCACGACGAAGGTCGCCGTGTGGTGCGTCGAGCAGGTTCTGGTCGCCCGTGTAACTGTGAATGGTGCTCATGAAGCCTTTTTCAATCCCCCAGCTGTCGTTAAGCACTTTGACAAGGGGTGCGAGGCAGTTGGTGGTGCATGATGCATTGGAAACGATGTGGTGTTTTGCCGCATCGTAGAGGCCGTCGTTGATACCGATACACATGGTGAGATCAGGATCTGAAGCAGGTGCGGAGATAAGCACTTTCTTGGCTCCGGCCTGGATGTGCTTGGATGCACCTTCGCGGGAACAGAAGAAGCCGGTAGACTCGAGAACGACGTCTACGTTGAGCTCTGCCCATGGGAGGGCTGCGGGGTCACGCTCAGCGGTGGCGTGAATCTTATGGCCGTCAACGACGATCGACTCATCATCATAGGTCACGCTGTAGGAAACACGACCCTGTGAGGAGTCATACTTCAGCAAGTGTGCCAGAGTCTTGTTATCGGTGAGGTCGTTAATTGCGACGACATTTTCAAGTTCGCCTCTCTCTACAAGGGCGCGCAGTACGTTGCGGCCGATGCGTCCAAATCCATTAATTGCGTAATTAGCCATGGTGTTATCCTTTTTGATTATCAGGGTTGAGCCGAGCCACAGGGGCGGCGCGGGGGCGGAGATTATGGTTGCCAATTTCCACACGTCAACACCTGCGTGGATCATTTATTGACGTAAATGCCGCATATCTTGAGGGGGAAATGACGGCATCACCCGGTCGATCAACTGTTTTTTAAGTTGCTTATCTGGAAAACCACGCCTAAGGCTCGCCCCCACCGCCCAGGCTAGTCATCGTGAGAGTTACGTGATATTGAGCCCAAGCGGACATATCACCAACTATCCATACCATGACTGACGTACCCTTTTCCTCCCTCGGCCTCTGTGATGAGCTGCTTGAGGCTATCCACGACCAGGGCTTTGAAAGCCCATCACCTATCCAGGCCCTCGCTATCCCGCCCATATTGGAGGGAAAGGATATCGTAGGCCTCTCTGAAACAGGCTCGGGAAAAACCGCCGCGTTCACGCTGCCGGCGCTGCAGATGATCGACACCCAGGCCGATGTCGCCCAGGTGCTCATCCTGTCGCCGACCCGTGAACTCTGTGTCCAGGTCTGTGAAGAGGTTCATCGACTCGGAAGCCATATCAAGGGGCTGCGCGCGGTTCCGGTGTATGGCGGCACTCCCATCGACCGCCAGATCAACCAGCTTCAGCGCGGTGCCCATATTATCGTGGGAACCCCTGGCCGACTGCTTGACCACCTGCGCCGGAAAACACTGAAGCCCGCCACCATCAAGCTGGCCATCCTCGACGAGGCTGACCGCATGCTCGATATGGGATTCCGTGAAGACATGGAGGATTTGCTCGGCGCGATGCAGACCGACCACCAGACGCTCTTTTTCTCTGCCACCATGAACAAACAGGTGCAGAAGCTGATCCAGAAATTCGGCAACAACCCGGAAGAGATCTCGATCCACGGGGAAACCAAAACCGTCTCCACCGTCACCCAGACGTATTACGAGGTGCGCAGTCGATCCAAAGTCGAGGTGCTCACCCGCTTGCTCGATATGGACAACCCGCGGCTGGCGGTCATTTTCTGTAATACCAAGCGCAGTGTCGACGAGTGCACGGACGCACTGACCGCACGAGGTTATGCGGCTGACAAACTTCACGGCGACATCGGCCAGCAAGCGCGCGAGCGCACCACCAAACGGTTCCGCGAAGGAAAGTTCGACCTGCTCGTGGCCACCGACGTCGCGGCACGTGGTCTGGACATTGATGATGTGGAGGCTGTCTTCAACTACGACATTCCCCAGGACCCGGAAGACTATGTGCACCGGATTGGCCGGACTGGCCGCGCCGGCCGCGAAGGTCGCGCGGTGAGTTTTGTTTTTGGTCGGGATATCTACCGCCTGCAAAGCATCGAGCGCTACACCAAACAGCATATCCAACGCGCCAAGATCCCGACCCAGGAAGAGGTCGAAGGGGTCAGGGCCGACCAGCTCTTTGATCTGGTGCAAGGCCGCCTGGAAAAAGAAGCCAACCACGGTTTCCGCCATTACATCGACCGTTTGCTCGACCAAGGCCACACAGCCACCGACATTGCAGCGACCCTATTTGAGCTGCTGCGCGAATCCCTCGGCCGGGAAGGTGAGGAAATCATCGAAGACCGCCCAGATTACAAACCTGAAAAGGACCGCGGCGCACGCCGTAGTCGGGAAAAGGGGGAGGATCGCGACAACCGCAGGGGAAAACGCAGCGACCGGGGAGGCGAACGTGACGGAAAACGTGGCGCCCGTGGGGGTGAGCACAAAAAAGAGGCCGGTATGGCCACGCTCTTTGTCAGCCTTGGCAAGGCAGCCGGCGTGCGTCCGAGCGACTTGTTAGGCATGTTCTACCGCGAGGGAAAAATCCCCGACAACTCGGTGGGGCGCATCCAGCTCTTTGATCGACACTCGCTGGTGGATGTGGACGAGAAAGTCGCCGCCAAGCTCTGTGCCAATCTCTCCGATTCCAAATTGCGCAATCAACGCTTCCGCATCGGCCCTGATCGTATGGGGTAGCAGATCATTGAAAATGGACAGTGGACCATGAACAACGAAGAGATGAAATACGGTGTTATCGGTGACGATACCCTGACCACTCCGGAGAAACTGGAAAAATACACGGGGGTGGTCGACTGGGAATACCTCAAACCACACTTTGAGTCGGGTGCCCTGATCTACGTCGACCCCTGCCTGGGTATCACCGACGTCGGTCAAGCACTGGCCGATGACGCCAAGGACCGCATCGAAGCCTGGCTGAAATCGGGTGACCTGGTCAAACCCTCCGAACTTCATGCCCAGTGGTGGCAGGAGAACCCGCAGGAGTTTACCGCATTGGTGGTGTCGCCGTTTGTGCTGATGCAGCCGGTGGGGTCGATATAAACTCCATGTTTTAATCTCCAAATACCAAGTGTGAGCGCCGAGGCTGGCCTTCGCATGTCACTGTTACCGATCCGATTATCTTCAAATATCAGCACGATTTGATATTTGATAGTCTTGACCTGCATTACTCATTAGTGAATTGTGAGTATTTTACTACGCACCTCCAACTACCCCCGATCAATCCATGAAAAACGAACCTGTTATTTTCAACAATACTGTCCTGCGTGACGGTCACCAGTCACTTGCCGCGACCCGGATGAAAACCGAGCAGATGCTTGCTGCCTGTCCCATCCTCGACAGCATGGGTTATGGGTCATTGGAAACCTGGGGTGGTGCCACCATTGATGCCGGACTTCGTTTCCTCAATGAATTTCCCTTTGACCGGCTGGACGCGCTCAAGGCCGCCTGCCCGAAGACGCCACACATGATGTTGTTGCGAGGCCAGAACATCGTGCAGTATGCCCACTTTCCCAACGACATCGTGGAGGCCTTCATCCACTGCTCGGCCAAACACGGCATGGATATCTTCCGCATCTTTGACGCCCTCAATGACCCTCGCAACATGGAGTGTGCCATCAAGGCCGCCAAGGCTGCGGGGAAACAGGCGCATGGCGTCATCTGCTACACCACCAGCCCGGTGCACACGGTCAAGAAATTTGTCAAAATGGGAATTGAGTTAGAGAAAATGGGGGCGGACGCCATCGTGCTCAAAGACATGGCGGGATTGATCCCGCCGGAAGCCACCAAATCCATCATCTCCGGCCTCAAGAAAACCATCAGCATTCCTGTCTGGTTTCACACCCATGAGACCGCGGGTCTCGGCTCCGCCAGCTACCTCACCGCGATCGATGCGGGTGTGGATGCCGTCGATGTCTCCATCGCTCCGTTTGCCAATGGCACGGGCCAGCCGGACGCCTTGAGAATGCTCGCCATGCTCGACGGCCATCCACGGAAGCCGGATCTGGACACCGATCAACTCGAACAGCTTCGCCAGATTTTCACTCCCGTTTACGAGGAATTGTCCGCGTTCACCAGCCATAAAAACGAGATCGTCGACAGCGACACCCTCCGCTACCAGGTCCCCGGCGGCATGCTCAGCAACTTCCGCAACCAGCTCAAGGAGCAGGGTATGGAAGATAAATTCGAGGACGTCTTTGCGGAAATTCCCGTCGTCCGCGAAGCTCTCGGCTGGATCCCACTGGTCACACCCACTTCTCAAATTGTCGGTGTGCAGGCCATGCTCAACGTCAAGTTCGGTCGGTGGAAAAACTTCTCACCGCAAGCCATGGACATCGCCCTGGGATACTACGGCCAGACCCCGGCACCCGTTGACCCCGAAGTCCAGAAACTCGCTGCCAAACAAGCCAAGAAAGATCCGATCACCTGTCGGCCAGCCGACCTGAAAGAGCCCGGTATGGATGCGCTCCGTAAAGAGCTTGGGGAAAAAGGCCTCCCGACTGACGACGAACACTGTGTCATTTATGCCATGTTCCCGATGCAACTGGAGGAATACTATAAAAAGAAAAATGCACCTGCACCGGAGCCGGCCCCTGTTGTTGAAGAGCCCGCCGCTCCCGCCAACCAGGTTGGTACCGGTACGGGAAAAACACAAAAGCTCAACCTGACGGTGAATGGTAAAACCCACCATGTGTTAGTGGAGGAAATCTCGTAAACCAGGCTCCCGGCTTGCTGACACCCATCTAGCCCCGGAGCGCCAACCAAAACAGCAGCAGGAGAAATCCGAGCACAAGGACGGTAACAAAGGCATAGATCGCGTATTTCATGCCACTGTCATCCACCCTGATGTGATCACTTCTACCGTGCATGTGCTGCTCGATACGATCCTCACGGGAGCGGTTGGCGCGGACCACCGTCTTGAGCTGTCCGTCTTTCCCGATGACCAGTTTCTTGCGCGCCATGGGACAGTTTCCCACTATTACCCGGCCGGTGGCAAGAACGGGATTGCATTTTCTTCGGTCTGACCACGACCACCCCACGACGGCCGCAGCCCGCGGGGAATTGGCCTAGTGCCTGAAGTGGCGGTGCCCTGTGAACACCATCGCGATACCGGCTGCGTCGGCTGCGGCGATCACTTCCTCGTCGCGGATCGAGCCACCGGGCTGGATACAGGCGGTGGCGCCGGCTTCGACAGCGGCTTGAAGGCCATCGGCAAAAGGCAACATTGCGTCGGATGCCATGATGCTGCCTTTGAGGGAAAGACCGGCTTCGTTGGCTTTCCAGACAGCGATGCGTGAGGAATCCACCCGGCTCATCTGGCCGGCGCCGATACCGAGGGTGCGATCCACGCCCGAGTAGACGATTGCATTGGATTTGACATGCTTGACCACACGCCAGCCAAACCGCATGGCACGGATTTCGTCTTCCGTCGGGGGACGTTTGGTCACCACCTTGCCCTCGATGTTGTCGAGACCAAGCGTCGTGTGATCACGCCCCATCACCATCAAGCCGCCCGGAGCGGAGCGGATGACAGGGTCTTTTCTGACTGCCTCCCATGCCTCGGCATTGAGTTTGATTAGACGCAGGTTTTTCTTTTTCTGAAGAATCGCCCGGGCTTCCGGCTCGAAGTCGGGCGCGATGATGACATCGGTAAAGATGGAGGAAATAATCCGCGCGAGCCCCTCGGTGAGAGGTCGGTTGACCACGATCACACCGCCAAAGGGCGCCTGGGTATCTGTCTCGTATGCCAGCTGCCACGCCTTGCGCAAATCATCATCGTGCTGGCCAAGGCCACACGGGTTGGTGTGCTTGAGGATCCCCACGGTCGGGCGCACAAAGTCGGTAATCAGGTCGGATGCCGCTTCAATATCCAGTATATTGGTGTAGCTCAGCTCCTTGCCCTGGAGCTGGGTGAAGACGTCGGAGAAGTTGCCGTAAAGTGCGGTGGGCTGGTGCGGATTATCACCGTAGCGCAGCTGACGGTCCAGAGGCAGGCTGATGGTGAAATGGGAGCGAGTCCCCTCGCCCGACTGTGAGAGGTAGTTGGTAATCGCGGTATCGTAGGTCGAGGTCCGGAGGAATACCTTCACCGCAAGTTCCTCGCGGAGTTTGAAGGAGGTGTCACCGTCGTGCTCGTCCATTTCGGCGAGGATGCGGTCGTAGTCGGACGGACAGGTGGCCACCGTGACGGATTTGTAATTTTTTGCCGCGCTACGCAGCATCGATGGACCGCCGATATCGATGTTTTCAATCGCCTCTTCCAAGGTAACCCCCGGTTTGGCGATGGTTTCCTCAAAGGGGTAGAGGTTGACGACCACAAGATCGATCGGCGGGATATCGTTGTCCCTGGCCTGCTTCAGATGCTCCTTGTCCTCACGCTTGTGCAGAAGGCCTCCGTGCACCTTGGGATGGAGGGTTTTGACCCGCCCCTCGAAGAGTTCAGGGGCACCGGTGAACTCGGATACATCAATCACAGTGAGTCCGGCTTCACGCAGGATCTTGGAGGTGCCACCGGTGGAGAGGAGTTCGACACCATGTTTTTCCAGACCCTTGGCAAAGTCGATCAGGCCGGATTTATCGGATACGGAGAGGAGTGCGCGTTGAATAGCCATAATGAAAGGAACCGCAGGAACGGTGCCCCCCCCGCTTAGCTGCTTGTGCGGTGCTGGGCAAGCGGAATGTGCATCATCCTGGCCCCAAGGTGGCTCTGGAGGAATTTCCCGGCCCCGGCGGGAATCCGGGGCGCTTGGCACGCGGATGCATGCCGATTTTCAGCCCGTCCTGAAACAGAAACCTTAATCCGGATGCCCGACGTCCTCTTTAAGCCATTTCCACATGACACCATCCACGGGTCCCAGCAACCATGCCATCACGAGCAAAACCCCTCCTGTCACCACCACCGAGGCAGCCATGTTGGTGTTGAACCAGACGTGGATGTAGAGGCCACCCACCGCTGACAACAAGGCATGCACAGCGGCGAGTCCGAGCATCACCTTGAGTCGATGGGTACAAAGATAGGCAGCGGAGCCAGGGAGAATGAGTAACGCTATCACCAGGATCGCCCCGACCGCTTGGAATGCTGCCACCACGATAAAGGAAACGGTAAACATCATCCCGTAGTGGATCACCGCTGGCCGGTATCCATACGATGCCGCCAAATCCGAGTCAAAGGAGCTCAACATCATCACGCGATAGAACAGCACCATCAACACCATCGTCAATCCTGCCACACCTGCCATGATCATAACGGGCGTCGGAACCATCAAGCCCAGCAGCGGCACGCTGTCACCCTCGAGCAACAGCCCCAGACGACCGTGCAGCACACACTCAAGATCGAGGTCGACATTTTTCCCCAGCAACATCTCCATCAATACAACCCCCAGGGCAAACAAGGCCGTAAAGGAAATCCCGGTTGCCGCATCCTGTTTCACCCGTGTCCACTTGTGAATGAGTTCGATCAACACGGTCGATGCCAAGCCCGCCAAACCCGCCCCGACAATCAACCATGGAGAGGCGAGGTCTCCGGTGATATAAAAAGCAATCACCACACCGGGAAACACACTGTGGCTAATGGCGTCCCCCGTTAGTGCCATCCGGCGCAGAATCAGGAACGAGCCCATTTGTGAACACGGCAGTGCCACCAGAAAGGCCATCAGGATCAGCCAGAAGGCACCGATACCGAGAGCGTCCCAGGGCAATAAAAGGTTCTCCATCATAGCGGTTGACCTAGCAGGTGCGTGGGTTTGGGAATCGGCTTGCCATGTGGATCAAGCTCTGGGAAATCAAGATCCTGTTCGAGCTGGCGAACCATGTTAGGCCCCAGAATGTGCTCGATCTTCTCCGCATCCTCATGGACATGGTCCTCGGCATAATCAGCCTCATTGGTGAGATAGAGCTCCCAGAGCCGGTGATTACGGACAAGCTCCATGGCGCGTTTCCAACCGGTGTTCGTAAGGTGGAGCGACACCTTGTCTTCGGACAGTTCAATAAACCCATGTTTCAACAAAGAATCACAGCGCGTCCGGATCATTTCCTCGGTCTGCCTTCTTTTCTGCGCCAGCATAATGATACTCACTTCTTCGTGGACAAAGCCCTCGGATTCTAAAATCTGATAGATTGCCTTAAGGGTATTCTCACGCATCACCATCCGGCGGCGTTTGCTGATGCGAAAAACCTTCGACAACACACCGTGGCGCGGGGCTATCAAATAGACCACCGCGAACACAAACGTCGCCGACAAAGTGATCACCGGTCCCGTAGGCATCCCGTTCACCGAGGCTGAGATCAAGGCTCCCACGATTCCTGAAATCACACCAAAGGCAACGGAAAGCACCAGCATCCGGCCAAAACGGTCGGTCAACAGGTATGCCGCCGCCGCCGGTGTAATCAGCATGGCTGAAACCAACACCACCCCGACAGCTTGGAGCGCCACCACAACGGAAAACGTCAGCAGAAAATAGAACACCCCGTTGAGTGCCTTCACAGGGTATCCAAGGCCTCGGGAAAACCCCTCGTCAAAACTCATCACTAAAAAGGGACGCTTGAGGAAAAAGACAGTGACCACCAGCATCACGGTGGTCAGCATCATCATCCGGAGATCACTCGCGTCGATCGACCCTACGTTACCAAAAAGAAAATTCATCACCCCCACGGTGTCCTGCTGATTGCGTGTTTGCCACATGATGCCGAAGGCAAAAAACGTCGCGAGAACAATCCCCAAGGCGGCATCGGATTTGAGGCGGGTGGTCGCCACCAGCGTGCGGACAATCCCCGCTCCGACCAGTCCAGCGGCGGCGGCAAACAGAAAGATGATCGCGGGGTTCCGCCCCGGGCTGTAGATCAACCCGGCCACCACACCTGGCAACACGGCATGTGATACGGCATCCCCCATGAGAGCGACGCGGCGCAGCACCACAAAGCATCCTAACAGACCACACCCCGCCCCCAGCAGGATCGCCGCCATCAATGCCTTCCCCGCTCCGCTTGCCGGAATCAGTAAATCAACCATGGAACCTGCCAACATCATCACTTGATCACCTCTTGCCAACGTTCAAAGTCACAACTTCGCAGCCCGGTCCGCCACTTCACTGAGGATGGTCAGTCGCCCCCCGTAGGTTTTTTGAAGCAATTCACGGGTGTAAACATGCTCTGTTTTGCCAAAAGCGACGAGTCGCATGTTGAGTAACAACAAGCGGTCAAAATACTCACTCGCCGATTGCAAATCGTGATGCACGACGAGCACGGTCTTGCCACGCTCCCGCATCTCCTTGAGCAAGGTGACAATCGCCGCTTCGGTCGCCGCATCCACACCGACAAATGGCTCGTCCATGAGGTAGAGGTCACTGTCCTGGGCCAGGGCGCGGGCGAGGAACACGCGCTGCTGCTGCCCGCCACTGAGGTTGCCAATCTGGCGGTTCGAGTAGGGCAGCATACCGACCTTTTCCAGCGCGTCTGCCGCCCGTCTTTTTTCCTCCCTGCCCGGACTGCGGAACAAGCCGAGTCGTCCGTATGTCCCCATCAACGCCACATCCATGACCGTGACAGGAAAGTCCCAATCGACACTCTCCCGCTGCGGCACGTAGCCGACCCGGTGTAGGTTTTCTTTAACTGATTTGCCAAACACCTTCACCCAGCCTCCGGATGAGGGGACGACACCCATGATCGACTTGATCAGTGTGGATTTACCTGCACCGTTAGGCCCGACAACACCAACCAGGCTACCCACGGGAACCGCAACATCGATTCCGTAAAGCACCGGACGCTTATGATACGTCACCGTCAGGTCGTGGGTTTCCAATGCAGGTTGCGTGTTATTATCCATATCCATTGATCCATTATTTCAGCCCATCGACAATGGTATTCACGTTATGCTTGATCATGCCGATGTAGCTTCCCTTGTCGTATGTCTCACCATGCAGTGTCACCTTGTCACCAGGTTCACCCATGGCGTCGGAAAAGAGTTCCTGTTCACTGACAGTGACTCCGGCTTCAGCTGCCACGGCCTTGATCCCCTTGGCATTGACACTGGACTCTGGAAAAATCATCTTGAGCTTGCGGTCCTTGATAAACTGCACCAGTTCCGCACGGTCCTTCAGGCCGGACTCGGAATTCGTCGATATCCCCTGCAAGCCTCTCACTTCAAAACCATACGCTTTGCCAAAGTAGAAAAAGGCATCGTGACTCGTGACCAACACACGCTGGTCCTCGGGCACCTCGGCCACGCGTTTCTGTACCCATGCATGCAAGGCCATCAGTTCGTCGTAATACATTTCAGCACGCATTTCATACTCGTCCGCCCCCTCAGGGTCGGCTTTGGACAAGGCCTCGACAACCACATCCATACATTCCGACCAAATTTCAGGATTGCCCCAGAGATGCGGATCAAAATAGCCTTGGAACTGCTCTTGCGGTTTTAATAATTGAGCGTCATCAATGGCATCGGTAATCGCGTAAACCCCGCCCTTGCCCTCAGCCCGTTTTTCTAACACATCCTGCATCTTGCCCTCCAGGTGATGGCCGCTGTAAAAAATCAAATGCGCTTTTTGCAAGGCCGCCGTATCCTTGAAACTCACCTGGTAACTGTGCGGGTCGACTCCCGCCCCCATCAAACCCTGCACCGATACCCGCTCACCACCGATGATTTTCACCATGTCGGTGACCATCGTGGTGGTCGTGACAACCCGCAACAATGCCTCATCCGGTGAACCGTCGGTGACACTCTCCTGCTCCTTTTTCAACATCATCACCAGCCCTCCAATCAGGACTCCCACTACCAGGAATACAACAGTGATCTTCTTTGCCATGGCTGTCACATACCTCCAGGACGAAACACTGTCAACCTGTAATTAGCTTAGGCTAATTTTTGTTTTCCAGGCTTATTTTTAGCGGGGGAATGTTTATGGTTGGAAAGAGCACCCCAATTATTCCAGTATGGCACCCATGCCCCAGAAGACTCTCAGCCGCATCCTTTCACTGGCCTTGGTCCTACCAGTACCGTTGCTTGCCAAAGACCAGCCCAACATCATCGTGATCTTATCCGACGACATGGGCTACTCGGATATCGGCTGCTACGGCGGTGAGATCAAGACCCCCAATCTCGACCAACTGGCCCACAACGGGCTGCGGTTCACCCAGTTCTATAACACAGGTCGTTGCTGCCCTACCCGGGCTTCGTTGCTGACGGGTCTCTACCCCCATCAGGCGGGGGTAGGGCACATGATGGACGACTACGGCCTGCCCCAATACCAGGGGAACCTCAACAAACAATGCCTCACTTTGGCGGAAGTGCTGAAATCGGCCGGATACCGGTGTTACATGACCGGCAAGTGGCATGTCACCCGGCACGTTGACTCCGATTCCCCCAAGCACAACTGGCCCTTGCAACGCGGCTTCGACAAGTTTTACGGTACGATTCATGGCGCCGGCTCATTTTTTGACCCCAACTCGCTCACCCGGGGGAACAAGAGGATCACCCCCCTGAACGATCCCGAATACAGCCCCAAGGGCACCTGGTATTACACCGATGCCATTTCCGACAATGCCTGTCGCTACATCCGCGATCACGTCAAGCAGCACCCCGACCAGCCCTTCTTCAGCTACGTCGCCTACACCGCAGCCCACTGGCCGATGCATGCGCTGCCCAGGGACATCGCCAAGTATAAGGGCAAATACGACGATGGATACCTCCCTGTCTACCAGGCACGGATCAAAAAGATGCAACAACTCGGCTTGATCGATCCATCGTGGCGTATCCCGTCACCCGTAGGCAAGTGGGAAAAAGTCGACAACAAAGCCTGGGAGTCCGCCTGTATGGAGGTTTATGCGGCAATGGTCGACAACATGGACCAGGGGATCGGTCGCATCATAGCCACACTCGAGGCAACCGGCCGACTCGACAATACGCTCATCCTCTTCATGCAGGACAATGGCGGGTGCGCGGAGACCTACGGCCGATTCCAGCGTCAGGGGCCTCTGGAGCGCCCCGACAAACCCACCCTGCCCCCCATGCCCCGGGACGAGGTGCAGACAGAGATGATCCCCAAACAATCGCGCGATGGCTATCCGCTCAGACGCGGCAAAGGGGTTATGCCCGGACCGCCGGAAACCGCCATCGGATACGGCAGGAACTGGGCCAACGTTTCCAACACCCCGTTCCGCGAATACAAACACTACGTACACGAGGGCGGTATCTCCACACCCCTGATCGCCCATTGGCCCAAGGGGATCAGCAAGACGAACAGCTGGTCACAGCAACCGTCCCACCTGGTCGATATCATGGCCACCTGCATCGATCTCTCAGGTGCCAGCTACCCGAAAGACAAAACTCCCGTCGAAGGCGTTTCCCTGTCGCCCGTTTTCAACAACCAACCCATCCACCGCGGCAAACCCATCTACTGGGAGCACGAGGGCAACCGTGCCGTCCGCGACGGGAAATGGAAGCTGGTCGCCAAGGGCACCCGGGGGAAATGGGAGCTCTACAACATCCACGAGGATCGCACGGAGCAGAACAACCTCATCGCCGCCCACCCGGAAGTCGCCAAGCGGATGATGGCCCGGTATGACCAATGGGCCAGGGAGCGCGGTGTCGTCCCCTTCGGCTCCTGGAAAAAACACAAGGGAGCCAAAAAGAAACCCGTGCACTAGACCCGTGCACGGGGTGAACCCACCGGATTTCCCGCGCATCCCATCGAGCGAATTAATTCGGATTCTGCCTGTAAGTAATGCCACAAGGTCTTCGTATTTTATGCGATTATGCCAAAAGTCACCATCACACTCCCCGGAGAAGCCCCCCAGCCCTACCTACTGAAGTCGGGCCGGAATGACATCACCACCATAGGCCGGGGCAGCGGTAATGACATCACCATCCCCTGCCCCTCGGTGTCCACCCGGCACTGTCAGATTGAACAATCCAAGGAGGGTTACATCCTCCGCGACAACGGCTCGACCAACGGCCTCAAACGCGACGGGTATCGTATGGATATCATCAACCTGAGGGACAACATGGAGGTCCTCATCGGTGACATCCCCATGGTATTCACCCACACAGAGGAGGAAACGGAGGGAAAAGAACCCGCTCCCGGCAAGCCATCTTCAGATAACGTGAAAAATGCCGACACCCCCGATCCCCAACAAACCTCCACACCCCGTCTGCAGAAAAAATGCTTCCGGGCAGTACTGCTCCTCGGCCTGCTGGCCATGGCCGGTGTCGCCGTCATGCCGTGGCTCGGCCAAGTCGGTATGGCCAACGAGGCAGCCACCACCAGCATCGGCAAATGGATCGGCTTCCTCGGTGAGTTCCACCCGCTTTTCCTGCACCTTCCCATCGGGGTGGTGATGCTCGTGCTCGTCATGGAGGCATTCCGCGTCCTGACCTTCGGAAAATACCAGCCCAGAACGACGATGGGGCTCTTTTTCGGCTCAGCCACAGGCATTTTTGCCGTCGTTTTTGGCTACTGCCTCTATCTCACGGGTGATTTTTCCGGAGAACTCATCGAGGATCACAAGCGTGACGGCATCATCTTCACCATCCTGCTCATCGCCACCTTCCTGATCAAGTATGCCGCCGATATCAAGTTCATGAGCAAGCTGTCGAAGCCATGTTATGTCATCGGACTGATCGCCACCACCGCCACCATGATGAGCGCCGGCCACCACGGTGGAGAAATCACCCACGGCGACCCACTCGACAAAGCGCCTTGGAAACAGGACGACGGCACCAGCCAGGTGGTCAGCGCCGACCCCGTCGTCTACACCGATATCATCCACCCCATCCTTGAAGCCAAATGCATCAGCTGCCACGGTCCCAAGAAACAGAAAAGCGGACTGCGTATGGATACCTACGCAGGCATGGTCGATGGCGGTGAGGAAACCGACTGCCTGGTGCCCGGGGACCTCGAAGCCAGCGCGATGATCTCCTACCTTCACCTGCCGCTTGAAGACGATCTCCGCATGCCTCCAGAGGGGAAAAAACAACTCACCAAGGAGGAAATCCAAATCCTCGAGTGGTGGGTAAAATCAGGCGCGCCAGAACATGCCAGACGCAGCGAATTGGAAGTCCCCCCCGCCATTGCCGCCGCCCTCAATACCCTTAAATCCCCCGAGCAAATTGCCCGTGAACAAGCCGCCAAGACAGAGGCGGCGCAAAAGCAAAAGGCAGCCATGGAGGCCAGGCGTGCCCGACTCGCCACCGCCCTCGACTCGGTGAACAAAACCTTTCCGGGCGCGCTCAACTACATCTCGCAGGAGAGCACTTCGCTGTCGTTTTCAGCCGTCAGCTATCGCAAGCAGTTTAACAACGACAGCCTGGCGGCACTCAAAGACGCCTCGGCCGACATCACCGATCTCGACCTCAGCGCCACCACCATCACCGATGATGCCGCCGCCATGCTTGAGTCCTTTGTTTCCCTCAAGTCGCTCAAGCTCAACCAGACGGCGATCACCGATGCCGCGCTGCCCGGCATCCGGAAGTTGAACCAACTCAAGGTGCTCAACCTTCACAGCACGGCGGTCACTGACGAGGGTATCCAACTTCTCCACGGCATGAGTTCACTCAAAAAAGTCTACCTGTGGGATACCAAGGTGACTGAAGCAGGTGCCAAGGCCCTCGAAAAAGCCCTCACCGATGCCCATGCCAAGGCACAGGATGGGCTGAAGGATGAAGTCCGTGACGCGGACGCCCCCAAGGTGGTCCTCGGTGCTGCCGGGGAAAAATAACAATAACGCTCGCCTCCTTTTGCTTTATCCCTGCGTGTTCAGAGCAGATCGTATCTCACGAGCCACCTTTTCCGCCAGGTAGGCGGACCCTTCCGCTGTGAAATGGACGTTACCCTTCCCGTTTTTGATAGCGGGCAACTTCAATAGCGCGTGTGCATGAAGGTCATTGATCGCTATTCCATTTTTCTGCATGATTTCCCGGGCAATTGCATTGTACTTCACTTCATCCCCCACTTTGCGCCCAGCCTCAAATTCCGGAACGGGGGTCGTGGTACACCAAATCAGCTTGGCATTTGTCTTTTTCAGGCGCGCAACAATCTTTTCCATACTCGCTCTGTATGCTTCCGGGGTGGCGGTTAGTTTCCCATTCACCTTGTCCCGGTGCCCCTGGGTCTTCGCCTTGGGATTCCTGTAACAAATATCCCACAACCCCCAGTTAAAATGGATGATGTCCCACTTGCGATTCCCTAACCATTGATCAATGTTCCTGGCTCCATGTGCTGCGAATTTGCCATTGGTTGGAATCCGGAACACATCGGCTTTCCCCTTTAACAACTTCCGGACATCAACCGTGTAAGCAATCGATATCGAATCGCCGATCAACAGGACGTTGGGCAAGTCGGTGTCCCTGGGGTTTTTAAAAGCATTTGAGTATTCCTTGCCGGTGTACAGCTCGTCCTTGCTTTCCAGGCCCTCGGCTCCATGCGCCATCGACCCAATCATTAAAATGAGGACGCCGCACAGTGTGTTTTGAATTACTTTGACCATGATGTTGTTTGTTGTGCAATTTCCTTGGCACCTCGCTTAGAGCTTCGGCTGATGGACCTCCCCCATTTTGAGCGTGACCAGTTTACTCAATTGATGGTTGGCATAGATACGGAACGAGCCGTCACGCGTGGCGCGGACCGTGGCCGCGACGAGCTTGCCGCCCCGCCATTCGATATCGACTTCAAACCCGCCGCGTGCACGCAACCCCCTCACCTTGCCGTCGGGCCATGCCGATGGCAGCGCGGGAAGCAAATGGAGGATGTAAGGGGCGTCAGCCAATTCGGCCGGGGGCACAACAGGGATGAAGTTCTTCGGGTTCGCGGGATCGCTCTGGTAAGCTGCGAAGGCGGCTTCACCGATGGTACCCGCTGTGTTGTCGATACTCCGCAGATGACTTTGCAGAAGCATCTCACAGACACCGGCAGGGCCACCGAAGTTGCCGTCGATCTGGAACGGCGGATGAAAATCAAAGAGGTTCGCATAGGCTCGTTTGACGTTCAGAAAACGGTAGAACCAGTGCGCTTTGTCACCATTGTGCAGACGGGCCCAGAAGCAGGTCTTCCAGCCGGTGCTCCAGCCGGTGGACTCGTCACCGCGATGTTTCATCGTGACCAGCGCGGCAGCAGAAAGCTCCCGGGTTGTCAGGGGGGAAATATCCCGACCCGGGTGCAGGGCGATCAGGTGGGAAATGTGACGGTGGGTGTCTTTGGGTTCATCCCAGTCCTCCGGCCATTCCTGCACCTGTCCGTGCTGGCCGATCTTCTGCGGACAGAGCCGGGGAATCATTTCCTCCAGCGTCTTGCGGAAGCCGGCATCGACCTTGAGTTTGCGACTGGCTTCGATGCAGTCTGTAAAGAGATTCAAGACCAGTTGCTGGTCCCATGAGGCACCGTAACATTGTTTATTGAGTTTCCCATGCTGCTTGGACAAATAGGTATTCTCAGGCGACCACGTCGGGTAAACAACCAGTGTGCCATCTTTCCAAGGGGCGAGGAAACCGACAAAAAACTCCGCAGCGCCTTTGATGACCGGGTAGATTTCCTTCAGGTACTGGGGGTCCTGGTTAAAGGCGTAGTGGTCGTAGAGGTTCTGCGACAACCAATGTCCGGCTTGCTGCACGCGCCGCCCTGTGTTGTAGGGGCCGGCCACTCCGTAGATGTTGCTGTTGAGTGCGGCCGCCCAGCCCTTGTCAACGCCGTAGTTCTCACTGGCGACATACTTGCCGGATTCAGCGATGACTTTCAGGTATTCCACATAGGGGGAAAAGGAATCCGGCAGGTTGGCGGGATCGACCATCCAGTAGTTCATCGCCAGGTTGATGTCGAAATGGTAATCGGAATTCCACGCGGGCTTGCTGTGCGGGTTCCACAGGCCTTGCAGGTTGGACGGCACCGGCGCGGTGCGCGAGCAGCCCAACTGCAGGTAACGCGCGTAGTTGAAATACAGCAGGTCGAGTTCGACACTACCTCCTTGTTTAAGCAACTGGTCCGTCGGTAGCCCAGATGGCTTGCAATCGATATCCAATGTCATCCGCTGCGCCTGCGCCTGGTAGTCGGCGAGGTGTGCCTGCTTGGCAGCAGCGTACCCCACAGCCACCAGCTTATTCATGGTGGCCGCCGTATCCGCCTTGTAGTCGCGACCTTTGAAGGTCGGAAAAACCGGCAGATAGTCGGTGTAGCCCGTCAGGTAGATCGTGACCGAGCTGGCGCCGGAAACCTCCAATGTGCCATCGACCGTCGCCGTTAGTTTCCCCCCCTCCGCCACCACCTGGATGAGCTGGGAAAAACCCGCCATATCGTTGGCCAGCTTCACCTCTGCCAACAGGGTGAGCCGATTCCCCTCTGCTTTCAGGGTCCTGGTTTTGTGCCGGGTCGTCGTCGCTATCTCCAGCTCGAGCTTGGCGTTTTCCGCGGTGTAGTGCATCACCATCGCATCGTGCGGATGACTGATAAAATACTCGCGGGTGTAGTTCGCCTTGCCGATGGAGTAACTCACCTTGCCGAGTGCTGATTTGAGATCCAGCTCGCGACGGTAGTTAGAAACTTTTTTCGGGTTGTGCCCGGTATCGATCCGCACCTCGGTAAAGGTCGAGTAATTTCCCAACCTGGTTTTCGTATTACAGAGGTGCTCGTTGGCCATCCACTCCATACCGCCTTTCTGGGTGCCGTATTTACCTTCCCGGTAGACCTTGCGCACTTTTTCAAGATCCTTGCCGGCACCTGGCTTGGAGCCGGACTGGGCGACGGGATCGAGTCCGCGGCTGGCATTCGCCCACTGGGTGATTTCGTTGACCACGATCAATTCACGGTCGATACCGCCGCTGAACATCGCGCCCAAGCGACCGTTTCCCATCGGCAGGGCATTGGCGATAAACTTTTTCTCTGCCTTTCTTGCCACTGACTTCTCTCCCGCAATGGCAGGCGTGTTGTAATGGAGGATGTGCTGGGCACAGAGGGACGGGGGGGCCAGCATCACAGCGGCGGCGATGACCAGATTACAATTTTTATTCATGGGTCAATGGGTTGGGTTGAATGGGATGATATCCTACGAGATCAACTTCGTGCAACAGACTAAAACTCTGCATGGCCAGGACGATGCCGAAAATATTTGTGTGTGGTTTTTTGGGGGGGCCAATGCGCGGGCTGGGGGGGGTATTTGGCGCCTTGCAGCTCGAAGCGCTCGATACAGGGCAAGCCCCTGCCTTTGCCAATGTGCACACCCCACTCGATGCGTTTGCCTTTGCCGCTTCCGGTAAAGGCTTCGGGTCGATAGGCACCTGCCGCATGCGGCACATTTTTTACGTTGTGGGTCTTTTTAAAATGAACGCCATCGTCGGAGTAAACGAGTGAACGCACCCACTCTTTCGGACCAACAGATCCGATCAAGGCGGCGACTCCGTCACCTTCGGGCCAGACCAGCACCTCATGGTTACCCGGGATGACGGGATTGGACGGGTGCTTGACGTAGGGGCCCTCCGGTTTGTCTGCAACGGCCAGACCGAGTTGGGTTTGGGTTGATTTTTTCCCAAGCTGCCGCCCTTTGTAATATAACCAGTATTTACCATCGCGGGTGATCAGGCAGGCGTCATCGATCAAATGGCTGTCAAAATCCCTGGGGTTGTCGCTGTTTTTCAAAATCGGATTGGAGGCCAGTTTCCGCCACGGACCATCGGGTGAATCCGACACCGCCATGCCGATTTTTGAATCGGGCTTCACTTTCATGTGGGCGGAGATCCCGGTGAAAAGGAGATAGTATTTCCCTGCTGCCACCAAAATGTTAGGTGTGAATACACTCGCTTCGTCGAATGAGCCGGAGCCCGGCTTGCCTTTGCCCACAGCCATCCCCTTTTCAGTCCACTTGCGACCATCCGGAGACGTCGCATACCAGACAGTAGCGTCATAACCGCTGCTTTTCGGGCCTTTGGAATACCAGACATAATAGAGGTCGCCGACCTTGATGATATCGCTGGGATCGCGGCGCATCACGCCCTTTTCCGGTCCAATACCTTGCGCTTCGGAATAAACCACAACCACCTCACCACAACCACCCTCCTCGGCATCGGCCGCTTGGACCAAACAGGGGGCGACACAGGTGAGTGCCAGACATGCTGTTAGAATGGCGGTCATCGCTGTTTCTGGTTTTTACGCTTTCTTGGTGCCGGGCGCTTTCCAGCTCCTGGATTTGGCCGATAGGTCTTCAGCAATGCCGCCATTTCTTTTACGACTTCGGGGTATTGCGTGTAGACGTTTTGTGTTTGGCAGAGGTCATTTTCCAAATCGTAGAGTTGACCCTGCGGCGCGTCTTTCCTGATCCTGCCATTTTCGATATCGCTATTTTTTCCACCTATGAATGCGACCGCCGGCGCGCCCCCCCAGGCGTGTTGGTTTGGCTTGGAACCGCTGAATCCACCACTACCCTTACCAGGGATATACATCCACTTGCCTTTGCGGATGGATAGTAGCTTTTCACTTTTGGGCGCGATAAGCAGGTGCGAGCGTAGTTGCTTGGCAGGATTCTCCAGTAACGCGGGCAGTACATTGACGCTGTCTTTATTTTTCAGGCTGTTCGGATCCTGACCGGTCAGAGCCATGAAACTGGCAAGCATATCAACATTACAGATTAACTGGCCGGAATTGCTACCGGCCTCGATCTTGCCAGGCCAGCGTGCGATGAACGGCACGCGGTGCCCGCCCTCCCAGGCACCGAATTTAAAGCCTAGCAGCTCGCCATTCATCTTGTGCCCCGCCTTCACCGCATTGCGGCCGCCCAGGTTCAACATACCACCATTATCACTGGTGAAAATGACCAGTGTATTGTCGCTTAAACCATTTTTTTCCAGGCACTGCATGACCTCGCCGACCATCCAGTCGAGTTCATGGATATAGTCGCCGTAGAGTCCAGCCTGGCTACTGCCTTTAAAGCGTGGCGCAGGGGTAAACGGATGGTGAATGTTAGTGGTCGCGAAATAGAGGAAGAACGGATGATCTTTGTTTTCGGTGATCCAGCTGACCGCTTTTTCCACCATCAAGGTTCCGGTTTTCTCATCGTCGTAGATGGCATGTGCCTTTTTTGCACCACCAAAATTGTTAGGCGACTTGACGGAGGCTTCCTCAGGAAAAGTCGGCGTGGCTGTAGCTGGCTTGCCACCTGGAATGAGGGGGTCTTTCGGGTCGTAGCCTACGATGGTATCGTTCTCCACATAGACATAGGGGCTGCCACTATTCACTAACGGAACCCCCCAATAATAATCAAAGCCAACGTCTTGCGGACCAGGGCGCAGGGGCACACTCCAGTCGTTTTGCCCCACACCAAAACCCAGGTGCCATTTCCCCAGGGCCGCCGTTTTGTAGCCTTTGTTTTTGAACACCTTCCCGATGGTCAGGGTCTCGGTATCGATGATCAGCCCGGAGGCTGGGGAAAGCGGCCCCCATACCCCCTTGCCACCATACGCCCGGACGGGATACTCGCCGGTGAGCAATGCATAGCGCGATGGCGTGCACACGGCGGATGCCGAATGGGCATCGGAAAACTTGCGGCCCTCTTTCGCCAGGCTGTCGATGTTCGGGGTCCGCACCTTGGTCGCGCCATAACAACTGAGGTCGCCATAACCAAGGTCATCGGCAAAAATAAAAACCACGTTCGGCGGTGCTGACGATTCCGCATAAAGCATGGATTGGCTTCCTTCGATCACCAGGCAGGCGATCGTCATCCAGATAAGACAGGGTGGGTATTTCATAAATAATGAATGTGCGTTAGCTCACTTGACAGGTCGCAGGATCATTGCATGGCCGCCGCCTGAGGCCATCTGAGCGGCAATCACATCACCTTGTTTCACGGTCTTTTTACTGATCACATAAACCTCGGGGTTCTTCACTCCGTGCGCACCAGGTGCATCCTGATAGATGGTCGCCTCGTAGTTCTTTTCCGGCTCAAGAAAATCCAATGCGATGTCCAGCGACTTCGCCTTCTGGTCATTTACGGAACCAACAAACCACGTATCACCGGAACGTCGGACGACCGTGATGTATTCGCCCATCTCCGCATGCGGCACACGGGTTTCATCCCATGTGGCCGGCATGGCTTTCAAGAAGCCAAACAGGTCGGCTTTTTTAAGATATTCTTCCGGTGCGTCGGGGAATGTGACCAGACCGGTGTAAACCACCAGGCATCGCGCCACTTCACTGACCACCGTGGAAATATAGCTGTTCTTTTTCTTCGGCCCCTTCTTACGCTCACCCGCGTTGATGCTCTTGATTCCGAAGTTGCCGTTCGCCTGATCCATCGGGCCGACCAGTGCGTTGACCATTGCCATTTTCAGGAAGGCCTCCGGTGTATAGGCGCGTCGACCATCCTGCTGGGCATGGCAATACTCGCGGGAAATCAGGTTAGGCATGGTGCGCTCGACTCCGGTCATCGGGCACGGACCGTCATGGAAATTAACCAGCATTTTATGTTTCGCTGCATTTTGAATGGCATCCCGGGTGAATGCCGCCTGATTCCCATGGAAACCGTATTTCATCGCCGTCGCGCCGTAACCGGCATAATGGTTGAACAGCGGCTCGTTGGGAACATCACCCTTCTTGCGATCGTAGTAGAGGCAGATTTTGACACCCTTCTGTTTGGCATAGGCCATGACTTTTTCGATATCGACTTCGGGCACAGGGGTCATTTTCTCGGCGCTTGCCTTGTTGTACCAGTGGTCGTCAATGGTCAGGTATTCCATACCCTGCTCGGCGCAGAAATCGATCTGTCGAAGATAGCTGCGGGTATCGATATCATATTTGAAGTCGCCATTGTCATAGCCATGGATACGCCAGTCCCAAATTCCCTTGCCGGGTTTGACCCAGCTTGCATCTTCGAGGGCACAAGGTGCCGCCAGGCTCAAGGCAACGGTATTAACCATCAAATCCGCATGTGTGTTACCCACGAGAATGACGCGCCAGGGAGTTAGATGCCCCGCGCCGACTGAGGTAACAGGACGAGAGCTGGTCATCACCTGCCCCTTGGCACCGGGATTCACACCCATGCTTTCAAATCCTGCCGCCGAGTAGAGATCCGATTCCAGCAGTGCCAGCACGCCTCCCTTTTTGCCGTCCGAAACCAGCGGCACTTTAAAACCCTTTCTCCCGGTCAGCTTGATCGGCCCGCTCACCCCACTCTCACCGGCGGCGCAGTAGTGCTGCATCCCGCGGTCCGCCAATTGATAGCCCATGGAAAAAGCCATCTTCTCGCCCTTCGATTCCCCCGACATCACAAAGCGTAGGCCGATACCCGTATTGTGGACACGACAGAGCAAGGTCACCGGGGTTTTACCAGCCATCAGTGATATTGACAGCTCGCGGTAATGATCGCGGATCTTGCTGAACTGGCCCCAGGTAGGCGACCAGGTGGAGTCGTTCTCGCGGACCCCGTGCTTGAGCACCGACATCCCGGCTCCCTTGAAAATCTCTATCGAAGATGGCGACACCAAAAGATCTTCGCCTTTCTTAACGGCGTAGGAAAGCGCACCGCTTTTTTCTTCAATGGAAACCGACAGTTGCCCGTCGGGCGACTGTACCACCATGGGGGCAGCGACCAGAGGCATCACCGACGATATACACGCCAATATAGTTATTATCTTGTTCATCGATTTTTTATGTTTGTGAGGCAGGAAGCAATGCTCACATCGCAACCCACGACCCTACATTATCCACAAATTCCAGAATCTGCATATACCCTAAAAAGGGGGTTTTTGCAGATTGCCACGGAGAGTGGCACAGTGGACCCACCGGCCCTCTTTTATCGATGTTTGACACCACGGGCTAACCTGTTAGGTCGATGGCAGGCATATGGTCACCGGCTGTCAGCCTGGATCATTGTCGCCACTCGAAGGCGACCACCCGGAACCGGCGGCCGAACTGCGCGCCGAGCGAGCCGTCCGACGGGGTATCCGTGGCGGCGGTTTCCCCGCCGACCCACTCCGGCTCGCGCTGCACCGTGGCGACGCACCTTGCGGTGGCGACCACCTTGCCGTCGGCGTCCTTCGCCTCACCGTAGCCGTGGACGGTGAAGGTGTCCGAGCGAGGCCGGAGCATCGGGCCGATTTTCTCGAGGATCTTCATCTGGTTGATGGACATCGGGGTGCCATAGCTCCGCGCCATGGCCAGAGCCTCCTTGTACACCCCGCCGTTGACATCGGTATTATAGACCTCCGAGTCCGGCAGATCCCGGGGGTCCACCCAGGTGTCGCGCGAGAGCCCGGCATTGAGGTCCGTCGTTTCATCACCCTCGATGGCCGCCTGCAGCCCACCTCTGTTAGAAACCTGCTCCGCGGTCAAGCCGGGGCGCAGGTGGTCCTGCGGCCGCAGGCTGCGGTTGGCGAATGCCGCATACGAGGGAAACGGCCCGCGCAGCTTGACCTGCCCGACGATGCGCTCCGCCAGTCCGTCCAGCTCCTCCTCCGTGAGGCTGCGGGCGTCGCCACTGTAATTGGTGGCGGTGGTATGGTTTGAGGCCGGATCAAGCGGTGCGAATGGGGTTGTGGCCACGCCCCGGGTGGTGTAGCCCGGTCCGTTGTCACTGCCGCCTGCTTTCCCGGCGAGGCCGACGGTCGAGGCCAGCACCGCTTTCCAGGCGGCTTTCGAAGTGGAGTTCACGTTGAAGCCGCCGTTGAGCAAGACATGCGACATACCGTCGCTGGCGCGCTCCACCAGGTCGGCCTGGTTGAACTTCTCACGGTGCGCGGAATCAATGAAACTCAGGTTGGAGTTATAAAACTTCGTGAATTCACTCCCGGCGGCATCGCTGCCGCTCAGGTAATAGCTGTCCCAGAGGAAGTTGTTATAGAGGAAGGCGCTGTCCATGCGGTAGGCCATGCCGGCGGTCTTGTCCTCCACCATGTCGCGGTCAATATTCCACTCACCGTGTTTGGTGGTGTTGGCGCGGATGGCACCCGCCGGGTGGTGCGGCGGACGAATGGAGGTGCCCACCGCGAACGTGGGTTCAAGGTCATCACCCGTGTTGCGGTATTCATAGGACTTTCGATAGCTGCCTGATTGCAGGTATCCGCGACCGAGGGAGGCGTGGGAGAAAGCCGCCAGTGAAAGCATCGGCTCGCCGGGGCGGCGGATGTGGAAGAGTTTCTCCTCCTCCACACCCGCAGTGGTGTCGGAGGGGCCGACGTACGCGTAGTGCGGGCCGCTTGAATCACTGGCATTGACGATGTCCGGTTTGACATAAGAGGTCACGTCCGAGCCGGCCACAAAGGTGCCGGTGATGAACTGCGGCGGCGTTTCACAGGTGGTGCCCACGTGGGCAAAACCATGCCCGCGGATGTTGTAATGCCCCAGTCGGTTCGCCGGATAGACGTTGGCCGCGCTTTCCTCGGACAACAATTCCGACAACTGGTTATGCATGGTTTTGCGCACCAGCACACCACCCCAGCGCGGGCTGTCGCCGATCAACGGAGCCGCCGGTGGTCGCACCTGGGGGACAAACTCACCGCTTGCACCGGCGCCATCGTCCAAATCCCATCTCAACTTCTCCAGGTGAAAGCCGATATGATCGGAATACATGCGGGTTCCACCGCCGTAGTTATTGTTGATGCGCTTGTGGAAACTGATGTTGATTGCGGGAGGGTCCACGAACCTCACCCTGGCACCCCTGTTAGAAAGACCAAAACCATCCTGCCAGACGGGCACCAGTTCCTGGGCCTTTGTCTGGCTGTAGGAGATGTGTTCTGCTGGAGTCGTCAAGATCATCGCCTTGCCGGCCGGAATTTCGATGTCTTTGGTTGAAAGCAACTGCACCTTGCCAAATTGCATTTCTGGCGGCGTGTAACCCGGGGGCTGTGGATTACCGGCGTTATCGACCCATTGGTAAGTGCCGTTTAAGGAGTAATCGAACTCCAACTCCGCCCAGCCGGCACTGGCGTTTGCATTTGCTGCCAGGCGAATCCAAAAGGGCCTCACCACCATCGGCACATCGTAGGGGTTCCAGAGGGTCACCATTGGAAACAGATGGAAGGTCACGTAATATTGATCATTTCCGATATCCTCGTAGGAGACATCAAAAAAATACTGCACCCGGGTGATCACCGGTATGAACTCGTTAAGGGCGCTGCCGTCCCTGACATTGGACGTCCTCCATCGGCGCACCAGCAGCGGGGTGACGCCATCATTTTCAAGGTTGGCATAATCCCAAAGAACCCCCCATGGCGCGCCGCCCGGTCGCAGCGAGAAATAAAGTCCATACGTATCCCCGTCAGGTGTGATTCCCTGCTGCGGAAACACCAGCTCCGTGGGAAATAATTTCGTGCCGTAGAGTGCATCCAGCTCGAGGCGTGGCATCTGGAAGGCGCTGGTGAGGTCCCTTTGAAAACCACCTCGCTTGGTGTCGGTCAGCAGACTGCGTGACGAGGTGGTCAGGTCGTTGCCAAAACCTTTTAGGGCGGCAGCCATCGCCGCCAGGTCAGCACCGGCGAGCTCGCTTGTCTCCACACTCACCACCCTGCCCCAGGTGGCGGCCGCTCCGTCCTGCGGCAGTTTTTTCAATCCGTCCGCGGATGCCGGGGTGGTGCCGCCCGGGATCCAGTCCGCCCGCAAGCGGTGACCCATCAGGCCGGCCGCGAGTTTCTCCGTATCCTCCGTGCTGCCTTCGAACGGGTGGGTGAGGTCGAGCCGCGCCTTCACCCCCTCGTCCTCGACCCAGTATGCGTAGGCTCCGTTGCCGCTGGCGACCCTCGGCACACGGACCGTCTGCTCGACTCCGTCCGAACCGAATCTTCCCATCACCACCGCGTCAGAGGGTGGTGTGCTCGCCGGGGTGAAGTAGTCAGCCGGGTAGTCGTTGGCCTCGTCCACCGCGTGCATCTCGTTGCCCGAAACCAGATAGACCCCCTTTTTGGAAACCCGGCGCAGGGCGAGGTCCCGGCCCAGGGCGTCGCCCTCGGGTACGGCCAGGGTCGGCCAGACACCGGTCAGCCAGCCGTTCGGCAATGGCGTGCCGCTTGCGTCAGGCGCACCGGTGATGGCGCCCCGGGCGGTGACCGACTGGTCGGGCCCGGCGTGTTTCTGCAGTTCACCGATGGCGATCATCACCGCCAGACGGGCGTTGGCGCGGGCCTCCATCCGGGCGTCCCCTACCCGGCTTGCACGCATTGACAAGGTGCTTAAACTCAGCATCGCCAGCGCGATCATCACCAGCAGGGTCATCACGCTGACGGTGGCGATCAGTGCAAACCCCCGACGCTGGGTTGGACAGGCACTGCAACAAGGTGCTGGATGGACCATTAACATCTTCCTATCAGGGTTCACATTGGATACACACAAGTCAACACGGCTTTCTCCGTCATCCATATTTGAACACCAGCTTGTGACCTGTTGCCATCCCCGGTGGACTCCGTCACTCGGATTTTTCCGTTCTGTTGAGCATGGGCGGCAGTAGGGTGAAACCGACGCGCCCTTTTTCACCGATCTGATAGATGACGCCGATGTTTTTGATATCGTAGCGGACCGCCATGCGGGTTTTCACCCCCCCCTTTTTCCATGACGCGTCGAGACGCTCGTAGACGGCGATGGGCATCTGATAGTCGGTAAACCGGGACACGTCAAAGGTATGTGAACCCCTGTCTTTGAGTGCCTTTTTTTGCGTGCCAATCTGCACACCCACAACTTTGCCGGACATATTGTAAACGTTCAGCTCCCCGTTTTTCACTCCCCGTTCACCGCCGTAGGGAAGAGGCACGATCTGGTATTTTTTTCCCTTTGGAATAAACAGGAGCACATACTGGCCACGACCGGCAGGCAGGATCACATCCCCCACGTGCCGGTCATCCTGGGCGCTGTGAAAACGCAGCGTTTTCAAACCCTTGTAGTTGAACGGACGCGAGTATGCCCCCACTTTCAAATTCGCCGGCACCTCGGACTTCTTGTCCCCGCTGATAATATAAAGCGCGCTGAGGTCGATGCCGTCCTTGTTTCCAGGATCACCCCCGTCGCCATCCAGGATCACGCTCCGCTTCATCGCCCACATGAACAGGCGCAGACTCGCACTCACCTCGGGTTTGTCCTCCCCTCCCTGGCCAAAGGCGGTGATCGGTACAATCATCATCGTAACAATGAATAGGGCGACGGTGCGGAATGAACGGGATGTCATGGGTTAATTTGTTAGGGGAATGGCGGATACGGCATCATCGGCGAATGCACCGTCGGTTGTCAAATCTAGATCATTTTCTCCACTCGAAAGCCACCACCCGGAACCGGCGGCCAAACGTCGCGGCCGTTGTGCCATCAGCCGGAACATCCGTGGCGGCTGTTTCCCCGCCGACCCACTCCGGCACGCGCTGCACCGTGGCGACGCATTTTGCGGTGGCGACCACCTTGCCATCGGCATCCTTCGCCTCACCGTAGCCGTGGATGGTGAAGGTGTCCGAGCGAGGCCTGAGCATCGGCCCGACTTTCGCGAGGATATTCATCTGGTCGAGAGACATTGGAGCGCCATAGGTCAGTGCCATTTCAAGTGCCTCCTTGTAAACCCCGCCATTGAGGTTGGTCTGATAGACATTCGAAGCCGGTAAATCCCGGGGGGCAATCCACGCATCACGCGAGAGCGCGGCATTGAGATCCGTCGATTCATCACCCTCGATGGCCGCCTGCAAGGCACCCCTGTTAGAAACCTGATCAGCGGCCAAGTTCGGGCGCAGGTGGTCCTGCGGCCGCAGGCTGCGATTGACGAATGCCGCATACGAGGGAAACGGCCCGCGCAGTTTGACCTGCCCGACGATGCGCTCCGCCAGTCCGTCCAGCTCCTCCTCCGTGAGGCTGCGGGCATCACCGGTGTAGTTCACGGAGGATGTGTGGTTTGCCCCCGGGTTGAGGTGCTCGAACCGGGTTTCGGCCATGCCCCGGGAGGTGTAGCCCGGCCCGTCGGCGCTGCTACCGGCATTACCGGCGAGTCCAACGGTCGAGGCCAGCAATGCTTTCCAGGCGGCTTTCGAGGTGGAGTTCACGTTGAAGCCGCCGTTGAGCATGACATGCGACAAACCGTCGTTAGATCGCTCCACCAGGTCGGCCTGTTTGAATTTCTCGCGGCCCGCGGAATTGATGAAACTGAGGTTGGAGTTATGGAACTGCGCGAATCCACTTCCGGCGGCATCGCTGCCGCTCAGGTAATAGCTGTCCCAGAGGAAGTTGTTATAGAGGAAGGCGCTGTCCATGCGGTAGGCCATCCCGGCGGTCTCATCGTCCACCATACTTCTATTGATCCCCCACTCACCCCATCTATTGTCCAGGCAAGTGTTGGCACGGATGGCACCCGCCGGGTGGTGCGGCGGACGAAGTGAGGTGCCCACTGGAAATGTTGCCTCAAGATCATCCCCTGTATTGCGACCTTCATAGGATTTTCCACCACCTGATTGCAAATACCCGCGACCGAGGGCGGCGTGTGAAAACTCAGCCAGGGCAAGCAATGGCTCACCAGGGCGGCGGATGTGGAAGATTTTCTCCTCCGGCGAGCCCGAAGTGCTGTCGGAGGGGTCGACATACGCGTAGTGCGGGCCCTGCGTATCACTGGCATTGACGATGTCCGGTTTTACATACGAGGTTACATCCGAGCCGGCCACAAAGGTGCCGGTGATGAACTGCGGCGGCGTGCCCACGGCATTCCCCACGTAGGCGAAGCCATGCCCGCGGATGTTGTAATGCCCCAGTCGGTTGGCCGGGTAGGCATTGCCTGTACTTTGCCCGACCAATACCGACATTTGGTTCTCAACGGTTTTGCGCACCAGCACGCCACCCCAGCGCGGGCTGTTGCCAACGAGCGGTGCCTCCGGGGGTCTCACCTGGGGGACAAACTCCCAACTTGTGCCATTCCGGCCATCCAAATCCCAGTTCAAACCCTCCAGGTGAAAGCCAAGGGTGCCCGAATACATGCGGGAGCCTCCCCCGTAATCGTTAGAGGCGAGCGCGTGGCGGGTGACCTCAATCCCGGGAGGATCCACAAACCTAACCTTGGCTCCCTGGTTAGAAAGACCAAAGCCATCCTGCCAAACCGGCACCAGATCATGGGACACAGCGTCACTATAAGCGATGTGTTCTGCAGGGGTTGTCAAAATCATCGCCTTGCCGGCCGGGATTTCGATGTCTTTGGTTGAACGGAAACTCACCGCGCCAAAGCGCATCTCAGGCGGGGTGTACGCCGGGTCCTGTGGATTGCCAGCGTTATCGACCCACTGGTAGGTGCCGTCCAGTTTGTAATCGAATTCCAGATTTTTCCATGCGGCACTGGCGTTTCTGTTAGCCGCCAGGGAAATAGTAAAAGGCTTCACCAACATCGGCACATCGTGCGGGTTCCACAGGGTGACCATGGGAAACAGGTGGAAGACGACATAGTACTGGTCATCCCCGGCGGCCTCGTAGGAGACATCGAAGAAATACTGCACCCGGTTGATCACCGGCATGAACTCGTTGATGGCGCTGCCGTCCCTGACATTGGACGTGCTCCAGTGACGCATCTCCAGCGGAGTGTTGCCATTGCTTTCGAGATTAGCGTAATCCCACAGAAGCACCCATGGCGCGCCGCCCGGCCGCAGCGAGAAATCACGTCCAACTGTCTCCCCGTCATCCGCCGTTCCCTGCTGGGGGAACACCAGCTCCGTGGGAAACAACTCTGAGCCAGAGAGACCAATAACCTGGCTGCGTGACATCTGGAAGGCGCTGGTGAGGTCCTTTTGAAAACCGCCGCGTTTGGTGTCGGTCAGCAGACTGCGTGACGAGGTGCTCAGGTCGTTGCCAAAACCTTTTAGGGCGGCAGCCATCGCCGCCGGGTCAGCACCGGCGAGCTCGCTTGTCTCCACACTCACCACCCTGCCCCAGGTGGCGGCCGCTCCGTCCTGCGGCAGATTTTTCAATCCGTCCGCGGATGCCGGGGTGGTGCCGCCCGGGATCCAGTCCGCCCGCAAGCGGTGACCCATCAGGCCGGCCGCGAGTTTCTCCGTATCCTCCGTGCTGCCTTCGAACGGGTGGGTGAGGTCGAGCCGCGCCTTCACCCCCTCGTCCTCGACCCAGTATGCGTAGGCTCCGTTGCCGCTGGCGACCCTCGGCACACGGACCGTCTGCTCGACTCCGTCCGTACCGAATCTTCCCATCACCACCGCGTCAGAGGGGGGGGAGCTCGCCGGGGTGAAGTAGCCGGCCGGGTAGTCGTCGCCCTCCTCCACCACGTGCATCTCGTTGCCCGAAACCAGATAGACCCCCTTTTTGGAAACCCGGCGCAGGGCGAGGTCCCGGCCCAGGGCGTCGCCCTCGGGTACGGCCAGGGTCGGCCAGACACCGGTCAGCCAGCCGTTCGGCAATGGCGTGCCGCTTGCGTCAGGCGCACCGGTGATGGCGCCCCGGGCGGTGACCGACTGGTCGGGCCCGGCGTGTTTCTGCAGTTCACCGATGGCGATCATCACCGCCAGACGGGCGTTGGCGCGGGCCTCCATCTGTGCAGATTGCGATGACTTGCCGCGGACTTCCATCGTGCCCAGGCTCAGCATTGCCAGCGCGATCATCAGCAGCAGGGTCATCACGCTGATGGAAGCGATCAGTGCAAACCCCCGCCTGGGCGTGGAAAATATACTGCAAACAGGTGCTGGATGGACCATTAACATCTTTCTATCAGTGTTCACATTGAATACACACAAGTCAACATGGTTTTCGTGCGTGTCCATATTTGAACACCTGCTTTACCCCCTCAATATCAACGACCTGGCCTACCCTACCCCGCTGGGACAAATCGACAAGTATTTGAGACAGACAAATGCATCCTGTTACACTACAAGACAGGATGTAATGATACCCAATGGATGATAATACCGTCCCGTACCCGCAGCATCGCGCTGCTTCATCGAGGCGGCAATGATAGAGAGCGCACGTGCGCCAATGCCAACTGAGGATCAGAACAAGCAACGTTAACCCCCATCAACAACAAACACATACCAACAAAAGCCATTATGAAAAAAACAATCCAAACAGCCCCCCTCGGTCTGCTGCTCGGCCTTGGCCTCGTCATGCAGGCCTCCGCCGCCATCACCTATGTGGATGTCGATCCCACAAACGGCGGCAACACAACGCTGACCACTGGCGGTGCCATCACGCTCGGCGGCAACAGCGGCACGGACAACAACTGGCGCAACCGCACAGACGCTGGCCTCCTCAGCAACGTGCTCGAAGCCAGCACCGGCAGCGCCAGCAACACAGAGAACGTGCCCATCCTCCGCACCACGATCAGCGGACTCACCGATGGCCAGACCTACCAGATCTACGGATACTGGCACAGCAGTTCCGCATGGGACGTCCGCCTCGGGCTTGCCGAAGGCTCCCTGACGCCCTACGGCGGCACCTCTGGAAACCCCGGCACCGCCATAGCCAATCCTAACACCTACTTTGCCAACGGTGGAGCGCTCGGACTGCCAACTTCCTACGCCACCCTGCGGGAAAGCTACCTCGGCACCGCCACAGCCACAGGCGGGGGCATCATCTACGCCTTTGTCGATGACATTCCCAACGGTGAAACCGGTGCCGGCACCAATGGCTCCAGCGGACAAGGCCGCACCTTCTTCGACGGCTTCGGCTATCAGCTCGTCCCCGAGCCGAGCACCGTCTCCATGGGGGCCGTCGCCCTGCTTGCGCTGGCCACACGCCGCCGCAGGAACGCCAGCTAAACCAACGGCGCAAGCCGTAGAACATCTATCCACAAACGCCTTTTACGCCCATGTAAAAGGCGTTTTTGCGTTTGGGGAAACGGGGTGAGTTTGGGGGAAAGAGGGCGCGGGCTGTCGAAGGGGGCGGGCTGTCGATTTAAGATAATCTTGAGGATAATATACCCTTTTTAGGGGATTTACTGCTGGATAGGGGGTATGTATATTAGCAATGCATCATGCTGCATCTTATCCTTTGAGTATCATCAATCATGAAACCAAACTTCCGCAAAGAGCCCACCGTATCATCTGACGTGTTGTGCTGCCGTGATGGATTCGCGTTGATCGCGACCATTAGCGTGATGGTCTTGCTGGTGATGATCGCGCTGGCGATGTTAAGTCTATCCACCATCGAACTAAGAAACTCCCGGCATGATGATGCGATGAACGCGGCCCGCGCGAACGCCCGCATGGGATTGATGATAGCGATCGGGGAGCTGCAAAAATCCACAGGACCCGACCAGCGGATTACCGCGACTGCCGAAGTTCTGTCGGAAAGCACAAGCGTATCAGACGGACGTGCCCACTGGGTGGGCGTATGGGACACATCCGGCTATGCCCCGTCATCCCCTGACCAAAGGTCTTTTGTAAAATGGTTGGTCTCCTCTCCAGATGCCGGCATGAGCTCCACGCTTGGCTCGGTATCGGCAAGCACCACTGCCGATGACCTTCTTATTTTTGAAGGCGAGGATGATGTATCCTCGGTGAGGGTTCCCAAGGTAAGTGTCAACGAAGGCTCCTATGCTTACTGGGTGGAGGACGAGGGGGTGAAAGCTGATTTGGCATGGAATGAAGGTGAGTTTAACCGAGACCAGCGCAAGCAAGCCGCCCGACTGGCCGCCGCACCTGGCGTGGACTATGAGGTTTTCCAAGGCCCCTTCAGCGGCAAAGTATCTTATCCGATCCAGTATGGCGGGGGCAATGCCTGGCTCGATCATATCGACAAAGCCATCAGCACAGCGGACCTACCACTGGTGGTGGGGGATACAACACACCGGAGTGATTGGCTGAGAAGCCGTCGTCACGACATGACCATCGGCAGCCGGGGGGTGATGGCGGATGTGAAAAAAGGAGGTCTACGCCGCGACCTGAGCCTGGCCTTCGAGATGGACGGTGAAGCGAACCTGAGCTGGAACGGCTCCGCCTATGCCAACCCGCCAACCAAATTCAACCGGCAATGGGGTGAGTTTGTTGGCGAGACCCCGGGAAGCGATGCCCAGACGGGGATACAAAGCGTCGGCGGCCTGACGGCCAGGTATATCTACGGCGATACAAGCTCCTCCGGCCAACCCTTCTCGGGTGATATTCAGGACAGCTCGGCGATCATCCGGGGACCGACATGGTGGACCCTGAGGGACTACGCGAATTCCTACAAAAGGCTGACCGGCACCCCCGGCAACTACCAGATATCAAGCCGCGCAACCTTCCCGAACGGGAGCGAACCGAGTGGCCCCTACACCGTCCTGCCGATAGCCGGGAACGTTGCCGGAAACCTGCTCTGGGACCAGGTTTACCACAAAAACAAATTTTATCTGGAGAGGCCGTTTGAAGCAAACTACGCCCCGGTGATGCTGGGATACACTTCCCTGCTCAGCGTGCTTTCCACTCCCGATAGTGCTCCTGGCGAGGAAAAGCTCGCACTGGGGATCGACCCCATCTTTTTCCTATGGAACCCGTATAACCACCGCTTGAAAGCCGAGCGGTACATCATCACGTTCAGAGCCGCGTTACCGGGGCAGATCAGGATATGGCTGGACGGAAGCCCCAGACCCGCAGCCGATGTCCAGGACTACATCGCCCGCGCAGCCGGCTATGGCAACCTGAACGTGGGCAGCTGGCTCAGCTATTCCATCACCAACGTGGACCTGGCGCCCGGCGAGGTAAAGGTCTATTCCCCGCCAACCGATCCCAGCCTTGTATCCCCCGGCTCCAGGCATCCCTACAACACCGATGCCTTTCCCGGTGCCAGTCTGGATGCCGGCAGCGGGGCGCTGATCACGAAGTTCCCCCCCTCATGGAGTGAGATCAAAGTGTCCGACTTTTCATCCATCCGCGTAGCCTTCGCAATGACAGGAGCGACTCCGGAAAATTTCGTGGGAACCCACTTGCAAGACCCGGCCACCAAGAATGCAGCCCTGAAAAACATATCGAACTTCGGCCCCACCCTACGAAGCTGCTTCCCTTATTTCACCTATTCTGATGAGATGGCAAGGGTCGACAAGTTTGAACCCGCGAAGGTGATGAACCAGGTCACCATGGCTGAGGCGGCAGGGCCGTATACGAGCGCGTCCATCGCTGGCAGCAAACAGTTCTGCGGTGTCTTTTCCCTGCTGGCGTCACCGGCGAATTTCTCGGGCGGGAACGCAACCCCCCCTGGAAATCTTCGCGCAGTTCAATCCCATGGCACAGGGCGCAAGCGGTAACACCGGGGTCCGGGCCGGCTCCTGGAACCAGGAAATTGTCTCGATCAACAGGGACTTTGCCAGCAACCATGCGGCGGCCCTGGAGACAAGCGGTGTCATTCTCCCGGCACTTCAGCCGGAAAACGGGTTTTGGGGAGCCAATTATGGTAATCCTGACGGTGTCTCGGGCTCTTCAGCGATACCGATGGTCGACATCCCTACCGGACCGATCTTTTCACTGGCCCAGTTCGCACACGCCAATCTTTCCGTCCGGGCCGACGAGCCCATGTGTGCTGCGGGTAATTCGCTTGCCAGCCCGTTCATCGACCCGGTTTCCCCCTACGGCCCCCTGCCCGAACGCTTTAATGAAGGCGGGGACACCGGTTCGTCGAGCTCGATTACCGTCTCCGACACATCATGGCTGATTAACGACGCCCTGTTCGATCGTTATTACCTGTCCGGCCTTGCCCCGGAGTTCACCCTGACCGGCAGTTACTCCCCGACCGGAACCCTCAAGGAAACCCTGGAAAAATTCTTTGAAGTCAAGGGAGCCGACTACCGCCAGGCACAGGCCAACCCGGTGCTGCAGCCGTATTTACCGGAGGGCGAATCCGCCCCGGATGCCGTTGATGCCCTCGTTGCGGAGGATGGCTATCGGAAAATGGGAGCCTACAGCCTGATTGCCGGTAGCTTTAATGTCAATTCCACCTCGGTGAGAGCCTGGACGGCCTTGCTCCGTGCCAACCGTGGGCTGGCGGTAACTTATGCGCAGGGGGGAAACGACTCCGGCTCTGCGGGAACCAGTCCATATCCACGAGGCACCTCCCCGGCATCCAGTAAACAAGCGGAGCAATACTGGTCCGGGCTTTCGCGTTTGAGTAATGCGCAGATCGACGACCTGGCGGAAGAGATTGTCAAGCAGGTGAAATTGCGCGGTCCGTTCATGAGCCTGGCCGATTTCGTCAACCACCGCGTTGGCAAACCCAGGAAGGATGCGACCCATTACATGGGCGCGCTGCAGGCAGCCATCGAGGATTCCGGAATCAACTCACAGGTGCACGCAGGCGCCGGCGGAAGTACGGTCAATTATGCGACAAGCAACCTGAGAGGTAGTTTTTCAAACCCGATGCCTGGCAACCGCCCGACCACCACAGGTATCGTCACCGACATCACCCAGGCCGACCTGCTGCAGCCGCTTGCGCCCCGGTTGAGTGCGCGCTCCGACACATTCCGCATCCGCGCCTATGGCGAAGTCAGGTCGGCTGACGGCACCAGCATCGTGGCCCAGGCGATGTGCGAGGCCGTGGTGCAGCGTATTCCGGAGTATCTGGACACAGCGAACGACCCGGATAACAATGAGCCGTGGGACGAGGTCGCCGACCCCAGCGGTGCATCCACCTTGAACCCTTTGAACCAGAAGTTTGGCCGTCGTTTTAAACTCATTCAATTCCGCTGGCTGGCTCAGAACGAAATCTAGACTATGAAAAAACCACACCTCCCCCCCCTCGTCCCGCCGTCCGCGCTCGCGACCATCGCGGTGCTGGCCTTTGCCTGTTTTTCACTTGCCGCCGTAAAGGCCGCAGAGAACGACCCGACCTTTTCGTGTGTGAGCTGGGGCAAGCTGCCCTATACAGATATCTACTTCTCCAACGGAGGGGAAATGGAGCGCATAGAAATGACACCTGGCCGTCGCTCCGAACTCTACTCGATGCAACGTTCCGAAACCTTTGCCGTCTACATCAAAAAGGACAAGCCGAACGGAAAACCAGGGTGGCAACTGGTCGGCAAAACCACCTTCCCGCAGAATGCCAAACGCATGCTGTTCCTGATAGCCAAAGGGGCCCCAAAAGGGAATAAAAAGGAGGGGTTGCCATTATCGGTGTTAGGTATCGAGGACTCTCTGGACACCTTTCCAGCGGGTACTTTTTGTTTTGCCAATTTTACCAGAACGGTGCTCAACGTCAGCTTTGGCGATGTGTCCGAACGCCTGTCGCCCAGGGAAATCAGGGTGTTCAACGCAAAAATGGCAGACAAGGGAGGACTGATGTCGCTTGTGATCCGGGACAAAAAAGGAACCCCTGTTTTTGCCCGCCGCCTATTCGGCCAGCCCCGGTCCCGCGAGCTGGTCTTCATTGTTTCCCCGAAAAAAGCCGAAGGGAAGCTGAAGACCATCATCATTGCTGAAATCGTCAACGTGACGCCAGCCAACAACTAACGGGCGTCATCCCCCAGGCAATTTCTAAAACGCCTTTTTGATGGTCTCGAGGTTCACGCCCAGCAGGCGGAGTGAAATGGCGTCGAGCTCTGCTTCCGGCCCCTGAATGTGGAATGTGCGCTGCACGTGTTTCATGGCCTCCCCCGGTTTGAGTGCGGCGGCGGGTGATGAGGTTTCCAACTCATAGAACGGCCCGAGTGGTGCCGCTCCCGGCTCTGGCGATCCGTCGTTGTAGGAATTGATGACATCGCCCACGTAGGGGTGCTCCTGCATTTCCCACATGGAATTGACAAATCCGTTAGGCGCGTCCTGCACATTGTAGGTCACGATGTTAAGCACCTTGCCAGCCGCATCATAACTGCCGGCGATCCCTTTCGAGCGCTGCGGGCTGATCCCGATCTTGCCACGCCGTGTGCCGTCGCCTTTAAAAAACAGGATGTCGTCTTTGACTTGCAGGTATTCCGCAGGCACCTTGCCGAAGTAGCTGTCGTTGACCTTCGCCCCCAGCTCGTCTTCACTGCCGGCTTTGAAGGGGATGACCACCGTTGTCGTGGGTGACGGGTTGTACATGCCGAGCATCCAGATAGAGAGCAGACCGGTCTCGGGCTTCCAGGCTTCCTCCCCCTTGTTAGTGATCCGGTTGTCCGTTTCATAACCGACCATGCGAATGTCATCACCGAGCTCCACGTTGAGCATTTTGGCAGCGTCCTCTTTACCCAGAACGGTGACTGTGCGCTGGATACCTATTTTAAACCGGGTGCCGCTGAAATTGGTTAGATCCGCGCTGTGCTCGAACGTGGCCGAGTCCTCGGTCTGCCTGACCATTTTAAAGGCCTCGGTGTCGATGACGGCGGGCGTTTTCCAGTCGGAAAATTCAAACTTAGCCCCCGGCTTGAAATACAAGGCATACTGCCCGCCCTCCGGCCCGAGCCAGAAGCGTTCTTCACCGCCAAAGATATAGATATGCGACTCCAGCTTCCCCTTGGCCTCCTCCTCGGAGAGTATCCCCCTTTCGATGACGGGACGGTTGATCCAGCCGAAGCTCGGCCCGGAGTCGTGGTCGTAGGTGCTGGTCATCACCCGCCCCTGCCAGGCCGGTGCCACCGCCACGGCAGAGTCACCCTTTTTCAGGACAAGCAGGTCGGTATGCTTTTTCATAAAGGCGGCGTCATCCGCAAAAGCACCCGTTCCGGTAGTCGTGGTTTTCTCCTGGCAGCCGCTCTGCGCCAGTATGGCAGGCAGGGCAAACAGTGCGAATAGATTTCGGGTTTTCATCGGTTAGTTGGTTGGTTGGTTGGTTGGCTTGGTTATTCGTTGGGGACGAGGCGGCAATCAAAACGGTGGATGAATGGAAGGTAGCCTTTGGCCCTGCCGATCTCAACCCCCCATTGGGGCAGATCGCCCGAACCACTCCCGGTAAACGCCTCGGGACGGTAGGCGCCGCCGGCCCACGGGCCATTTTCAACTTCGTGGGTTTTGGTAAAATGAATCCCGTCCTCCGCATACTGGACGGTGTTGGTAATTTCCTCCGGACCGGTGGTTCCAATCATCGCCGCCACACCTTTGCCCTGGGGCCAGACCAGCACCTCATGGTTACCGGGGATAACCGGGTTTGCCTCATGCTTGATGTACGGGCCTTGGGGCTTGTGCGCGATAGCCACCCCCATTTGCGTTTGGCCAGGGCCTTTTCCCAACTGCCGTCCTTTGTAATAGCACCAGTACTTGCCATCCCTAACAATCAGACAAGCATCATCAATGAGATGACTATCAAAGTCCTCCTTGTTTCTACTGTTTGTGATCACCGGGTTGGCGGTACCACGCTGCCATGGACCGTCGGGAGAGTCCGACGACGCAATACCAATTTTTGAATCCGGGTTGTAGCCCTTGCCGTATTTTTTGGAAACCCCCGTGTAAAACAGCCAGTACCGTCCCTCGGCAACCAGGATGTTCGGTGTGAACACACTTTCCCCTTCCCAGGTTCCAGGTTTCCCTTTTGCGAGCGCCATGCCCTTTTCCGTCCACTGATGCCCGTCCGGCGAGGTGGCATACCAAATGGTCGCATCGTATCCGGGAGAGATCGCCCCCTTCGAGTACCAGACGTAGAAAAGATCGCCCACCTTGATCACATCGCTCGGATCGCGGCGCATGACACCCTTTTCCTTGCCGATACCGGTGAGTTCGGAATGGGTGACCGTGACGGTGGCTTTTTTGGCTGTTTGCGCAGGGGCAGCGCCCGCCTGCGCGACGAATGCGCCCATAACCATTATTAAACAATACAATTTCTTCATCTCTTTATTTTATGATATTTTCCCAGGTGGTCTTTTTACTTAAGTTGAATGAGCAGGCGGTCATTTGCATTGAGTGTAACCGGCTCGGAAAGGCCAATCGAAGCCCCGCCTTTATTTGATTCAAGGTTTGCCGCCAGCGTTTTACCGTTGAGCGTGACTTGCGCATGGGTCGACTGCTCCTTTTTAGGTGTTAGACGAATGGTTTGAAGCCTCAGCGATCCATATTTCAGATTGAACTCCACCTTCATTTCTTTGTTACCCAGAGTCTGGCTGTATGTCCCCCACCCTTTCGCTGCCGTAAATGGAACACGGAAATTGTCGGGGTGCACCAACGGGTTGAACCCGATCATTCCCTCCGGGCCGTTGTATGCAAAGCCACTGATCGCAATCAGGCTCCCGTACGAAGCCATAGCCCGCGCATAGAAATCAGAAAACTCGATTTCGTTATACGGATTACGTTTTGCTGGGGCATAGCGATCGTGCACCGTGCGCATAACGGCCAGTCCCTTCAGCAGCAGATCCGGATCACCGGTCCCGATCATGTGCGCTGCAAGCTGATGTTCAAAGCCCGTCATCACTTCATTGAAATAACCAAAGGTCCAAAACTCGCGCTGTTTCGCGGTAATGCCGCCATTGGGCCAGGAACACATAATGACTCCACCGTCGCCTTTCCAGGCATAGAAACGTCCCTTGCGAAACACCTCGCGGAAGGGTCCGACATCGGTCAGGTAGTTGTATTTCCAAACCGCATTCAATGCAGAGTGGACATGCTCCTGGTTATAGAGCGGGC
Source organism: Akkermansiaceae bacterium (assembly GCA_024233115.1). Lineage (NCBI taxonomy): Bacteria > Pseudomonadati > Verrucomicrobiota > Verrucomicrobiia > Verrucomicrobiales > Akkermansiaceae > Akkermansiaceae bacterium. The sequence goes on from JACKQB010000007.1 coordinate 165,552, forward strand.
CTAGCCCAACCTGATCGGCCCAGAACTGTCCATAGACCTGGTCAATATAAACGCCAGGCCCTACCCCGATGGCATCCGCATGTTTCGGATCTTCGATCTGTACATAATATTCACCGTTGTAGAGCTTCTCGATGTTTTTGCTGCCCATCGCGAAGGTATCACGGCAGAGCTTGGCAAAATCCTTATCACCTGCATTGAGCGCCATTTCTTCAGACGCACGCAGTGCTGCTAGATAGAGCGAACAGAGGACGTGCACTTTGCCATACCACTCGGCATCGAGTGTGTTGTGCTGCTCGCCGTCGAGCAGTCCGTCGTAGGCATCGTCGTTTTTATCAAACTCGATCAGGTAGAGCATCGCCTTTTTGATGCTCGGCCAATTGCGTTTTAGAAACGCCGAATCCGCCGACACCAAATGCCCACGATAGGAACGTAGAACGGTGCCGCACTGACCATCGATTGCGACCTGCGCATTGTTGCTTGGGCGGAAGGGAACTCCACCATCAGGCAACTGGCTGTTGCGGCCTTCACCAAAGTCGGTCTTCTCACGCAGGTTCTGCTCCAAGGATGGAAACAAACGCCCCATTGCCTGCGCGTAGGCCCAGACGTGCGTGCAGGTGCCAGGTCCTGCACCAATGCCCTCCGTGGCCCAGAATCGATCACCCGCAAACTTTACGTTCGCCGTCTGCAGTGTGCTGGCCGGCGCCATGGCACGATCCATAAACCACTGCGGCAAGGTCGAATCATTCCAGGTATCGACCCAGCGCTGGGTATCGGCAGAGAGACGCTGGAAGTTTTTGACCACATACTCACTCACGGCCTGGGCGCTCGCAAATTTCGGCGCATACGCATTAAGACCGAAATGCCACGAAATCAAAAAGGTGAACTCCTTGGTCTCCCCTGCGGCCAAGGTAAACGAAGCGTTCAATCCGGGCGTGCCGTCATGATCGACCTGTTTGGCTTTTCCCAAATAGGTCAATGCCATCGACCCCTTGGTCTGGACCGTTGGTTTTCGCCCTTTCCCTTTTTGTGGTAACTGCATCGAGTAAACCAAGCTGGTGGCGTCTTTCTGGGCCACTCGTCCGGGCTTCCCTCCAAGAGCTTTCGTATACTTCGGATACCCCATCCACCCCTGCAGATCGAAGCTTACCGGCTTCGTTGACCGGTTCTTGATGCGATAGCTGCGTACGGTGACAGGTAGCTTTGAGTCTTCCACGTTCAACGGAATAAAGGGAGAATAGGCACTCAAGGTCACCTCGAGCGGCGAATGTGAATCTTGATAGCTCACTTCACCGATGGGCCATCGGCCTTTGAACTCGACCGTTTCCCAATCCTTCTCGCCCAAAACCCGGACCACACCATCCGCAAACTTAATGGCAAAGCCTTGAGCCAGTGGCGCAGGAAATTTTTCAATCGTCGGCGGATTCATAAAGTTCGCGCCGTCTAACACTCGAATGGTCTTTCTCAATCCGTTTTTAAAACCGATATAGCCCTCCGGCAATTCCACGTCCTGCTTGACAACACCCGTCGAAGAATCGCTGAAGATATTCCATGAATAAAGCTGTCCCGCGCCATCCATCACCAGAGTGCCGCAGGCAATGCCCCCTACCGGCATACCGATGTATTTGAGGGTGTCATCCTTTTTACTCCCCGTAATTGCAGCATCGAGTGCATGCCCACGCTCGGTCAGCGAGGCCAACCAATCGGCATCCAGGTCCTTCCCGGCCGGAATCATTTTTCGGTATAGTTTGCCCGTGTCCCCAGGTTTATTATCATCAACTGCCGCAATCGTTGGACGGGCTCCGGTATCCTTGAGAGGAACGACCCCAGCCTGCGTGGTTGCAGAAGCCAACCAACAAACAAATGTTAATCCGGCGATTTGAAGGAGGGGTTTCATTGATCTGTCTTTTGCTGTTTCGTTGTTTATCAGATGAGGAACGGTCTCAATGAGTCGCAAACTAAACCTACAGACTCCGCAGTATTCCGTAAATACCCAGAAAAGGGTATATTAAGCATGAAATTTAAGCCTGGAATTCATAGCTTGACCGGAAAAATCTGTCTCTTAAGTTAGTGTATCACTACCCATGCCTCCCAAACAACACACCAATGAGCCGATCGATGTTTGCATCGTGGAGGATCACATCGACTATCGCACCATCCTGAGCGATGCCATGGCGTCCACGGACCGGCTACGCTGCCAGGCCGCCTTTTCCAATGTCGAGGACATCCTCGATCATCTCAAGGAAACCAGACAAAGCCCGGACATCATCATCCTTGATCTGGGACTACCCGGCATGGATGGGATTGATGCCATTCCCCTGCTGCGCGCGGCAGCCCCCAAAACCCAGATCCTCGTGCTGACGGTATTCGATAACAAAACCCGGGTCTTCCAAGCCTTGGGAGCCGGGGCATCCGGTTACCTGATCAAGTCCGACGATCTGGATGTCACCATCCAGGGAATTGAGGATGCCTACCATGGGATCGCACCGCTGAGCGCCGAGATCGCGCAGATGGTTTTTGCCACCTTCTCAAAGTTCAAACCCGCGGCAGCATCAGAGCAATTGTCCTCACGCGAGATCGCTGTCCTCACAGAAATGGAAAAAGGAGCCAGCCGACAATATGCCGCCGATGCGCTCGGAATCAGTATCCATACCATCAGCACCCACATCAAGTCGATCTACCGCAAGCTCCAGGTTCACAATGTCTCCGGAGCGGTAAGCAAAGCCATTGAGAAGGGTTTAATCTAGCATCGTGAAACGAACCGGCATCCGTATCCTCTTTCTCTTTCTTTGCTCGATCCTGCAGGCGGCAGGAGATACCTGGGAGCACTCCACCGCACTCCGGTTCAGTCAGGACTACCGGGAAATCGACGCCCGCCTCAAGGCGATCACCAGGGAGCTGCAACTCCTCCCCTCCCCCTATCAAGGTGTGCCCACCGCCACCGGGGGATACCTTTCCCACTGGCTCGATACGGCGGAAGACCGTGTCATTCTCAGCTTCAAGTGGCACCAGCCACATCCGGTCAATTCCGTCGCGCTGCTGCCGCTTCGGCTCTATCTCGGGGACAAGGGGAAAGTCACCGAAAATGCCTACTGGCCTGGACAAATCGAGATCAAGGCTAACATCAATGGGGAATTGGTGACGCTTGCCCGGGTTACGGACACACAAACAACGATCCGGCGCTCGCTCCCGGAATTGATTGAGTTTGACACCGTGGCGACGGACAACATCAAGATCGTCTGCACCAATCTCACCAAAGAGACCGCCACTCCCCACTATGGCGCAGGGTTTGCCGAAATCTTCATTTTCTCGGACCAGTCCAATATCGCGCCCCGCGCCACCGTCTGGGGGTCAAAAGGTCGAGAGGACATGGTCATTTTCTCCCTCGATTACCTTACCAACGGCCAAACACCACTGGGTTTACCCGAAATCGGACCGGAAACCCCCAAGGGGCTCGGCCTCTATTACGGCCCCGGCAAACATAGCCTCATTCATCCCTATGTCTGCGAAATCACCTTTGACCAGGATACACTGGTGGACGCGGTCCGCCTCGATCCGGCGATCATCCACAAACCCGGGCAATCGTTCCCCGTCAGGTTCGCCATTGAACTGCTCGACCCAAACGGTCAGGTCATCCAGGCGTCAAACGCATACAAAAACACCGCCTACACCAACCCTGGTTTGAACCCCGCCATCTTCCACTTCAAGGAATCGAAGATACGAGGTGTCCGCCTTACCATCTACGAGGCGGCCAATCTCGGTAACAGACAGAATATCATCATCCAACTCAGTGAGATCACGCCGATGCTGCACGGTGTGCCCATTCTTGTTCCCGCGACATTCCAGAACTCGACATTAACCCCCAAACGGAAGAGCCAGAAATTCGAACCCTCCGACGACCAACTGTTCTGGACCCTCGCATCGGTTTATGACGGCATGACTCAAACCGGAAAAGTAATCTCCCACCACCAGTGGATCACAGGATTGGCCATGCGGCAAAAACTGCTAGAGGAACAGGCATCACTGAAGGACCGGCAAACAGCCATCCTCGCAACCACCCGGGCCACAACACTGTGGAGTTCATCCCTGTTGACCTCAGCCCTGATCCTACTCGCCATATTCATCAGCATCCGAAGCCGCAGGCGGGCACAACTCGAAATCCAGAAAATACGGGAACGTATCGCCAGCGACCTCCACGATGAAACAGGCAGCAATCTCGCCGCCATCGTCCTCCATGCCGGGCAACTGCGGGCGAAAAGCAACAAGCCGGACGAACACAAAAGCCTCAATGCCATCCTCCGGCTCAGCAAGGAAAGTGTCTTCGGCCTGCGCGAGGTCCTGCACACCACCGCGCCACGGGTCGGACGCGCCCAGAACGTCCTCGCCTATATGCGCGAACTGGCGGAACTCGTCCTGGCGGATCAAAAATTCACCTTCGACAGCTCCGGCTTCACCAACACCGAGGACTGCCTGAGCGCACAAATACGCAAGGACCTGATCCTCTTCTACAAAGAGGCCCTCAGCAATTGCCAGAAACATGCGCAGTGCAATGAGGTGAAAATCACCCTGTCTAACAATACCCGCCAATTGACTTTAAGCATTGAGGATGACGGAATAGGGATGACCCCCGCGCAGTTAGCCAGGCCCCGCGCCCTCCGCACACTCAAACAAAGGGCGAACAGATTGGACGGGGTTCTCAAAATCGACTCCCAACCCGGTAAAGGGCTGAAGCTCATTCTCCAGGCGCGCCTGTAAAACACAACGGATTCTCCGGCAGGCCTTCTCCCATCGTTTCACTCCTCGCCACAAGTCGCGCGTGTTTACCTGGTACGCTGTTCCTTTGCTGCTTTCTCCCCCCCTCTTCAGCGAACCCATGTGCACCTAACAAAAACATCGCACGCACGCCAAAACAACAAAGACCGCAGCAAAAACCGCTGCAACCCTTGTAAAACCTTGTATTACCAAGTACCGCCAGCCGGGATCGAACCGGCACGAATGTTACCATTCAACGGATTTTAAATCCGTCGCGTCTACCAATTCCGCCATGGCGGCGTACTTGGAATCACCTCGCCGACCCGCAGGCCAGCCGAGCAAGGCGTGCAGACTATTGACGCTTTTTGATTTCGTCAATGGCAGCTTGCAGCGATTTTTTCCTGTGTTCGTCCAGGTCTGGCATGATGCCCTCGAGGAATTCGATACCCGCCTCGGTTCCCACCTTGCCGATGATATCCGAAGCCGCGGTCACGTGGGCCACGTCCATCTCCTTGACCTTGGGCAGGAGCAGCACCTCCGCCCCACTGCCGAGTTGAAGCAGGACATCCGACCACTTGACGGGGTCTTTATGCCAGAGCTCCATGAGGATGGTGTCAGCACCGTCAACCTGATGGGCAATCAGCAACTCCATCGAGGTCTTGGATACCTTGCCCTGGAGGTGGAGTTCTTTCACCGCCTCCAGCACAATCGGGCCCGCACCTGAATCAGGCAGCGCCCATACCTTCAGCGCGTTGATGATTTCCAACTGCAAGTCGGCTTTACTCAGGGGCAGCATCTTGAGTAACTCCTGCGTGATGTCGTCCCTGAGTGCCCGGGGCTTCGCTCCGGCCAGGCGCTTCACCGCATCCATTTGCTCCCTCGGGTCAAAACTTTTCAACGCCTTCAGGTTCTGTGCCTCAAAATCAAGGCTTTCCGAGTCGAGCACCTTATACTTGTCGAGTGAAGCAATCTTGGCCGTTTCCACCGCGATATCGATAATCCGCAGCTCTTTGTCGATTTTCTCAATACGTCCGAATTTTGTGCATAGGGCGGCGATTTCATCGATCGTCATTTTCTGTTCCACCAGTAAAACCAACCCGTCCTCTCCGGATTCACCACGTCGATAGAGCGTTTCCCGACTCACCTTGTCGGTCGCTTCATAGAGAAACGAAGCAATTTTTTCCCGGACCGTCTCGCTGGCGCTCCGGATGAAAATACCTACCACCGACTCCTTGGGATGCTTGGCAATAGCGTCACTGACCGGCTCATAGCCTATTTCAAACAAGTAGTCGTCCTTTATCCTGGTCGCCTGCGCGGATGTGTTGTCCTCACCGCCTCCATCAATCAGGACGATCGGCTCCGTGGAAGCACTGGTCGGATTGCCTGGAAACAAGACGGGTAGAGCCAGTAGGATCGCCGCAAATACCAAGGTCAGCAACACACCAAGCTTTCTATTGTGTGCGGTCCCATAGATCACAAGCAAACCTCCCACCAAGGCCGAAAACCCGCATAGAATAAAGCGGTTCATGGTTTCCATATCCCGCATCGCCCCCTCCTTGCCTCCCGCAAGAAGGAACACAATGATGATCAACGACATCAGGGCGATACCCGACATCATCGCCACAGTACGGCGCGGCCGCGGTGGACCTACCTGGTCGAAATTAACATTCGGCTGGTAGTGGGCCTGGGCGAATTCAACATTGGCGGCACCTTCGTGCGCACTCCTTCCAAACCGCTCAAGATGTGAATCCCGCTTCTCGCCAGGGTAGAATTTTTCCTTCTCTTTGACCACCTCGTCCATAGACACCTTGAACCTACCGTCGCAGGAACCACATTCCACGGTCTTGCCGAGGAAATCCTCGGTCACATCAAATCTCTGGCTACATTCGGGGCATTGAATCCTCATAATCTTGACTGGTTATACGTCTCACCTCTTGGAGTATGCGCAAAGCCTATCCGTTCACCTTTATTTTGGCCACTAAGAAAAAAGCATTTATGCACTCACCCGCGCTTGCCCATCTCGTCAGGCTCGGGTAGAAGCATCCCATGCTTGCTGAAATTGAGTCCCTGCTGGTCCTACAGGACCGCGACCAACGCCTCCTCGCTTTAGAAAAAGACATGAAACGCATTCCTGCCGACAAGGAACGCGCCAAGGAACGCCTCGCCAACGATCTCGCCGCCGTCGCCAACGCCAAAAAGGCCGTCCAGGAGAACGAAGTGGCCATTAAAAATACCGAACTCGATATCGGAACACGCAAAAACACACTCGACCGTCTCAAGGTCCAGCAATATGAGACCAAGAAAAACGAAGAGTTCACGGCCCTCGAAAATGAGATCAAGCGCTACAACGACGATGTCGACCAGCTTGAAACCACCGAACTCGAACTGATGGAGAAGGCCGACAGCCTGCGGGACTCACTCAAAAAAGCAGAGGCCGCCCTGGCTCTCACCCAGGGTATGGTCGATGAGGAAATCGCCCAGCTCGATACCCGGGCCACGGAAGTGCACAAGCAATTTGAAGCAGTCAAAGCCGAGCGCTCGACGCTGGCCTCGGCTATCGATGAAGACCTGCTCTCACTCTATGACCGACTGATGACATCCAAAGGCGGCGACGCCATCGTGTCGGCCGAGAACAAGCAATGCCACGGCTGCCACATGAAACTCGTCCCCGCCACCATGATCAAAGTACAGGCCGAAAAGGAAATCGCCCAGTGCGAAAACTGCGGCCGCATCCTCCACCTTTGATTAAACTCTAAGTTCTGAACTCCAGATACCAGAGCCAGCACGACGTATTCAAACGCTGGACGACTCTCCCTCGTTGCAGCACCCTTACCCCCCACGCAGCCTTTCCCATATCCATCACATTGGTATTAGGAGTTTAGAATTTAAAACTTAAAGCAACATGACACCCGACACTATCCGCGAACTCCTCAAACAAGTCCCCTACCCCGGGTTCTCACGTGACATTGTCTCCTTTGGACTGGTCAAGGATGTGCAGTTTGAAAATGGCGTCGTTACCGTCAACATCAGCGTTGAGACCAACGATCCCACGGTTCCCGAGCAGATTTTCAACAACTGCCACGCCATCCTCGATCCACTGCCCGGGGTCAAGCATGCCAAGGTCGAGCTCGATGTCCAGGCACCCGCCACCCAGGCAGGGGCACCCGGCGGCGGCGCTACCAAAAACACCATCCCGGGCGTTAACAACGTCATCGCCGTGGCATCGGGAAAGGGCGGCGTCGGAAAATCCACCGTCGCGTCCAACCTGGCCGTCGCCCTGGCCAACGCAGGACACAAGGTGGGGCTCTGCGACTGTGACCTGTACGGCCCGTCCATCGCACACATGTTTGGCAGCCGGGAACGCCCCCTTGCCACCGAGGACAATCAAATCATCCCCATCCCCGCACACGGTGTCAAACTGATGTCGATGGGCTTCCTGCTGGAAGAGGCCTCGCCGGTCATCGTCCGCGGCCCGCTCGCCACCCGCTATACCCAGCAGTTCCTCCAAAACGTCGAATGGGGTGAGCTTGATTTCCTGATTCTCGATCTCCCCCCCGGCACCGGCGACATCCAGCTCACCATCGTGCAAACCATCGCTCTGACAGGAGCACTGGTCGTCACCACACCCCAGGAGGTCGCCCTGATCGACGCCCGCAAGGCGATCTCGATGTTTGACAAGGTCAACGTGCCCATTCTCGGCCTGATCGAAAACATGGCATGGTTCGAGTGCGACCATGGCAGCCGTTACCCGATCTTCGGCGAAGGTGGCGGTGCCAGGGAGGCGGACAAACTCAAGATCCCGCTGTTAGGACAAATCCCGATCAACATACCGACCCGTGCACAGGGAGACTCCGGCAGCCCCGTGGCACTGATGAATCCTGCGGAGAACCCCGCCAGCGCCGCATTCGCCGACCTGGCAACGGCGGTCTCGTTATCAGCCGTCCCCGAGTAACCGACTGCGCCCGCAAGGTTGCCCGGGAGGGTGCCGGAATGCATCGCGCAGGCGGTGGGGATGCACAGGGTTCTTGTCTGCTTCTGTTTCGTTGTCAGCCATACTTGGTGTTCATTGGCTCCATTGGGTTCGAGCCTTCAGACGGACCGACGCGACCCACTATGCTCTCGACTGACTTCTGTCGCCTCTTCTCCTTACCTCTCGATGAGTCGCTTCGCTGACAAGACAACAAACCTCCCCGGGTAATGCACACTGGCCTCCGCATTTATCCCTGCCGCATATGCGCCAACACCTTTTTGGCAGATAGTGGACTTCGAAGATTCCGGGCTTCTCATCCGGTGTAGTCGCCTCCTTTGTGGTATTTGTTCATCAGAGCAGTGTTTTGCTTCCAGCTTCCTCCAGCCAAAAGACCTCACGGTCTTAGTCTTGCTGTCTGCCAGCGCTTCTCTCGCTGCCGAGTCCGCAGGGGACTTGCCCCCCCCAAGCCAGTGCGCCCTGCCGGGCGCACCAAAAAAACCGCAGCCTCCACGGGGGAGACTGCGGTAGAGTGTGCGATTGTGACACATGAAGCGTCACGCAAGGGGGAGACTGGATCGGCTAGCGCTTGCGACGGATGAGCAAAGCCAGTCCAGCAAGACCCATCAGGGCTGCGGATGACGGCTCGGGAACACATGTGCTGGTGCCGATGAGTCGGAAGTTGTCCAGTGCGATACGGGCATTCGAAGCATAGCTCGTGTCCGTTACGAAAATGGCGAACTTGTAGTTGTCGGCGCTACCAGCACTGCTGTCGATTCCAAGGCTGCTCACATTGAATGTTGTATCCGATGAAGAAGTCCATGGGTTGCTTGATGTGCCGCTGGCGAAGTTCTTTACGAACTGGCCAGGGGCAGTGATCTCGGTGCCGTTCTTCCAAATGCGGAGAGCCACCTGGTTAATCGCAGAGGATTCACCGTAGTTACCTACGTCAAAATTGACATAGTTGACCTGGGACACAGCGTTGTTGGCAAAATCAACGCCAAAGATAACGCAGTCGTTGGCGCTCCAACTGCCAAAGCAGTTGGCTCCGTAGGCGGAATTATCTTCGCTGTCCTTTGTGCTCCAGCTATAGGTGAGGCCTTCAGGATAAACGTTTTTAGGCGTGATGCAGTCGATGCCGTTATCTTCGGGTTGAAGAGAAGCGGAACCACCGACACCGTCTTTAAAGTCCCAGTGGGCAAGAACGCCGTTCTGTGCAAATGCTGGAACCACAAATGCTGCAGATGCAGCGATTAATAGTATTGTATTTTTCATGTTGTATGGGTTGGGGGGATGGAAGGATGGATTGTCTTGGAGGGATGCCCACAACGCTCGATGAGAGCTGCAGGCTGGATAATCAACGCTTGCGACGGACCAGCAAAGCCAGGCTGGCGAGTCCCATCAGGGCTGCGGATGATGGCTCGGGAACACAATCGACTTTGCCGACAGCGCGAAAGTTATCGAGAGCGATACGACCGGAGGAACTCGACGCTCCCGTGGTGTAAATACGGAACTCGAAGGTATCTTCGCTGCCATGCGCACTCGTCAGGTTGAAACTGCTGACGTCCAGGTTCTGGTCGGCGCTGGCCGACCACGGCTGCCCACTACTGTTAGATGTCGCAACTGCGGTAATCGCTTTCCATGCGTTATCGACGTAACCGAGGGAGGTTCCGTTTTTATAGACCCGGACAGCATAATAATCCGGATCATAATATTTCCCATAGTTGGCGATATCGAAGTTGATCTTACTTACGCCACCCGCCGCTTCATTTGAGAATGTCACAGCAAAGGCAACGTAGTCACCGGTTGCCCCACCGTCCCAGGATCCGAAGCAGTTCGCTCCGTATTTTGAGCCGTCTTCACTGTCAGCTGTTGACCAGCTGTAGTTGAGACCATACTTGGTTATATTGTGTGGCTTGACACAATCGATTCCATTGTCTTCCGGCGCGAAGGTCGCCGATCCGGTGGCTCCGTCGACAAAATCCCAGTGGGCGAGCACGCCACTGGTCTGAGCGAAGGTAGGAACAGCAAACGAAATACTCGCCGCGATTATTAGTGTTCTTGTTTTCATGTTCATTCGGGTTGGGGTTATTGGTTTCTGGTTTCGGGGTTATCCAGACATTGTCATTCCGCCCTGCCGAAACAGGTTGGAAGCGTGTCCGGTGCGACACACAACCCAAGCATTACAACCCCCCTTCCTCTACCAATGCAAACAAGACTAACAAACCAAACTAACGAAACCTGTTATTCCCAACAAAACAGGATATAATGTTTCCTTAACTATCTATATTTCCCAAGAAATCTATTCTTCTAGAAATAACCCTCAAACCCGTATAAAGAGGGGGAATCCGCCGCAGCATTATAAAAAACATACGCGTGAACAAATGTTTAACCTAACATTTTTTATCTAGCATGTTTAATAGTTAACCTAACATGAACACCATACACTCGGAATAATCAATACAGGCTACGCAAAATACAAGAATGGCCCGTTTGAACCGATTCCGAGAAAGCGGGACACTAGTGGATCGAACCAGTTAGAGCGCAGCAGCCCTTGATTTCCTCCAGGCCACGATGGCTTCGATGACCATCCATGCTTCGAGCAAAAGCGCCGTGAAACCGATGGCGACCAGCAGCCAGCTGCCCTGCTCGATCCAGCTATGGGATGATCCGATCGCCTGGCCGAAAATCTGGTATGCCATTGCCCATGCCGGCAGCACCAGCATGAAAAACGCGGGGATGACAACAAACCACACCGGCATACGCTGACGCCTCATCCAGAAAATGATAACCAGGAACGCGAGCCCGCCCAGTAGCTGGTTGGTGGCGCCAAAAAGAGGCCAGAGGATCAGCCCACCGGTTCCTGGAGGTTTTCCTTCGGCCGCAGGCAGTGATGCCATCCACCACGCCACGGCAATCGCAAACAACGTGGCGCCATGCTTATTGACCAACCAGCTCAGCGGATTGGCGGTGAGGGGGATTTTCGACTCCGGGGCCGGGGAGTCATCACCCTCATCCCCGGATTGGGGGCGGATCAGGCAGGCGGCTAACTCCTGAACCACATAGCGTTGTAACCGGCATGCCGTATCCAGCGTCGTCGCGGCAAAGGATGCCACAAACACACCCATCAATGCCGTGGCAAAGCCAGCGGATATACCCAGGGCTTTGAGAAAATTGGCGGCTCCGTCAACAAAGGCACCCACCTTGGCGCCCAGACCACTCATGCTGGTCCACCCCGTGTAGCGTGCATCCCAGGCATCCGGACCTAACAAAATGCCCCCTGCCCCGTCGCTCACACCGAGGCCAAGCCCGGCCACGCAGGCCAGGATCACGAGCACGGCGAGAAAACCCTCGGTGAGCATGGACCCGTAGCCAACAAACCTGGCATCCGTTTCACAACGCAGCTGTTTGGATGAGGTGCCCGAGGAAACCAGGCAGTGGAAACCCGACACCGCACCACAGGCGATGGTGATGAAGAGAAATGGGAAAATCATCGGCAGCTGCTTGGCCTCGAGGGATGTTTCCAGCATCGGCGCGGCGATTTCCAGGGCCGGGCGCACACCATCGACAGGTGCGCCATTAAACAAACCCGCCACAACCAGACCGATCATGATCAGGCCCAGGGCGCTGAGCAGCTGGAGTGAGTTGATGTAGTCGCGGGGCTGGAGCAATGTCCACACTGGCAAAACCGACGCGATGTACGAGTAGACCAGCAACACGCTGACCCAGTGCATCAGCGGCCAGTCTTTGAGGTAGTCATTCATCTGGCCCAGCCAGCCCACATTGCCGAACAGGACCGAAAGATACATCAGCACCAGCGCGACCACCGAGGCGATCATGATATTGCCCCCCTTGCGGTGGATCAACAACCCGATCAACAAAGCCAGGGGAATCTGGACCAGACAGGGGGCGATCGACTGGGGATAGGCTTTGAAAACGGCGGCTATCACCAGCCCGAAAATCGCCAGCACAATGGTCAGCGCCAGAAAGAGGATCAGTAAAAACAAAACCCGGACACGAGGTGATATCACCCGCCCGGCGATGTCACCAACGGTGTGCCCCTTGTTGCGCATCGACACAATAAGGGCTCCAAAATCATGCACTGCCCCAATGAAAATCGACCCCAACAGCACCCAGAGCAAGGCCGGCACCCATCCCCACATCACCGCCAGGGCCGGCCCGACAATCGGCCCCGTGCCGGCAATCGAGGTGAAGTGGTGGCCAAACACCACCCCCTTGGACGTCGGCACATAATCATTGCCGTCCTCGAGCTCCAGCGAGGGCACCTTGGCATCGGCATCGAGTTTGAAAATTTTCCGCGCAAGCCACTTGCCATACGTGTTGTAGGCGATGATGTAGAGGATGCATGCCCCGAGAGCGATTGCCAGTGTTGTCATACTCCGCCAGTAAGTATTTTCCAACTACAGAATACAACATCAAATTCAGCATTGCATGACGCAAGACTTTCAGAGATGCTGACGCCGCTATGGCAGACTGGTTTTACGGTAAAGACAACGCACAACATGGTCCGGTTTCCGATTTGGAAATCCGCAACCTCATTTCAACAGGTCAAATCACCCAGGAGACCATCATCTGGCGTGAGGGGATGGCCGACTGGATACCACTGAAAGACGTACCCGATTTCAAGGTTTCCCAAGGCACCAGTCAAGGCACCCCGGGTGCAGCCACACCTTACGCCACGCCCCAGACCTACGCCGGCCAGCAACCTTATGGTGTCGGCATGCCTACGGACGGCCTGGCGATCGCGAGTCTGGTCTGTGGTATCCTGGCGATTGTTAGCTGCTATGTTTGGGGGCTGTTTGGTATCCCTGCGGTGATTTGTGGACACATGTCACTGAAGAAGATCAACAACAGCCACACCCCGGTCCAAGGCAAGGGCATGGCCATTGCCGGGCTGGTGACAGGCTACATCGGCATTGCCCTCCAGCTGTTCATGATCGTCGCCATCGTTTTCGCAATAGCCACCAGCTCGTCAACGTCGTCACCCTATTCTCCGTGAAAAAACGCCCACTCTGGCCACTGATCCCCCCTGGGGTCGTGGTCGGGATGATGTATCTGTTTGTTGCCGTCGTGCAAAGACTGGCCCGGGACGACCGCCACTCGGTGGCGGGTTGTAAAATCAAACAATGGACGGGTATGTTCTGCCCGGGTTGTGGCGGCACCCGTTGCGCCGAGGAAATCACCCTGGGAAATTGGGTGAGTGCGATGGGATACAACCCCTTGCTGATGACGGGTTTCATCCTCTTCCTCACCGTATCACTTTATCTGATCGTCCGTATCACAATCCTCGGAAACACTACTCCCGGGATACCTAACATACGCGGACGCTGGATCTGGCTCGGCATTGCGGGCATTGCCCTCTTTACCATCCTGCGCAACATCCCCAGCCACCCGTTCACCCTGCTGGCCCCGTGAGAGGGGGCGTGAAAAGGGAGCGTGGGCATCCTGCCGGCATCTGCCTATCGCGCGCAGCATCAAGCCAGGTATGACACACGACATGAAGCCGCAGCTTGCCCCCCACTCCCTAACGTGATGGCACCAGCTGAAGCACAAAGCCCTTCAGATACTCGGTTTCAGGAATAGCGGGCAGCACCGGATGGTCGAGCCGCTGACCATGGCTCGCAATCATCCGCAAGGTTCTTTTGGCATCCACCGAGGCCGATACGATATTCTGCAAAAACAACTCACGGGTCGCGTGATGCGAGCAACAATAAGTGGCCAGAATCCCCTCGTGATCGAGCAGTTTGATTCCGCGCAGGTGGATCTCCTTGTAGCCACGCATCGCATTCATCAGGCTCTTTTTGTTTTTTGTAAACGAAGGAGGGTCCAGAATCACCATGTCGTACTGCTCTTCGCAGTGTTTGAGAAAATCAAAGGCATTATGCTGCACGGCATGGATCTCCACACCATTCAGCTCTGCATTGCGCAGGGTCGCTTCAATGGCAGGGCCGGAGGAATCCACCGCGGTCACACTCGCAGCACCGGCTTTCGCACACGCCAGGGCAAAACCACCCTGGTTACAAAAACAATCCAACACACGCTTCCCTTTCGCCAGCTTCGCAAGCTCACGATGGGCGTCCAACTGGTCGAGATACAGTCCGGTCTTCTGGCCATCCAGCAGGTCGATTTCAAATTTCACACCACCTTCAACGGTCGGGGCCTCGACAATAAAAGGCCCCGGCCTCTCACCATGCAGCATGGTGATTTCCTCCTCGATCCCCTCCGCCGCAAGCATCGGCGAATCATTGCGCAGAATGATCGAATCGGGATTCAAAACATCCTTCAACGCCTGGACGATGAGTTCACGGTTCAGATACATCGCCAGAGTCAGGGTTTGTAACACAAGGTGGTCGCCATACCGGTCGACAATCACTCCGGGAAGGCCATCCGACTCACTCCAGACCAGACGGGCCAATCGTATATCAATCCCGGATCGCTCACGCATTTCCAGCGCTTGCCCGATACGGCGCCCAAAAAACTCCTGGTCGAGTTTCTGTTTCCTGCGGGAAATCCTCCGCGCCACAATCTGCGAATCAGGGTTGTAAATGGCCGTTCCCAGCGGCCGGTCACGGAAGTCCTTCATGGTAATCACATCCCCGGGCTTCGGCTCCCCGAAGAGTTTTTGAATCTCCGAGGCATAGACCCAGTCGTGTCCGTGAAAAATGCGTGAGCGTGGTTTGATGATGATTCCTGCCATGGCGGAGACCGTTGAAGCAGGAACCCTGCTACAATGGGAGACAAATCTGCTCAAAGATCAACTATCCCCACCCCCCGCCGTCAACGACGCCTTCTCGATAACATCAATACAGCGCACAGGCTGAGCAAGCTCATGCTCGACGATTCAGGCACCGTCACCACAGTCAGGTGGTCTAGCGGCACCTGGTCCCCATCGCCTCCAATATTGGTAAAGACAACCGAACGGATGTCGTTGGCGTCGCTGATAAGCCCCATAAAGTAGAGCCTGTTTTGCTGTAAATTCAACTGCGCCGCAGTTACCGAACCTAGCGAACTTCCTGTCGCATTCGGACCGTCGAATGCTTCGATTGTCAGAGTATTCAAAGGCCGGCTCGTCGGAGTAAACATGTCGATCGTCATGAGACCAAAGCCTGTCACCGCAGCATCAAAAGTAACCGTCAACGTTCCTGGTGCCCCCCCCACGGGCGGGTTAGCTCCCAGTATATTTGAGATGCCATGTGTCCCCTCACCGCTGCTTGAGGGACTGCCGCTGCCAGGATTGCCCGGACCCGCTGAATTCACGACTTCCTGATAGTACCCCGTACCGGCCAGCGTCATACCCGGAAAATTTGTCGGATTCAGTGCCCCGACGGCGTGATCGTCAAAGTCTTGCACAGTCACTACGGAACCAGCCAAGCCAGTCGCCACCGCCAGCCAGTCGGTCGAATTACTCGTCGGATTGCTGACAAACCCCGTGAGCGCGGCACTCGCCGAAACCGAAGACATCACAATAGCCAAACCGGCCACTTTCGCAAAATCATGGATTGTTTTCATTGTTGGATGCGTTGTTGTTGTTGTTAACACGATTCGATGAAGAAAAGCGATTGCCCGCATAGAATCGGAGCCATCGTAAAACGCAAAAGCACTGCGAATCAATATTTTAATTCATTGTATTTCAAACACTTACACAAACAGGCAAACAAACATTTTTTAAAACGCTCACAATAAGGTTGGTTTACGCAACCATGCGTCGGGTCAAATCTGCTAGCCATTTACAAAACCAAAATAGCCTGCGACGCATTGACAGAGCGTGCTGCAAATGGCAGGTTGCCCCTATCTCGATTGATGCCCGACCACCGACAACAAGACCCGAACTACGCCATTGCACGTATCGACCTCCCCGATGCCTGCACCCACGGCTTCCAGGTCAGGCTTCAACGTCGGGGGATTAAATACGGCAAGTTTTTCGCCGACGGCGTCCACGGCCACCCGCAACGGGCACTTCAGGCGGCCCGGCAGTGGCGTGATGCCCTGCTGGAGGAACTGGCCGACCGTGCACGCGTCTGCGAGCGGTCCCAGCGTAACAGCTCGGGTGTGGTCGGGGTCTCCAAGATCACCGTGATCGCATCCAACGGCAATAGCTACCAATTCTGGCAAGCCACCTGGTCGCCCGCACCGGGGCAGCGGCGTTGTGTCAAATTCTCGATCAAACGCTACGGCGACCGTGAAGCCTTCCAGCTCGCCGTCGAGGCGAGAACGGAGGGGATCCAGCCTTGAGATAGACAGCCCACAGGTCAAAAGGTGAGTAAGCGGCGAAACAACCCACCCACCCCGTGCGTTTCCTACCACTTTTCCCTTTGTGCTTCCCTCTTCAAACTGAACACTCCAAACTCCCGACGCAATGCACAACCTTTTTCTCCTCGATGGCATGGCACTCGTTTACCGGGCGCACTTTGCCTTCTTCCGCAACCCCATTATCACCAGTACCGGACTGAATACTTCGGCCATTTACGGATTCACCAACACATTGTTAGATATCATTGAAAACCAGGGAGCCAGCCACGTGGGCGTCGCTTTTGATACCCAGGAGCCGACACCACGGCACATGCTCTACCCTGAATACAAAGCACAGCGAGAGGCGATGCCCGAGGAGCTGGCACTGGCCATCCCCTACGTCAAAAAACTATGTCTGGCGATGGGCATTCCCGTGTTGGAGCTCGATGGCTATGAAGCTGACGACATCATTGGCACCATCGCGCACCGGGCAGACCAAAAAGGCGGCATCCACACCTACATGGTGACTCCCGACAAGGATTTCGCCCAGCTGGTCAGTCCGACCACGACGATGTGGAAACCCGGTCGAAGCGGCGGCAACCACGAGCTCCTGGACGTATCCGCGATCCGGGCTCAATGGAACGTGCAGCACCCGAGGCAGGTCATCGATATCCTCGGTCTGTGGGGTGACGCCTCGGACAATATCCCGGGGGTGCCGGGCATCGGGGAAAAGACAGCGAAAAAACTCATCGCTGAGTTCGGCTCGATGGAAAACATTCTCGCATCAACCAGCCAGCTAAAAGGCAAACAAAAGGAAAACCTCGAAAACTTTGCCGACCAGGCATTGCTTTCCAAACAGCTTGCTACCATCATTCTCGATGTTCCGATTGACGTGACCTGGGACGACCTCTGCATTGGTGGTCGCGATGACGAAGCCACCCAGGCCTTGCTCACCGAGCTTGAGTTCAACTCGCTGGGAAAACGCATCTACGGCGAAGACTTTGTGGCTGGCCGGGGCCACCAGGCCGACGTGGCGGAGACCTCCGGTCACCCCGCCTCAGAACCAATGCCAACGCAAACATCCCTCAGGACCATCGCCGATGTCGACCACAGCTACCACCTGATCGATACCGTCAATGGCCTCCATGACCTGGTCAAAAAACTCTCACTCGCCGACCGCTTCTGTTTTGACCTCGAAACCACCTCTCTCGACCCCCGCAGCTGTGACATCCTTGGTATCGCCTTTGCCATCAAAGCCCACGAGGCATACTTCGTTCACACCGGAGCCGGAAGCCACCTCACCACCCGGATGGCACTCGATAAACTGGGCGTCATCTTCCACTCGAAGCTGGAGAAAATCGGCCACAACCTGAAGTTCGATCTCTCGGTGCTGCGCGCCCACGACTACCAGGTCAGCGGCCCGTTCTTCGACACCATGCTCGTCCACACCATCGTCACCCCCGAGCAACGACACAGCATGGACATCGTTTCCGAAGCTCTGTTAGGATACACCCCCGTCAAACTGAAAGACCTCGCCGAAAAGATGGTTGAACCCGAAAACGACCTTTTTGGTCTCTCTGAGGAGGAAACCGTACCCGCTGCAAAGAAGGGCAGGAAAAAGGACATCAACATGTCGCTGATCCCGGTGGCCGATCTGGCGGAATATGCGGCAGAGGACGCGGATGTCACTTGGCAGCTTGCCGACAAGCTCCGGCCCCTGCTCGACGCATGCGGCCAGCTCGACATCTACCAGGAAATCGAAGCCCCGCTGCTCCCTGTCCTGGTCGCGATGGAAAACGAGGGGATTTCGCTCGATGTCCGGGCACTCAAGGACATTGGCGACGGGCTGGCAACACGTATCTCCACCCTCTCGGAGAAAATCACCGAAGCCGCAGGCCACGCATTCAACCTGAACTCCCCCAAGCAGTTAGGCGAGATTCTCTTTGGTGAAATGGAGCTGGTTGAAAAACCGAAAAAAACCAAAACCGGCCAGTTCAAGACCGATGAGCAAACGCTCTCGGCATTAGCACCAAAACACCCGATTGTTGCTGACATCCTCGACTACCGCGAGGCCACCAAACTGAAGTCGACCTACGTCGACGCGCTGCCCACCCACGTTTCCAAGCGCACCGGACGGGTGCACACACATTTCCACCAGCTGTTGGCATCCACCGGTCGACTGGCCTCCAGTGATCCCAATTTGCAAAACATCCCGGTGCGCTCGGCTGCCGGGCGTGAAATCCGCAAGGCCTTTGTGCCGCGTGATCAATACCACACCCTGCTCGCAGCCGACTACTCCCAGGTAGAACTCCGCGTCATGGCAGCGCTTTCAGGTGACGAGGCGATGATCCAGGCCATCAAGGACGATCTCGACATCCACGCCGCCACCGCAGCCCGCGTCTACAGTGTCCACCTCGATGAGGTCACCGCCGAGATGCGTCGCAATGCCAAGATGGTCAACTTCGGTATCATCTACGGCATCTCCGCCTTCGGGCTGTCACAGCGGCTCGGAATCGGACGCAGTGAGGCGGCGGAAATCATCGAGACCTACTTCCAACAATACCCTGGTATCAAGGACTACATGGACCGCACCATCGGGACCGCCACCGCGAACGGCTACGTCCGGACCCTCAGTGGCAGGAAGTGCTGGATCAGGAACATCGATTCCAAAAACGCCACCGTCCGCAACGGGGCCGAGCGCGCCGCCATCAATGCCCCGGTCCAGGGCAGCGCCGCCGATATGATCAAATTCGCCATGATCAAGGTGGGTCGCCTACTGGAAAAGGAAGACGCAAAAACCCGAATGCTCCTCCAGGTGCATGACGAACTGCTCTTTGACCTCCACCTCAGCGAACAGGAATCCCTGGTACCCAAAATCGTTGCCACCATGGAAAACGCCATGGTCATCCCGCATGACATCCATTGCAAGGTGGACATCGGCACCGGAGCCAACTGGCTGGAAGCACATTAATGTGGCGGCTAATGTGGCGGCGGTTTGCAACCGCCTCGTCCCTATTTACCCATAGACTTGGCGGTTGCAAACCGCCGTCACCCCTACGTCACCTCCTTGCGCTGCACCTCGATTTCACCGAGGATCGTATCCTGCCTGATACGGAACTGGTTCATCTTCATCAGCTCTAACACAGCGAGGAATGTAACAATCACTTCCGCCTTCGAGGTGGCCGCCAGAAAGAGTGCAGTAAACTTGATACTGGCCCCAGGTGCCATCGCGCCGAGAAGGTATTCGATTTTATCCGAAACCGTAAAACGGTCGTCGACAATGTCACCGAGGTCCGTCGATTCCTCAAAGCGTTTCAGCACATTCTGGAACGCCCTGATCAGGTCGAAAATATTGACATCCGGCAGCGGTTCATCGGCATCCTCGACAGGGGGAGCCGTCTTCTCCGGCATGTGGGCAAAGAAATTCTCCTGCTCGGTCTCCTTGCGCGACAGGAAACCTGCGGCGTCTTTGAATTTTTTATACTCGATCAGCTGGCGGATCAGTTCCCAGCGGGGGTCATCCTCCTCGATATCCTCCTCGGGAGGCATCACCGACTTCGGCAGCAGGGTGCGGCTCTTGATATACATCAGATTGGCCGCCATCACGATAAACTCCGACGCCAGGTCGATGTTGAGCATCTTGAAGGTGTCGATGTATGTGAGATACTGCTTGGTGATCCGCTCAATGGAAATCGTATGGATATCTACCTCGTCCTTTTTGATCAGGTAAAGGAGCAGATCCAGGGGACCCTCGAAAATATCGAGTCTGACTTTGTAATCGGTGGTTTCCACGTGGGGGAGATCGATAGGTTATCCCGCCCCCTCAGGCGAGGAAAAATTTACCCTCCAGGCAGTAAACCCCGTCAAATCGCCCTATTAACGGCAACCGCGGTAGCCACCGTAATACCCGCCATAGTGGCCGCTACGCCGGTAATGGCCACTATGATGATGACCGTTGTTGTGACCCGCCGCATAAGCCACGGCACCAAGAGCCAGCGCCCCCACCGCCACTGCGCCAGGGTCAACGGTTTGTATCGGCCTTCCGTATGAATCATACGAGGTCACGCAGTTCGAAAAGAGCAGCGCCGAAGCAATGCCGGCCACGGTGAGCTTGATCCATGATTTTCTGTGTTCCATGCCCTAATAGACGGAGGTTTGGGCTGCTTTATTCACAAAATTTGACAGGATTTTTCTGAATGGCCACATCACCAGCCGCCGCATCGTCGCAACAACAAAAAGTAGGACGAGTTTCCAACTTGTCGGCAACCCAAGCGACGCCTTTTTCGAGAAAAATGGCAGCCAAATCATCCGCGAGCATGACGTTTCTTTCTCCTTCGGATGAACACAAACACAATGCCCACAACCAAAAAGCCAATCATCAATCGGGCTGCCATAGAAGGTTGCAGCGGCTTACCCCAAGGACGTGGATGCACAAGATTCGCAACGTCAAACCCCTCCTCGCCCCAAACCGTATCAGCACCACCATCAAACAAGGTTTTCCCCATTCCTATCTTGGCTTTGCACGTGTCTTTGTTGATCAGTAGTTGTTTGACCGCGCCGTCAATACGCAGCACAACGGCTTTATGGTCGTAAGGCTTGGGGTCAAACTGGACACCCTCCCCCGACATGGGGGCGAGCAGGACCGGGCGGCCTGAGTTATCCGAGGTCGATTGGTTTTTCACGTAAGAAAACCCACATTCCCCCGCCTCAAGAATCCGGCTGCGCGAAGAAATATCGTCATCAGCTTTCCGGCCTGGGTCCTTTTCCCACGGAGCGACAAATATTTGCTCCGATTTCGTATAGCCACCAGCAATGAACTGGCCCATGTAGTCGTTCGAATACTCGCCCTTGCAGGTTCTCAGGTCAACTATGGGTTCGCCTCCCATTCCTGTATGCAAAATGGCTGTCGCATCGCCAGGAAACTCGCCGTAGTCCTGATCGAATTCAATGAGAAGATAGAAAACCTGCTTGGCATTACTGGTAGTGGAAGTCATCGCAGCTTTTTTATGCGATTTCATTACCACCGGAGTAGTCACGAAGGCCAGCGCGAGCACCAGCAACACACCTAATACAACCATGCCATAAGTTATACGTGGTTTCAGTTTCGGATCTTGTTCTTCCATGGTTTTATGGGTTGATGTTTATTTGGGGAAAACGAGATGACTTCGGTCAAATGCGTTTGGAAAAATTGGTTTGCCGTCGTCATAGGTAGCGATGCCTGTTTTGGGATCCACTTTCACAAATCGCGCCAGTCCGTCAGCCCTGAGCACGATGCCTTTTCCGTTGTAACACTCGGGATCAAAGCTGAGACCATTCCTATTCATATTCGCCAGTAGAATGGGTCCCCCTGCCGTTGTCGCTGACTGGTTCTTTACGTAGGAAAACCCGCACTCACCAGCTTCAAGAACCTTCGACCACGAAGAGACATCATAATCTGGCCGCTTATTTACCGTAGCACCACCACGGGCATAAAACAGCTCCTCGGACTTGGTATAACCTCCCGCGATCAGCTGCCCCAGGTAGTCGTTAGAGAATTCACCCTTAAACGAATGATCGTTGTATGAAACATCACCATCGGGATCGTCTTTATGCACCTCGGCCGTTTCATCACTAGGAAAACTACCGTAATCCTGATCGAACTCTATCAAGAGATAGTAGATTTGTTTTGCATTACTCAATTCGCTACTACCGTGATGAGGCCCCTTCGTTTTCATCACGACGGGCAAAGCAATAACGACTAACACAACAAGCACCACCCCAACCAAGCCTCCCATCAACCAGGGATTACCACGCTTTTGTTCTGAATTCACCTTTTCCATGGTCACCATGATTCACAGAAGTATGAAATAATGATGAAGCCAGGGTGAAAAAACGGTGAATTGATCCAATCATCCACTTTTTCATGGCTTCATGACTTCACTTCCAACGTCCCTTCGGTAACGCCGAGTTTTTCCATCACATCCAGATCCTGCCAGAGGTGGCTGCCGGAGGTTTCGCCTGATAGAAGTTGCTGATAGGCTTTCAGCGTTTCACCCGTTGCCGTTGCATCTTCATCGAGAAGGTCAATGCGGAACCTCCTCAAGCCGGTGCCACGCATTTGTTGGTAAAAGCGGGCACCTGTCTGGGCCCGACCATTAAACAGGGTGTTCCGACAGCCCACATCCGCCTTCAGGGTGTGCAGCTGCCCTACGCGATCCTTCATCTGCACGTGATGTTTTTCACACGGCTTACCACAATCCAGGATACTCGTCCCCTCACTCATAAAGGAGCAAAACACACAGTGCTCCATATGAAACATCGGCATGTGCTGGTGAAGTGTCAGCTCAAACCAATCGGTCGGCGCAGCTAACAGAAGGTCGAGAACCTGCCGGATATTCAAATCATAGGAAACCGTCAGATGATCCAGCCCACCTTCCTCGCTAAGGATCTTCGCCGTCAGCGGGTTGGCACAATTCAGGGAAAAATCACCGGTTTTGTACAGGTCGGCCCGATCTTTAAAGTAAGCGACCCCACCCAGGTTACGGATCAGCACCCCATCGGGCTCGGCGCGCTCGACGACTTTAAAAAAACCGGCTTCACCCGGTTTCTGTATCCGCGGGGTGGCGAGGTGAATGCGGGCACCCTTGGACTGCCTGACCAATGCCACCGCCTCCTTGCCTCGGCGGATATCTTCGAAGTCGACATAGATGTTAGTAATGCCGACATCGAGCGCGGCCTCAACCTGCTCCATCGACCGGCATAAGGCAGAGAGCTCACGATGGTGTGACTCGTCTGTTTTCCGGGTCGGCAGGAGGTCTTTGAGACTGACTTGGGTTGATGCGGGCGGGACACCCAGGTTCGCTTGAGCGGGCTCTTGGTCCATGGCCTCGACGAGTGCCCGGCGGAGTCGGTTCACCGCCGAAACCGGCATCATCACAGCACCGACGAGTTCGTTGGTGACCGTACCCAGTTTCCACGCCGTGCCACCTAAGCGACCTAACTGTTGTTCAAGAAACTCCGTGGTAAATGGTCGGCTCTGGGCCGCCTCGAGCGTTTCAGAAGAGGTTACTGACACCTTGCCACAACGAAGGACCATGGCTTGCCCGGCCTCGCCTGCCACGGTGATATTGAGGGTGTCCCGGATGGGTTCGAGCCTGGCGTTTTTCCAGCTTGCCTTAAGGGCCTTGTTGAGTTTGGGATCGTCTGTCTTCCAGATTTTCAACCCGTCTTTGATCCCCTCTTTGATTTTATTCCAATCGAGTCCACTCTGCTCGCGGTGAAACAGGAGCCGGTTTCCCTGCACCTCCCAGATCCGGGCACCCTGCTCATCATCGCGGTTCTCGCCGGCATCAAATACAACCCCATCACCCGCTTTCATGGGAATCCCGGTCGCTAGTTTCACTTCCACCCAGCCGCGCTCACAAGCAGTGACCTCGCCGACGTAGACGCCCCGTTTTTTACCAAACCTACCATGCGTCAGGCGCGGGTGGTTGGTCCCTTCCAGCCAGCCGGTCGAGAGCCCACGGGAAAAGGTCATCTCCATGCTGTAGCGGTCCTCCCTGGTAATGGGGCTTTCCTTCCCGGCCACAGCGGCATCAATCGCCTTGCGATACACCCTGGTAATGGCAGCCACGTATTCTGGCGACTTCAATCGACCCTCGATTTTATAGGAAACAACCCCCTGCCTGACAAGATCAGGAATCAAATCGACTGCGGCGAGATCCTGGGGACTGAGCAGATAACGCACCTCCTCCAGGTCACGCTCTTCACCATCGATTACCAGCGTATAAGGCATCCTGCACGCCTGCGCGCACTCGCCCCGGTTGGCCGACCTTTGCCCGAGACTCTCACTTGTTAGACACTGACCTGAGTAGGCGACACAAAGTGCCCCGTGCACAAACACCTCCAGGGCCACACTCTCGGTCGGTTTGAATTTCCCGATTTCCTGCAGTGAAAGCTCCCGTGCGAGCACGGCGCGGTCGAGCTGATAGAGCTGATCCGCAAACTGCAATCCTTCGGGCGAAGTAATCGTCATCTGGGTGGACGCGTGGATCTCAAGATTCGGCGCCACATGCCGCGCCAACCTCGCCAAGCCAAGATCCTGCACAATGATGGCATCGACACCACATTGATCGAGTAATCGTAGCTGCGCCTCGGCCGACTCCATCTCACCGGTAAAAATCAGCGTATTCATGGTGACAAAACCACGCACACCATGGGCGTGGAGGAACTCCATCAACTCCGGCAGGTCGTCATCGGTGAAGTTGTCGGCACGAAGCCGGGCATTGAATTTCGGCAGGCCAAAAAAAATCGCGTCCGCCCCATTGGCCACCGCCGCGCGGGCACAATCCCAGTTTCCCGCTGGAGAAAGAAGTTCAGGTGAGCGATCAGTGGTGCCGGACATCAGGCATAGCCTTACTGAACCTGACCGACATTGTCCACTCACGAAAAATGAGAATCTCTCCACGGCGGAGGAAATCCCCTTGCCCTATGCGCCAAAATACTTTGCCATAGCCCCGCCAGTCTGATCCTGCTGAGAAAATGACAGATACCCCACTGATGAAAGATGGCCTGGGCGAGGCCGCGGTAGAACGTATCATCGATGCGCTTCAGGCTGCCGGTGCCGGGTTCTCCCGCGATAGCTTTCTCAGGGATGCCCTGTCGGTCCTGGAAAACCTCGAACTCAAGGACCGCGTTCGCCACATCATCACCGTGATGGGTGTCCATCTGCCCGCTTCATTTCCCGAAACAGCAGCTATCCTGGGCGAAATCCGCGACCACTGGCCAGAGACTGACGCCAGGGACAAACGCCAGATCTTCGCCGCCTGGCCAATCGTCGACTACGTCGCTGCCCACGGCCTCAACCACCCACAGATCGCGCTACCGCTGCTGCGCTATCTCACCCCCATGTTTTCCGCCGAGTTTGCCATCAGGGCATTCCTCGAAGTCCATCCGGAGCAAACCTACAGCCAGATGCTGCTCTGGTGCCTGGACAGCAATGCACACGTGCGTAGACTGGCGTCCGAGGGGATTCGACCACGCCTGCCCTGGGGCAAACAACTTCCTCAATACATCGACAACCCAAAACCGGTCATTTCCCTGCTGGAAAACCTCAAGGATGACCCCTCCGACTACGTCAGGCGATCCGTCGCTAACAACCTCAATGATGTCTCCAAAGACCACCCGGATCTTGTCATTGAAACGTGCCGACGCTGGCAGGCCGACAAGGTTTCCGCCCGGCAATGGATCATCCGTCACGCCACCCGCACGATGGTCAAGGACGGATACCGCGATGTTTTCCCGCTGCTGGGCTACACCCGCAGGCCCAAGCTGGACATCCGCCACCCGGAACTCTCCACCACCCACCTTTTGCTTGGTGACGCACTCGGTATTTCCACGCGGATCACGTCGACCTCCACCGACAAACAATACGTGGTCATCGACTACGCCGTGCACTACATGAAATCCAGCGGAAAGACTGCCTCCAAGGTCTTCAAGTGGAAAAACCTCCGTCTCAAGCCCGGACAGTCCGTGACGCTGGAAAAATCCCACCCGTTCAAAAAAATCACCACCCGCCGTCACTACCCGGGCGGACACAAAATCGAGATTCTGGTCAACGGCAGACACGCCGCAGAAACCCCTTTCGAGCTGCACATCCCCTAATGCTTGAAACTTCAAACTTCAAACTTGAAACTTCAAACTTGAAACTTGAAACTTGAGGGCTAAAAGCCCCCCATGAACTGCCACGGCCCACGGATGAATATGGACCCCTCTCTCCACACCGAGCGCAAGCCCGACTGGATCAAGGTGCGCCTCCCCAACGATCCTAAATTCTGGTCGACCAAATCCATGGTCACTGACTTGAACCTCGTTACCGTCTGTGAGGAAGCCCAGTGCCCGAACCGCTGGGAATGCTGGAGCCACGGCACCGCCACCTTTATGATCGCCGGTGAGAAATGCACCCGTGCTTGCGGATTCTGTGCGGTCAAGACCGCCCGCCCTGACCCGCTGGAAGCCGACGAACCCCAGCGTGTCGCCGAAGCCTGCAAACGCATGAATTTGCAGCATGTGGTGATCACCGCAGTCGCCCGTGACGACCTGCGCGATGGAGGGGCCGAGCACTTCAAGTTCGTCATCGAAGCCGTCCGCGCCGCAAACCCCGGTATCATTATCGAGGTCCTGACACCCGACTTCAACGACAAGGACTTCGCACTCGAGCTCTGCATGAGTGGTCGACCCCATATTTTCAACCACAACATCGAAACGGTCGAGCGCCTGACCGCGCTTGTCCGGAGTCGGGCCAAGTACCAACGCTCACTCACCGTGCTGAAAAAAGCCAAGGCGATCGCCGGGGGTAAAGTGGTGACCAAAAGCGGCCTGATGCTCGGACTCGGTGAGAAAGAGGTAGAGGTTCTCCAGGCGATGGATGACCTGCGCACCCACGATGTCACCGTGCTGACCCTGGGTCAGTACCTCCGTCCATCCCCGCGCCACCTGCCTGTGGTCGATTACGTCAAGCCGGAGAAATTTGCCGAATACAAGCAGATCGCCCTCGCCAAAGGCTTCCGCCACGTCGCCAGTGGTCCACTTGTCCGCAGCTCCTACCACGCCGCTGATTTCCGTCCCGAGCTCGACCTCATCGACGACATTGAAAAAGAAGCCGCCGCCGCACAGGCCTGATTTCGAAGTCATCCAGAGGCGTAAAAAAAGCGTGTGCCCGCCATGGACACACGCTTTGAAAATGATCGGCTGGGATTTGGATTAACGTCCGCCGCCGCGACCGCCGCGACCGCCACGGTCACCACGACCAAACCCGCCTTCGGAGAACTGTTTAATCCGGTCCTTGGATTCCTGGCTGAGGGCCTCTGTGGTTTCGAGATACTTGGTAGCAGCCTCCTTGTCCTGGCGCATCCATCCCACAGCGGTCATGCCAATGGCACGGCTACGGTCCCTTTCGTCGCTGATGGTTTCAGCGAGTTTCAGGTTCTGCTGGATGTCTCCACCCTGGTTGGACATGACGTAGGACGAAACCGCTTCATCACGCACCGCACCAGCGGGTTGTTTGTTGACAAACTCCAGGGCAGCGGCTGGGTCCTGACCCACCCATGATGAAACCACCCGGCCAATGCTTTCGCTCTGGGCCTCTTCAGTCCCGTTGGCCATCACCCAGGCAGCGGCGGCGGCGGGGTCTTCCCGACTCCACTCACGGGCGATGTCTTCCATGGCATTGGTGCGTGCATCCCCCTCCGGAATGGAGGTAATCTGGCCAGCGGCGGCTTTGGGATCGGAATCGGCCAGTCCACGAAGGGCACGGGCAGTGGCATCGGCTTGTTGGTCGGCAGGAAGGCCGGCAATCCACGATTTGGCTGCCGCCCAGTCCTTCGCACCCCACTCACGGGCGATGGTATTCTGAGCATCCCTGCGGGCCTCTTCATCCGTGATGGTTGAAAGCATACCAGCGGCTTTGCTCGGATCTTCCTTGGCGGCCTGTTCGAAAATCCCACTGATGGCATCCCTTTGGTCGCGACCTGTCAGGGTCTGCGCCCAAGCCATGGCTCCGGCGGAATCCTGGCGCGCCCACTCGGTGGCGATCACACCCGCGGTAGAACCGCCGCGACCTCCCCGGCCTCCCATCATTCCACCCATGCGGAATTCATTCGGGTTATCGGTGAAGTACTTGGCTGCATCCTGGGGATACTTGGCTGCCCAGCTCTGCATCACGGTGCCTTTGACAAACATGCCGGCCATTCCCATGGTCTTGGTGTATGCCATCGCAGCAGTCGGGTCTTCCTCACCCCAACGGGCAAAGAGCAGATAACCCACCATGATCCGCTCGCTCCATGGGAGGTCTTCGAGTTTTTTGGCCTCCTCTTCGAATTGTGACGGGTCGAGACCAGCGTAATAGTCCATCAGCGCCTGGAGGCGGGCATTCTGACCGGGAAGGGCCATCGCTTCGGCCGCACTTTTCACACGGCTCCCGCGGCTTACGGTACCCCCTGAAGAGGAAGAGGACGGTCCACCGGCTCGACGCGCCGTGCGGGCATCTGCGGGGATATCCTGATCGGAGTCAGGGGCGGGGGCGGCGTTTTTGCCGGCAATAAAGCCAGCGGCACCACCGATGACGAGGGCCGCGATTGGCCCGA
The DNA here is from genome assembly GCA_024233115.1 of Akkermansiaceae bacterium. Classification (NCBI taxonomy): domain Bacteria; kingdom Pseudomonadati; phylum Verrucomicrobiota; class Verrucomicrobiia; order Verrucomicrobiales; family Akkermansiaceae; species Akkermansiaceae bacterium. Next base: position 194,640 of record JACKQB010000007.1, read on the forward strand.
GAACGGTTGCTTTCATAATATCAGTATGGTTGGTGTGTTGTAATTGGATGTATGCAACCAAGGAAGCGACACAAAGTTGCAAAATAGTTGAATTTTCAAAACCGGCTCAAAACTTGCCAGGCCCGGGTAATTCAACCTTCCATTTCCAGGCATATCCATTATGCCTACCGACGATGATCAACCACTCCGTTTCCCGTTGGTGCTTCGGCTCCACCCCGCTTGATTCACTCTGTGAGAAGTGCCACCAGCTAGGCATTTCAGCCCTTGACCTGCTGACACTCGACGAGATACCAGTGGTGCAAAACCTAGGCATCGAGTGCTCGATCACTGCGGCCCATCCCGACGCTGACGGTATCGGGGACATTGAGAAGGGCTTTAACAACCCCGCCTACCACCCTGCGCTGCACGCGATCTACCGAAAACTGATTCCCGCCGCCGCAAATCTCGGCGTGCAACAGGTGATCTGTTTTTCAGGAAACCGGGAAGGTGTCTCCGATGACCTGGGCATGGCCCATTGTGCCGCCGGCCTCGCTCCCTTGATCCCCCTGGCCGGGCAACACGGCGTCACCCTGGTCATGGAGCTGCTCAACTCCAAGGTGGACCACCCCGATTATCAATGTGACCACACCGCCTGGGGAGTCGCCCTTTGCCAAATGATGGACTCCGCTCATTTCAAGCTGCTCTATGACATCTATCACATGCAGATCATGGAGGGCGATGTGATCCGCACAATCCGGGAAAACCACAGGTACATCTCCCACTATCACACCGCGGGTGTACCCGGCAGGCACGAGTTTGATGAACGCCAGGAATTGAATTACCCGGCGATCACCCGCGCCATCGCCGCAACCGGATTTGATGGCTACATCGGCCAGGAATACGTGCCCACCACCGATGATCCCTTCGTGTTCCTCCCCCGCGCACTTGAGCTGTGTTCGGGCTACCCCCCCCCCCGCCACCGTTATGGCCCAGGCGGCGACTCCCTGTGGCCGCATCACCAGACACCGTGCCTCAAAAATTACGACGAACACGGCCGAATGTTCCACAGTTCGTGCCACCATAAAGTACGATGACAATGTGGAAACATTGCTAAAAGTTGAGACAAATCCCCCGATGACAATTTGGAAATCTAGTACGATGACAAATCAGCCGTTAACACCTATTTTCCCGGACTGGCCCCTCTCTTACATTTTAGAGGCTCTATTATCTTTACAAGCTCTCGATTTGGATTCTCTCCAACGTATTTATAATCGTCATACAAAACACCATCGCCGTAGAAGAGCAACACAACCGAACGTCGCCCCATATACAATTTTTCGATAAAGAAAAAATCGTTCGGACTGGGTCCTTCATCATAATATCCATACTCCTTCCTTTTTGCATCCAAGCGTCTTGGTGACTCTACAATTCTAGTTAGAATATTTCGAATCCTGCGGTGCTGATTCGGAGTTAAATTTATATCGACCTTGGGTATGTAGCTCTCAACTCCGTAATTACTTCTACCAATAAAGTAAACCGCATCCGAACGGTTCAATGCTTTGCTTGGTTTTTCAGTTGGCGAGCAAGAAAGTAACATTCCCGCCATAACTAAAGGCATTAGAACACAAAACGCTCTAATAAATTTTATTAGTGTCTCAGAGATGCGCATTTCTGGTAAAGTTCGTCGAAATTCTGATCAAATTCAGCAACGGTACAACGGTCCTTCACTGACCACCCAACCCCTTTTTTCTTATACTCTCCTTTGACACAAGCCTTGTGCCCTTCTGTGCCAATAGCAAACTTAGCACATTGCGCGTCTGCTTTTGAGTAAGCTTCAATTTCATGGCAAAGTGCAGTCCTACAATCCGTGTCTTGATCTGCTTTCCCGCTGCAATACTGCAAGGCATGAATCAACTCGTGGTGTAACACCTCTTCTAGGGTTCTACCGTTTCGCTTGAGATTGTTATAGCATATTTCAATAACACCATTCTTCTTTCTGCTTATCCTGCTACCCGAGAAAGTTCCACTGTTTCTATTATCGCAACAATTGCAATATATCAGAGGTGCTTTACATCTTTTCCTCCTCATGCTAACTAGAACCCCCTTTATCTTCGGACTTTCCAAACTTTTGTCTATCTTATCATGACAGTCTCCCTCCTCCTCATCTGTTAGTCTTTCATTACCCAATAGATCGGAGTTATTTACGCCATCATTTCCCACAAACCCATACAGATTGTTGCCACCATCTTCCTCAATCGGATCTCTGGATGGCCAGCGGCCTGTAACCGGATCATAGTATCTGTAACCGTAGTAGTAGAGGCCGGTTTCTGCGTCCAGGTATTTGGTGCTGAACTTGAAGCGGTTCCATCCAAGCCAGTCACTGTTACCACCCTCGGATTCTACCTGACCGAAGGGGTGGTACTTATACCATGTAAGCATGGCTCCCGTATCCGAAGTCGTGCCCATGGTATTCCCATTGGCATCCGGATGCACGTGGGCGACCTGGGCTGTCCCACCCCCTGCGGCAAAACGCTCGATCATTAGAAGGCCGCCTACTGTGCCAGCTCCCTCCAAGCTTCCTGTGAGATCGGCTCCCCATGTGTAACGAAGGAATTCCGTCTCTACTCCGGATGCGTTTTTCTTTTGCTCGCTGATCATCAGCCAGCCGCTCCATGAGTAGCGGTGGGTAACACCCGTGGTGGTGTTTTTCCTCTGCACCATTCTGCCCAAAGCATCGTGGATGTATTCGATGTTTCCATTGGCTCGCATGCGGTCCTTCCGATCCCACGTCAAGCTGCGGCCGCGTAGGGAAGTCGTGTTGCCGTTGGAATCATATGACGGCTGATCACCTGTGATCATCGTATATGCGTTTGTATTGCTAGAAGTGTAGTTGACCGTTCCCAGAGCAGGAGTAACTGCGCTGAGGCGGTTACCTGAATCATTGAAGTTAAACTGGTGGGTGGGATTGGTGGTAGGCACGGCTGTTGCAGGGTTCCCTGTTGTCAGGAACTTAGCATGGGTAAGCTGGCCGAGCGAGTCATAATCATAGGCCTGCCCCCCCGCAAATAATGGGGTGGAGATCAAATTCCGCAGCGCACGACGAGGATACCTTGCCGTTCAACCTCCTGACTTTACGCCATAAAAATCCTTTTCTCCCTCCATTTCTGGTAGAAAAAAATAACCACAAAACACACCGCCACCGCGATCAGGACACCGTATTTACTCAGCCAGCTGCCGGCCTGGAAGGGTTTTCCGGTATCGACCATGGAAAAATCACGCATCCGGGCCACCACCGCCTCGACCCCCGAGGGACCGGTGCCGTGTGATACCACTTCTCCAGTCTGACGCTCCACCAACACCATGTGCGGAATGCCATTGGCCGCATATTTTTCCACCAACCCGGTCGATCTGAATACCACCGCCGGCCAGTGCATCTGGTATTTTTTCATGTAGGCAATCATTTTCTCCTCTGATTCATCACTACCGACCAACACGATTTCCACCGGCATCCCCTTCTGGTTGAGCATGCGCTGGTATTCCTCGACCAGCGGCGGGGTCGTTTTCCGGCATGGCGGGCACCAGGAAGCCGAGTAATAGAAGGCAACGTGCGTGGTATCGGCTTTGAGATGAAACGGCACAGGCTCCCCGTGTTCGAGCCGATACAGCGGCACCTCATCCAGCGCCCCGGCATGGAGTGGGCCTGCAACCAAAAGGAGAACGATCAAGCATCGGGAAATCATGCCCCAAAGTCGCCGCAGAACCCGGAAATGCAACCTAACAAATCAAGCGTTTGATCTATGATTAACACCCGGAAATAACACAGTAAACTTGTTATCGTGCCGATTTTTTGTATTGAACAGGCAATGGCAAAGGCAATTTCCGCACAGTTTTTCGCCGTTTGAATTGATCCATCCATGATCCTTATGAAAAAACATACCACCATCACCCACCTGAGCCTGTTAGTCGCTCTCAGCATGGCAGGCAACGCATCCGCGCAAGAGCCGCTCCAACCCGTCCAACCGGCAAAAAACATCAACCAACCCCGGGCCGAGCTGGGTAAGAAATTGTTTTTCGATCCGCGGCTTTCCAAGTCAGGGTTTATCTCCTGCAACTCCTGCCACAACCTCAGCATGGGGGGCTCGGACAACCTGACCAGCTCCATCGGCCACAACTGGCAGCAAGGTCCGATCAACTCACCCACGGTGCTCAACTCCAGCCTGAACTTTGTCCAGTTCTGGGACGGCCGCGCAGCGAACCTCAAGGAACAGGCCGGAGGTCCGATCGCCAACCCCGGTGAAATGGCATCCACCCATACGCTGGCCATTGACATCCTTAATTCCATCCCCGCTTACGTCAAAGAATTCAACCAGGTGTTCGGTGAGAAAAAAATCACCATCGATCACGTGACGGATGCCATTGCCGAGTTTGAAAAAACCCTGGTCACCCCGAACTCACGTTTCGACCAGTGGCTGAAGGGCAACAAGGACGCCATCAGCGAGCAAGAACTCAACGGCTACAAGTTGTTTAAAAGCAACGGATGCGTTGCCTGCCACAACGGCGAGGCTGTCGGCGGCACCATGTACCAGAAAATGGGGCTGATCAAACCTTACCCCACCAGTAACCCGTCCAAAGGCCGATACGAGGTGACCAAAAATGACGCCGACCTCAACATGTTCAAGGTGCCGACACTGCGGAACGTGGAACTGACCTACCCCTATTTTCACGACGGAGGAGCAAAAACGCTCGAACAAGCCGTCAAAATCATGGGTGATGTCCAATTTGGCAAAAAACTCACCGATGCCGAAGTCGCCGACATCGTCGCATTCCTGAAAACGCTCACCGGCGAGCAGCCGTCGTTCACACTCCCCATCCTGCCACCTTCCAATCCAAACACCCCAGCCCCCAAGCCCTTCGAATAGTTTACAACAGCATCACTCCTGCCAAGTCGGCGGTTGACTAATGGCCATAGACTCCCCTATCTTCCGCGCCCCATGAGCGACCAGTCAGCCATTCCAGAAACACCGCAGTCCACCGACCTGTCCTCCATCGCCTCGGCGACGGGGGAAGCCGATCTCATCGCCGTAAGACGCGAGAAGCTCGCTAAACTCCGTGAACTCGGAATCGACCCCTTCGGCGGGAAATTCGACACCACCACCACTCCGGGAAGACTCAAGGCTGACTTCGCCGACAACCAGCCAGTCACCATCGCCGGCCGCCTGCTCGCCATCCGCGACATGGGTAAATCCGTCTTTGCCACCGTCGGTGATGCCGAGGGCCGCATCCAGATCTACCTCAACCAAAAAGGGGTCAGCGAGACTGATTGGGCCGCTTACAAGCTGCTCGATATGGGCGACTGGATCGGCGTCGAAGGCGAAACCTTCACCACCGGAAAAGGCGAGCCGTCGGTGAAGGTGGAAAAACTTACGGTGCTCAGCAAGTCGCTGCGCCCGATGCCCGACAAGTGGCACGGCGTCGCCGACCGCGAAACCAAGTACCGCAAGCGCCACCTCGACCTGATGTCCAACGAGGCATCCGCCGAGGTCTTCATCACCCGGTCAAAAATGATCGCCGAGATCCGCAGCTTCCTGCACGACCGCGGCTACCTTGAGGTCGAGACCCCGATGCTGCAAAGCGTCGCCGGCGGTGCCGCCGCCCGCCCCTTCGAGACCTACCACAACGCCCTCGGCATGGACCTCACCCTGCGCATCGCACCGGAGCTTTTCCTCAAGCGGCTGCTGGTCGGCGGTTTCACCAAGGTATTCGAACTCAACCGCAACTTCCGCAACGAGGGCATCTCCCGTCGGCACAACCCGGAGTTCACCATGCTCGAGGCGTATTGCGCGTTTGGCGACTTCGAGACGATGGCGGACATGGTCGAGGAAATGACCTGCCACCTGGCGGAAAAATTCTGCGGCGGCCTGCAGATCGAGCACAAGGACGAGGAAGGCAACACCCTGCGCACCATCAACCTGCAGCGCCCGTGGAAACGCGCCAATTACCACGACCTGATCAAGGAGGTCGCCGGTGACGACTTCTTCGACATCACCCCGGAGGCCCGGCGCGCGAAATGCGACGAGCTCGGCGTGCAGATCTCCGAAAACATGGAGGACTATGAGGTGGTCCAGCAGGTGTTTGAGAAAAAAGTCGAGGAGCACACCTTCGACCCCTGTTTCGTCACCCGCGTCGCCTCCGAGCTCATCCCGCTCGCCAAGGTCACCCCCGGCGGCAAAACCGTCGAGGTTTACGAACTCATCATCAACGGGCAGGAAATCTCCCCCGGCTACTCCGAACTCAACGACCCCGACGTCCAGCGCCAACGCCTCGAGCACCAGGCGGGCGGCGAGGAGGAGCAGGAAATCGACCACGACTTCATCGAGACCCTCGAGAACGGCATGCCCCCCGCCGGCGGCATCGGCATCGGCATCGACCGCCTGATCATGATGCTCACCGGCGCCCCGACCATCCGCGATGTCGTCCTTTTTCCGCTTTTGAAAAAGAAAGACTAAACGAACCGTCTAAAAAGCCGCTTTCCCCTGCCTCATCCTCTGTTATAGTGCTTCATCATGAGCGAAGTCAAAAAAGACCGATCCCACTGGGTGGTTAAAAAATGCTCCTCATTTGATGAGATGAGAGCGTTCCGCATTCAGCAATGGCAGAATGTCACTGGTGCCGAACGCCGCCAAGCGGCTTGGGAACTGGTCTATGACTACTGGGTTGGCATGAAAAAAATGCACCCCGATGAACTCCGACTTCAAAGAACTGTTACAAAGCTTGCAAAAATTTGAGGTCCGCTACCTCATCGCTGGCGGGTATGCGGTCATTCACCACGCCCAGCCGCGATACACCAAAGACATCGATATTTGGTTGGAGCCTACTCAAGAAAATGCATCCCTACTGATGAGGGTTTTCTTGGACTTTGGCATCCCACTCATTGGAGTAACTCAAGACGACTTTGCCCAGCCGCGCACCCAGTTCAGCATCGGCGTTAAACCTTGCCAGATCGTTTTCCTGACCACTATTCCCGGACTTGATTTCGCTCCATGCTGGGAAAAAAAGGTCGTCTGCCAACAGAACGGTTTCGATATCCACTACCTCGGCAAAGAAGACCTGATCAAAGCCAAACAAACCGCTGGGCGCCCGCAAGACCTCGCCGACATCGACGAACTCAAGCGCGCAGAATAGTCCACAACACAGGTTTGCAAGCCGGTTGCCACAAAAAATCGCTTGCACCCCTACCCTGCTGCGCTACACATCCCGCATCCGCAGGATGAAAGCATCCTATTTCACTATTCAATATTCCAACTTCACTATTCAACATGTCCGTACTCGTAGGAAAACAAGCACCGTCCTTTAACGCCAAAGCCGTTAAAGGGGAAAACATCATCGAAAACTTCAGCCTCGACCAATACCTAGGTGAGAAATACGTCGTCCTCTTCTTCTACCCGAAGGACTTCACCTTCGTCTGCCCGACCGAGCTTCATCGCTTCCAGGACGAGATCGCTGAGTTTGAAAAACGCAACGTCCAAGTGGTCGGTTGCTCGACCGACACCGAATTCTCTCACTGGGCATGGCTCCAGACACCTAAAAACAAAGGTGGTATCCAGGGTGTCAACTACCCGATCGTAGCCGACACCAACAAAACCATCTCCGAGGACTACGACGTGCTCGCCGGTGAGTTTGTCAGCGACGAGGACGGCAACCCCGTCGTGCTCGGTGAACTGGTCGCCTACCGTGGCCTCTTCCTCATCGACAAAGACGGCATCGTCCAGCACCAGGTCGTCAACAACATGCCGTTGGGTCGCTCCATCAAGGAATGCCTCCGCGTCATCGACGCCCTCCAGCACTTCGAGCAGCACGGCGAAGTCTGCCCGATGGACTGGCAAAAAGGCGACGACGCCATGACCGCCAGCCACGAAGGGGTTAGCGGCTATCTTTCCAAGTGATCTGCCGAGGGCAGATGGGTATCCGTTATTGAGTTATCGGTTATCAGAAAAAATCACCCAAGCCCGCCACTCACCCGAGTGCGCGGGCTTTTTTATTTTCAGAAACACCAAACATCATTTACGATCGGTAGTTTTAACCCTTGGCACTGACACCCCCTCGTATAAAATACTGATACACATCAGAAAGACTCTCTGAGAAAATGATATCCAGATCTCCAGTATGGCAATAGCCCACAACAACCATGAAAAAGCATAGAATTTCAAGTTTCCTCCTCATTGCCTTACTCTTGCCGGCATGGGCTGGGGAAGCTTGCGCTAAAGAATCAAAAAAGGAAGACGCAAAAAAAACCGGATACCCGGCATTCAGTTGGGACCGGATTCCGCTCTACATGCATATCCGCAAGGCAACATCCTACACCGACAAGGAGATTGCCTATATCGCGAAGTTTCCGCTGATCACCTTTGAAAAGGCGAACGGGCACACCTCTCACGGCACGATCGAAAAAGGAACCCTCGTATCAGCCCGCGCGGTGAAGAAAATCAACCCCAATGCCACCATCCTTTATTACCGCAACGTCATCGTCCACTACGGGGGCTACGGTGCCAATGAAACCCTCAAAAAAATCCCCCATGCATTCCTGGAGAACCAAAAAGGAGATAACAAACTCGTACGGTCGAGCGTGCAGGCTTACGACTTGTCGAATCCTGACTTGCGCAAGTGGTGGGTCGACGCCTGTAGCAGCATGACCCAAGACCCGGTGATCGACGGGGTCTTTCTCGACGGCAACATCAAGGCACTGGAGCCTGGTTACCTCAAACGTGACATCGGCGCCAAAAAGAAACAGGAGGTCACGGACGGCTACCATCTGATGATGAAACAAACGCGCGCCGCCATTGGCCCGGACAAACTCATGGTGGCCAACATTCTCCGGGCACGTTTCAACCATGCAGGGCTGGAGTATCTGGGTTATTTCGATGGCTCCTACCTGGAGGGATTCCAACACAGCATTGGCTCCACGAGCTACGAAGACTATGTCGCCAAGGGCATCGACGCCATCCAACAAGCTGCCAGCCAGGGCAAGATCATTGCGTTTACCAGCGGCCTCACCCCACCCAGAAACACCAGCAAAATGGGTATCGACGAAGCCCACGCCTCGGTCGAGTCCTATGAACAGGCCCAGGCGGCACTCGTCTACCCCCTGGCTATTTTCCTCATCGCCGCAGGCGAGCACAGCTACTTCCGTGCACACGAAGGCTATGCCGCGGACAAAAAAGGTCATTGGATGCGCTGGTTTCCTGAATACGACAGACCCCTCGGCCCCCCCCTCGGCCCGGCAAAGAAAAACGGTTACCAATACACCCGCCAATTCAAACACGCCACCGTGTTACTCGATATCAAAAAACGTTCCGCCGATATCAAGTGGCTAACACCCCCTCCCGGCAAACCATAAACAACCACCGACCACCGACTACTAAAAACTCCCCCCATGTCCCCCATCCATCAACTACTCGCCCTCTCCACCTTCGCCATTTCCAGTCTCTCAGCTGAAGAAGGATTTGTCCCCCTCTTTAACGGCGAGAACCTACAAGGTTGGACCGCTGCCCGCAGCAAAGGCAAGGGCGATACGGGTGCCTTTTCAGTGAATCAAAAAGAGAAGGCCATCCACGTCTACGCAGGGAGGGAAGCGGGCACCGAACAAACCACTGATTGCCTCAACACCGATGCCACATTCAGCCACTACATCCTCAAACTCGAATACAAGTGGCTTGGCAAGCGCTTCGCACCGCGCACCGATTGGGACCGCGACGCAGGCCTGCTTTTCCACGCCCACGGCAACCTCAGGAAAGTCTGGCCACACAGCTTCGAAATGCAAATCGGCGAGTCCCCAGGCGACAAAAAGGGGAATCGCCGCTTCCATGCCGGCGACCTGTTTGTCATTGGTAAACACCTCCGCTGCAAAACCCTCCGAAAAAATGGTTACTATGATCCAGATGGCAGACCCGTCACAGGCGGTGCCGTGCCCACCAAACTCGGTGCCGAAAAACCCAAGGGCGAGTGGAACGAAATGGAAATCCGCATCCTCGGCTCTCAAAAGGCCACCTTCATCCTCAACGGCCAGGTCGTGCTCGAGCTGACCGATATCGAGCAAAAAAACAAAGACGGCCAATACGTTCCACTCGAAAAAGGCCACATCGGCCTGCAAGCCGAATGGGCCGAGCTGCTCTACCGGAACATCCGGATCAAGAAACTTGATAGGAAGTAGCATGTAACGAGTTGTCAGCAGGTCAGAGGGAAGCATGCGGATATGGAAGGCTTGCCTGGTGTGACTTATCCGGAACACCCCGAAAGAAAGTGATCGAACAAGACGCTTCATCATTCCTCTCAATACTCCCCCATTGAAAATCGATGGGCTATTTCTGAGGGATCATGATAGCTTCGCACCATGGAGGACAACTTACGTGCCAGGCTTGATGCCCTTTTGCGGAAACAGGAGGAAATGCAGCAGTATCTGCATCAGTTAGGGGAGGAGTGCAAACAGATCGACCAACAACTGCGGAAGCTCCCGACAGCTTCCGAGAAGGCACCTCATGACCTGCGCAATCTCCCGAATGCGATTGCCGGGGAGAGCCACAAAATCGAGTCCTCCAGACCCACGGCAACACCTCCTCCCATCCCGCCTCAGCTGAAGGTCATTGTGGCAACGAATCCAAGTAAAGCGACGTCGACCGACCCGAAACAAGACCAGCCCGGCCCCGCCGTGTCCGATTTACCAACGGCGTTTTCCTCAGCCACCATGAGCGCGGTGGTGCCTCCCCAAGAAAAAAAGCCGCCGGTCAAAACAGCCACCGTCAACACCGGCGACTGGGAACTCAATTTCGGCAAAGTCTGGCTGGTCAGGATCGGGATTCTATTTCTCCTGACGGGCCTCATTTTCCTCAGCACCTACGCTTATAAAAACTGGCTGTTCCATGCCGGCCCGGGGGCGAAGGTGGCGTTTTTCATGACCGTGTCCCTGACCCTAACAGGCACCGGCATGTGGCTGGACAAGTGGAAGGAGAAGTTCCGCCAGTACGGTCGGGTGCTGGCATCCGGCGGGCTTGCCGCAGGCTATTACACGATCTACGCCTGCCACTTCGTGCCGTCGTTGCAACTGGTCGACAGCACCATCCTGGCAGGCGTCCTGCTGACGCTTTGGGCGGGACTCATCCTGGCGTATGCGGTTTGGAAAAAATCGCGTGTGGTGGCGGTGATGGCGATAGGCCTGGCCTTCTACGGCACGATCGTCAACCCGTCTGGCTGGCTTTCGCTTTTCTCCGCCCTACTGCTGTCGAGTGCCGGTATGTGGTTGATGGTCAGGTTCCGCTGGATAACGATCGGACTTGGCACGGTGTTGGCCGCCTATGTCTCACACGCATTCTGGCTTGGATTCTACCCGCAGGCGGTCGAGTCCACCGTGCGTTTCACCTATTTGGCGTCCTACTGGTTGCTGTTTACCGCGGCCCTCACCGTCCCCAGGGCGCGCAAGATGCCGGAGCAGATCCAGCGTGCCTTTTGCGCCATCAACAATGGTGCCGCATGGTGCCTGACGGTGTTCCTCGTACCTGACATGATTCCCCATACGGAAATCGGGTGGATCTCCATCGGCGTGGGAGCCTTGTGGATTGCCATCGCTTTGATCTCCCGCACCGACAAGGTGTGGGACAAGTCGCTGGCGCTGGTCTATGGCTATCAAGGCCTCCTCATTGCCAGTTTGGGGGTATTGTTAGAAGCCACCGGATACACCCGTTTCCTGGTGATGGCGGTGGAGGCGTGCATCCTTCTGGCAGGAGCGCGATACTTCGGAGGCTGGCTGGCCCGTATGGTCGCTGCCGGTGCCTACCTCTGCGCCATGATCACCGCGCTGCCGGAGTTGAATGGTGGAGCATTCGCGCCTTGGCCAAGCTACGCGGCTTTGGCTCTTGTCTCCGCTGTGTTCACCGCCCTTGTGCGTCGCGATGGCGTATCGATGGCTGATGAACGTGGAAGCCAGGCTGATTATGTGCCACTTTTCCCCGCCGCCCTCACATGGCTGGTGGCCGGGCTGGGGGTGTTCCAGCAATGGTCTTATGCCTCAGGGGTCAACGGACTGATGCTGACCGCCACCCTGCTGATGCTCGCCTATTTCCTGATCAAACACCCACGCTGGAAGGCATGGACGGGCGACGTGGCCATGATCGGAACCATCCCTGTCTTTGCCGGCATTTGGTGGTATCTCAGTGGCTACACGACGCTGACTATCACGCAATCATTGATTCCATGGTCTGTCGTTGGCATCTACTGGTACATCAGCCCCAGGCTACCCCAGGCATGGGAGGATAATGCAGGCAGCCATACCACCTCTAACAACCTATCCCTTGAGTGGCTCACCAGTATCCTGTTCTGGATTGTCACCGCAGCCACCCTGACACACCACATTGAGGAATCCGCCCACTGGATGATCCTTGGCGGGGTGATTGCTGTCGCCGGACATGCTGCGGCCCAATACTTACGCCGACCCAGCATCGGTGCACCCGCCCTGTTTTTCCATATCGGGGCATTGATCGCTGTCGTTGCCAGAGGCAACTACGAACCCGCCCTCGGATGGATGCCTGCGGTGATGCTGCTCATCCATCTGGCGCTTACAGACAGGTTCTGGGATATGTTTGAAAAGAGAGTGATGCGGGCTCTTCTGGCCCTGGGTGTCGTCATTGCAACCGGCACTCACGCCGTTCAGGAATTCGATCGGCCCGACCTCACCCTAACGGCCTTGGGGTTGAGTTTGCTGGTCTGGGCCTATCGCCGAAACGATACCGGCTTTGCCATAACGGGGGGGGCTTTTCCGATTGTTATCGCCTGTGTCAACGCCATAGCCAGCCACAACGACCAGGACTGGCCCCGTTACCTTCCCAGCCTCTGCGCCCTGGTCATGCATGGCCTGTTGTGGTTGGACACCCAGGCGGATGAAACCAAGCTGGCCAACTGGAAACCCGTCCGTGTTATCTTACTCGTCGCGGGATTAGCCTCCCTCTTGTATGCCTCCACGGCACATGTCCAGGCCAGCTTCGAGGGTGCTGGGGTTGCCATCTGCTGGGCACTGTTAGCCACAGCACTGTTCTGCGCAGGTCTCACCATGCGCTGTCGGCCATACCGCCTGATCGGCCTGTGGTTGTTAGCGGCTGCCGTGCTTCACGTCGTGTGTATCGATGTGATGAAGCTGGATACGCTCGGCCGCATCCTCAGTTTCATCAGCCTGGGTCTTGTCCTGCTGGGACTCGGGTTTCTTTACAACAAATTCCAGGAAACCATCAAAAAGTTCATCTAGCGGGATTCTTCGAACGACTGGATCACCTTCATGCAGTCGTTCCTGGATTTTTCCGATGCCGAGGCTGGCAGGGTGGCCTGCATGATGAAGACGCGGTCGACGCCATCGACAGCAACCAGAAAGAAGTCAAGCTTATGCTCACCCGCCTTCACAAAGACGCGGGCGAACTGGGCTTGTTTTCCATCGACAGCTCCCTCGGTCATCTTGGGCTCCTCCAGAACCGTCATGCCTTGCTTAAAGCCATCAATCATCGATTTCAGGGTCGCCTTGAGATCGGCCTTGGCATTTTCCGGCAGTTCCAGCTTGGCGATGGCAAAAGAGGCATCACCAGCTTCGGTTTCACGATAAACAAGGGCGTCTTTTCGTGGGTTGGCGGATTTTTTCCAACCTTCCGGGAACTCGACGGAATACTTGGTATCAAAAGTCACCTTCTCGGCGGAAACCAGACCAACCACTGTTAGCATGACCGTGAGAAAACAATAGAACGGCTTCATAGTTCCCGGAATGTAACATATCGGCGGCATCTGACAACCACACTCTGACTGAAATTGAGAGCCCCCCGTTATCAGAGCTACGACAACGTCCCCCACAAACGACTGATCCAGGTGAGATTCTTGTCGATGGCAGCCACTCTGACTGGAGCTCCGTCATTTACGCTTGCTGATACCCCTTACGTGGAGTGCGCAACGACCTGATGGCTGGCGGACTATCTGGAAACTAGAACCTGTTGGCCAACCAATCTGCTGCCTACAGTGACCATTTTCCTATTTCCTTTAAGATCAAACCAGCTAAGGATAACGACCCCGACTTCTTTGTACCCTTGTTTCCATCACCTCATCATGAAGCCCCACACAAGCGCATCTCCAGTGCGATATGATTACTCCAGTTCTCCTCCCGTCGATCACGTCGGTATTGCCGAGCGCGCCGCGCGCTTCACCACACGCAGTATCAAAAACAACACCAAGCGTGAAGGCTTGGATCTGGTGTTGAACATGATCGACCTCACCACCCTGGAAGGAGCCGACACACCGAACAAGGTGCGCCAGCTTTGTTACAAGGCGGAACATCTGCACGATTCAATCCCCGGCCTCCCGACCACCGCGGCCGTATGCGTCTATCCCACTTTCGTAAAAACCGCCCGCGCAGCCCTCGGTGACAAGTCCCCCGTCAAGGTCGCGTCCGTCGCCACTGCGTTCCCATCCGGGCACGCCACGCTGAATCAAAAACTCGACGAAACCCAGTTCGCGGTCAGTGAAGGTGCGGATGAGGTGGATATGGTAATCTCACGGGGACGGTTTTTGTCGGGCGACTACAACTACGTTTTCGATGAAATCGCCGCCGTCAAGGACGCCTGTGGCCAAGCACGGCTCAAGGTGATCCTCGAAACCGGCGAGCTTGCCACCCTGGATAATGTGCGCCGGGCCAGTGACATCGCCATCCACGCGGGCGCTGATTTCATTAAAACATCCACCGGAAAGATTGCCTCAGCCGCCACCATTCCGGTCACTCTCGTGATGCTGTTAGCGATCCGCGACCACTACTTCAAGACCGGTCAAATGGTCGGCATGAAACCGGCCGGTGGTATTTCCACATCAAAACTAGCCCTTCACTACCTGGTGATGGTGCAAGAGACCCTCGGCCCCAAGTGGCTCGATAACCAGTGGTTCCGATTCGGCGCCAGTAGCCTCGCCAACGACGTTCTGATGCAGGTGGCCAAACTCGAAACCAGTCGTTACCAGGCTCCACAATATTTTTCCAAAGACTAGCTTGCTTTAAGTTCTAAGTTTTAAATTCCAAATACCAAATTTATCCGATGCCTAGAAAAACCAAATCAACATCCAATGACTGGACGAATATCACGTATTCGCCGGCCCCCGAATCCGCCTCGCAAGTGCAGATCGCTAAACGCTACGACCACTTCATCGGCGGCAAGTGGGTGGCTCCTGCACAAAAGAAATACTTCGCCACCACCAACCCTGCGACCGGGAAAAAACTCTCCGAGGTGGCGGAAGGTAGCCAAGAGGATGTCGATGCTGCCGTCAAGGCGGCCCGTGCCGCCTACAACGGTCCATGGGGGAAAATGAACGGACGTGAAAGAGGGAAATACATCTACCGCATCGCCCGGCTGATCCAGGAGCGCGCCCGTGAGTTTGCCATCATTGAAACCCTCGATGGCGGCAAACCGATCCGCGAGTCACGCGACATCGACATCCCGCTGGCGGCGAATCACTTTTTCTACTACGCGGGATGGGCCGATAAGTTAGAATTCGCTTTTCCTAACCAGAAAACCTCATCTCTCGGAGTGGCAGGCCAGGTCATCCCGTGGAACTTTCCCTTCCTGATGGCCGCTTGGAAAATCGCGCCCGCGCTCGCGACCGGAAACACCGTCGTACTCAAGCCTGCGGAAACGACTCCCCTGACGGTACTCAAACTCGCCCAAGTCATCGCCGACTCCGGACTGCCCGATGGCGTGGTTAACATCGTCACCGGTGCAGGCGAAACCGGAGCCGCGCTCGTCAATCACCCTGACATCGACAAGGTTGCCTTCACCGGCTCCACCGGGGTGGGCAAGCTGATCCAGAAATCCATCGCTGGAACCGATAAAAAGGTCACGCTCGAACTTGGAGGCAAGGCGGCCAACATCATCCTTGAGGATGCGCCTATCGACCAAGCGGTCGAGGGTGTCGTCAATGGCATCTATTTCAACCAAGGCCACGTTTGCTGCGCAGGCTCACGTCTTTTCGTACAGGAAAACATCTACGAGGAAGTCATGTGGAAACTGAAGCGCCGCATGGACACACTGATCGTTGGCGATCCACTTGATAAAAATACCGACATAGGCGCGATCAACTCGAGGCAGCAGTTGGCGACCATCAAGAGCTTCATCAAAACCGGCCTTAAGGATGGCGGCGATATGTATCAACCTAGCTGCGATCTTCCAAGCAAAGGATACTGGTGCCCCCCCACTGTGTTTACCAACGTTGCCCAATCGTCCCGTATCGTTCAGGAGGAAATCTTCGGTCCTGTGCTCGCGGTGCAAACCTTCCGCACCGTTCCCGAGGTGATCGAAAAAGCCAACAACACTCCGTATGGTCTCTCCGCTGGTGTCTGGTGCGATAAAGGTGCCCGGCTTTTCCAGATCACAGGCGCACTCGATGCCGGTGTCGTCTGGGGCAACACCTTTAACAAATTCGACCCCACCTCACCCTTCGGAGGCTTCAAGGAAAGCGGATACGGTCGCGAAGGTGGCCTGCACGGACTCGGTGCCTACCTTAATTTAGAATACTAACAAAGCAGGGCGAGTTTCCAACTTGCCGACAACCCAAGGAATATCCACTCCAAACCTAACAAATTCACAAATCCTGCCGACAAGTTACAAACTTGCCTACTTTACACAAACCAACCCATCCCATGGAAAGAATCGAAGTTTTGAAAACATACAAACTCTACATCGGCGGACAGTTCCCCCGCACGGAGTCCGGCCGCTATTACACTCCCGCTGGAAAAAACGGCAAAGCTCTCGGCAACATCTGTCTCAGCTCGCGCAAGGATTTCCGCAACGCTGTCGTGGCCGCGCGAACGGCACTCGGCGGCTGGAAAAAACGTGATGCGTTTAACCGCAGCCAGATCCTCTACCGCATCGGAGAGATGTTAGAAGGTCGCCGCGCCCAGTTTGAAGATGAACTCATGCTGCAAGGAGCCACCGCAGCTGCTGCCCGCAAAGAAGTTGAAACCGCCATCGACCAGTGCATTTATTACGCTGGTTGGTGCGACAAGTATCAGCAGACGTTTTCATCGGTGAATCCGGTCGCCAGTCCCCACTTTAACTTCTCCGTGTACGAGCCCGTAGGTGTCGTCGCGGCCATCGCTCCGGAAAAGTCATCCCTCGCAGGCCTGCTCGGCACCATCCTACCCATCATCGCAGGAGGTAACAGCTGCGTAGCGATTGCATCCGAAAGCAAACCGCTCTGCGCCATCACCCTCGCCGAGGCACTCGCCACATCGGATCTGCCAGGTGGTGTCGTCAACATCATCACCGGAAACCGCGCAGAACTTCTCCCCCACATCGGCACTCACATGGATGTCAATGCGGTCGTGGCTTCCGATCTATCAGACGGCGATAAAACCAGCCTCCGCACCGATGCCACCCACAACCTGAAACGCATCATCCTCCGCAAGGACGATCCCGCCAAAAGCGAATCCCCCTACCCCATTCTTTCCACCCAGGAAATCAAAACCACCTGGCACCCGATTGAATCAAGCATCACCGGGGTAGCCGGATACTAGCGTTGCTTGTTCGGGTCATGAAGTTACGCCCACTCCCATTAAATTTAGATCAATTGATATTCTCCTTGCCTTAGTTAAAGGATTTGATAGATTTCGACACTATGCAAGCCCCCTTACCTTTGCATGTCGGTCTTGTGATGGCATGTACCCTCAACCTTGTTTCCGCCCAGTCCATTGATTGGACCGACTGGACTTCTGTCAATGGCACAAACGACGTCGCGACAGGCTCCCTGTTAATTGATGGAACCATCAATGCCACGGTATCCGTCAGTGGATGTGTCGCTGGCACGGTCATCGACGGCACCAGCACGGCGTTCAGCAATGCGGCGCTTTTTTCTCCTGCCTTGGTAACGAGTGACACACTCCGTTCCGACCATAATGGCTCCATACCAGCCATGGGTGATTTTGTGATCACCTTCAGCAGTGCTATCACCAATCCGTTTTTCCACCTGAAGGAAAACCATCACGGTTTCCAAGCCTTTGACCACACCACGGGCACTCCCATCGCCACGGAAATCGTATCGGGAAACCTGGTCCACACACCTGGCGACAATACAACCCTGGGGGCCGACACATGGACAGGAGGCTTTATGCTGATCGGCTCGGATACCAATAACTTCGGAACCACCGCCGACGGCTCGTTTTACTTACTCGGCACCTACACTCAGATCCGGATTCGATCCATCAACGAGGATATTGTTTTCTATCAAATTGGTGATGATGATCATGTAGCACCCGTTCCCGAGCCTAGCACCCTGTGGCTTGGAATGCTCGGCTTCTTCTTTTTGCTACGCAGACGAAAGTAGCCTGGCGCCAGTTGGCTTTATCCAAAAAACCAGCCCCTGCCGCTGAATCTGCCTAGACGCGGCTGCTATACTGCCTGGCATGAGCAACATTTTCTCAGGTACCATACCCGCACTGATGACCCCTTGTGATGCCGGGGGAAATCCGGATTTCAACACACTGGTCGAAACCGCACAGGGGCTGGTCGACGCCGGCATGGACTCGGTGGTTTACTGCGGCTCGATGGGCGACTGGCCATTACTGACCGACCAGCAACGTCAGACCGGTGTCAAGGCACTGGTCGACGCCGGAATCAAGGTGATTGTCGGCACCGGAGCGCAGAACACCAGGATTGCCGAGGAACACGCCGCCCACGCGCGGGAAGTAGGAGCCCACGGGCTGATGGTCATCCCGCGTGTGCTGTCACGCGGACTCTCCCCGGCTGCGCAATACAACCACTTCACCGCCATCCTTGAAGCTGGTGGCCCGGACCTGCCCGCCGTGATTTACAACTCCCCTTATTACGGCTTTGCCACCAGGGCTGACCTCTTTTTTAAACTGCATGACAAGTATCCTCAACTGATCGGATTCAAGGAGTTCGGTGGTGCGGCGGATCTAACCTACGCGGCGGAAAACATCACCACCGGTAACGACAAGCTCACTCTCATGGTGGGGGTGGACACCCAGGCATACCATGGATTTGTCAACTGTGGTGCCGGAGGGGCGATCACCGGTGTCGGTAATGCCCTGCCCAAAGAAGTCCTTCATCTGGTCGACCTCTGCCAGCGCGCCGCCAAAGGTGACGCCCAGGCCCGCGTCCATGCCCTGGAGCTCAGTGAGGCGATGCAGGTGCTCTCCACCTTCGACGAAGGTCCCGATCTCGTTCTCTATTACAAACACCTTATGGTGCTCGAAGGACACGACGCCTACAGATACCAGATCTACGCCGACGATCAGCTGAGCCCGCCGCAAAAGGCGCACCTGGAGTCGCAGCACTTCCTGTTCCGCAACTGGTGGGCGTCCTGGGAAGGAAGGTAGGGCGAGTTTCCAACTTGCCGACAGCCCAAGGACAGATCAGCCGACAACTTACCAAGTTGTCCTACACCTCACTGCGCCGTATTCCAAGTGGGTTACCCTCCTTGAGTGCATCCGGCAGCAGTACATCCGGGCAATCCTGGTAGCAGACGGGACGCGTGAAACGGTAGATTGCCATGGTGCCTACGGAGCTGCTTCGTCCATCGGATGTCGCGGGATACGGGCCGCCGTGAACCATGCTGGCACAAACTTCGACCCCGGTGGGGAAGCCGTTAAAGACAAGTCGGCCGGCGCGGTCCTCCATCAGTTTGGCGAGGCCTCCTTGCAGGGCAAGTTCACCATCGGTGCCATGCACACTCGCTGTGAGCTGGCCACCGAGAGCGCCAAACAATGCAGCTAATTCGTCATCGCTGGTATAGGTGACAATCAATGTGGCCGGTCCAAAGACTTCTTCGGTAAGGTCACCGGCGGCAAGGAAATCAACGGCACTGGTCTGGAATACGGTTGGCACTGCCTGGTTGCCATGCTCTCCGCAATGGCCTTCCGCCAGCGTTTGCACCCGGGGATGGTTTTTAAGCTGGTCGAGCCCTGCACCATATGCCTGGCAAATACCGGAGTTCAGCATGCTGGCACCCGTGCTGTTAGTCACGAGTTCGGCGAGTTTACCTATGACCCGGCCAACCACATCGGCATGGATAAACACCAGACCCGGGTTGGTGCAGAACTGCCCGACACCGAGGGTGAGCGAAGCAAACAATCCTTCGGCAAGCGCCTCGCCTTTTTCAATCGCAATTTCCGGAAGGATGACCACCGGATTGATGGCGCTCATTTCGGCATAGACCGGTATCGGCTCCGGGCGCGCGGCGGCGAGATCCATCAGCGCACGCCCCCCAGCGTATGACCCGGTAAAGCCAACGGCCTTGATCGCAGGATGTTTGACCAGCGCCTGGCCAATGGTCCGGCCGCCTCCGTAGACAAGAGAGAAAACCCCCTCGGGAAGTCCACAACCAGCCACCGCTTGCTGGATGGCGAGACCGACAATCTCTGCCGTGCCACTGTGTGACGAGTGGGCTTTGACGATGACCGGACAACCCGCCGCAAGTGCCGAGGCGGTGTCACCCCCTGCGGTGGAGAATGCCAGCGGAAAGTTAGACGCGGCAAAAACAGCCACCGGCCCGAGTGGACGCAGCATGCTGCGGGTATCAACTTTCGGCAGAGGTTGGCGGTCGGGCTGGGCCCGGTCAATACGGGCATCCACCCATGAGCCCTCTTCGACAAGATTGGCGAACATCCGTAACTGACCACAGGTGCGCCCTGCCTCGCCCCGGACCCGCATTTCCGGCAAACCTGTCTCGAGTGGCATACGCTCGACGAGATCCTCAATGGATGCCTCGATATTGTCCGCAATGGCGCGGAGAAACCCCGCCTTTTCAGCTCCGGAGGTATCGCGGTAGCTAACAAAGGCTGCCGCAGCGAGGTCAACCGCCTGCTCAAGCTCGTCGTTCGTGGCCGCTACGTAATCAGGTGCAAGCACTTCGTTTGTTACTGGGTTGATACTATTACCTGCCGGCTCCTTGCCTTGGCCGCGGCGACTGCCGATGATGGATGTTCCTTTGAGTGTCATAATGATTTTGAGTTTAATTGGGAGATGCCGTGTTTAAACGGATCTTCCTCTTGAAGGATGAGCGATGCCTCACTATTAACGTAAGCCGAGCCGGTAATGAAGGGAATAACGCGATCATTTTCGAGCGGCTCTACACGCCCATCAAATACCGTGTTGAGGATACTGGCCTGTCGCCAGACTTCACCTTGCTTGATTTTTCCATCGGCGTAGAGGCAAGCCAGCTTTGCACTCGTACCCGTGCCGCAGGGAGACCGGTCGTATTCAAGCCCCGGACAGAGCACGAAACTACGGCTATCCGAGACACCGGGGGTAGGAGTTCCAAAAATCTCCACATGGTCGATTTCCATGCCATCAGCCCCTGTAATCCCCTGACCCGCCAGGGCTTGGACAATGGCTGATGAAAAACGGGTGAGCTCCGGGATATTTCCGGGAATGACCTCCAGGCCGGTTCCGGTGTTGTTGACATCAACCAGGAAAAACCAGTTTCCACCCCATGCGATGTCACCGACAATTTCGCCAAACCCGGGCACAGCCACCGTGACATTGGCCCTGAACCGGTAACTCGGGAC
The DNA here is from genome assembly GCA_024233115.1 of Akkermansiaceae bacterium. Taxonomy (NCBI): domain Bacteria; kingdom Pseudomonadati; phylum Verrucomicrobiota; class Verrucomicrobiia; order Verrucomicrobiales; family Akkermansiaceae; species Akkermansiaceae bacterium. The sequence goes on from JACKQB010000007.1 coordinate 216,202, forward strand.
ATTGGCTACGGTGACCGAACCATCTTCGTGTAGCTCGGCAACAACTTCACCCACGGGGGTTTCGATGCGGTGTTTACCCGTGGAAATTTTCCCCAGGTGCGCCAGGGTCACAGTAAGTCCTATGGTGCCATGGATACAACCGTTGAGGTAGCCTACGTTATTAAAAAAGATCACGCCCGCCACGCAGTCCGGGTTCACCGGCTGGCAGAGCAGGGCACCTACCATCGCGGAATGACCGCGCGGCTCGTTGATGCAGGCCGAGCGGATCCAATCGTATTTCTCGCGCAGCCATTCCCGACGTGCCATCAGGCTTCCCGAATCCAGCCCCCCCACCCCCTGCGGCAGGTCCACTATCACGCGGGTAGGTTCGCCGCCGGTATGGGAGTCGACGACTTTCAGATGCAGGTGTCCGGAGTTGCTCATTGATGTATTTTACTATAGCATTTCGGTCTTGTTGGAATCCATAGGTTCCGCCATCGAATCTGCACACAACCATGAGTACAGCCAGAGATATCCGTGAAGCATTTCTTGAGCGACTTGATAAACCTGTGCTTACTGAGGAGTTGTTTGACCAAGTGCCGGATATTGCCTTTTTTATCAAAGACCATCTAGGGCGGTATGTCGCCGCCAATAAAACGCTGGTTGCACGTTCCGGGGCACCCAGCAAGGACGCCTTGATCGGCAAAACCGCTGACGAGTTATTTCCCGGACCATTGGGAACAGCCTTTGCCGAGCAGGACCAGCAGGTTTTAAAAACCGCATTACGCATCGTCGGCCAACTTGAGCTCCACATCCACCCTAACAAACACGAAGGCTGGTGCATCACCTACAAGGAACCTATTTTTGACGCCCGGAAACGCATCGTGGGAATCTCCGGTATCTCCCAGGATATCCGGTCGGCAGCGCAAGGGGGCGAAAACCTGACATCCATCGCCAGGGTGCTCAAACACATCCGTGAAAACGTGGACCAACCACTCAGGCTACCGGAACTTGCGGAAATGGCTGGTCTCTCGGTCTATCAACTCGATCAACGTATCCGCGCACTCTATCAGGTATCGGCCGGCCAGTGCATCACCCGCGCGAGAATCGAAGCGGCATGCCACATGTTGAATACCACCGGAAAATCCATTGCCAACATCGCGCTGGAATGTGGCTACTCGGACCAATCCGCCTTTACCCGACAGTTCAAGCAGACCACGGGACTCACCCCCAAGGCGTATCGGGACAGGAGGACTCTTTGAAACGCATGGAAACTGATGGATGATGATGGATGATTGTCGAATAACGATTTTTGAAGGCTGAAGTATTTGGCTAAGCTTACTTCGCCTTTGAAAAATCATCACTCATCAACCGCCAATCAGTATTTCTCAATTTTCGAAACGTGTTAAGCAAACCGCAGCGGTTCTAACCGCCTAATATCCAAACAAGGCTCTCCAGCTCCGAGTAGTTCAGAGACAAGCCGACCAGTCACCGGCCCCATACTCAGCCCCATCATCGAGTGACCGGTGGCGACGGTCAGGTTGGAGAATCCCGAAATCCTGCCCACATAAGGCAGCCCATCAGGTGAACAAGGCCGGAGGCCCGCCCATGGCTCGACCCCGGTAAAATCCTCATCTCGATACGAAGGGAAATATTTCCGGACCGAACGAATAATTCCATGCACACGGCGCGCATTGATAGAAAGATCGTTGCCACAGATTTCCATGGTTCCGGCAAAACGCAGCTTCCCATGCATGGGAGTCACCGCCACCTTGGCTTCGGCCAGGATTGCACACAACCCAGGAAGCTCGCGGGGACGTTCAATGGTTAGGGAATACCCCTTGCCCGCCTGCATCGGGATACGCAGACCTATCGTCTTCATCAGATCGCTGGTCCATGCGCCACAGGCTAACACAATTTGTTGACCGGGTGGTGTCCTGACCCCTTCCAGCGACACCATGCCGCCCCCTTCTTTTCGCAGTCCGGTGACCACGGCATCTTCGACAAACTCAGCACCCATCTCGATCACCCTGCGGCGCAGACCCTGGACAAATTCCGCCGGGTCCAGGTGGCAATCCTGTTTGAACCAGACACCACCCTTGACATCCATCTCCATGGCGCTGTCAAGTTCGCGCAATCTTGTCGGATCGCAAACCTCGGCTTCGAGGCCGAGCGCGTTGGCCATTGCCGCCACCTCGGCTTCCTCGTGCAGCCCTTTGTCGGTGTTACACAGCATCAGCAACCCGCGTTCTGTTAGCTCCACACCGGTTTCTCGCGCCAATTCAACAAAGAGTCGCCGGCTTTCCAAATTCAGGTCGCGCAGAAGCTCCCGACTGGCCATGACGTGTTTCTGCGTAGCGTGATTCATAAACAACCTACACCAACGTATGAGATCAACATTCGCGCGCGGGCGGATGTAAAACGGGCCTTCGGGGTTCGCCAACCACTTCAACCCCTTGGCAACGATGCCGGGTGCCGCAAGCGGGATAAAGTGGCTTGGAACGATCATACCGGCGTTTCCGAAGGAACAGCCGTCATTGGTCGGACCAGCACGGTCAATCAGCGTCACGGGTCGTCCAGCCTTGAGACAATGGTACGCCGAACACAAACCGATTATTCCGGCACCCACAATGATCACCCTGTCTGCATCGTATTGCACGGACTCAACATAGCACCATGGTCTAGTGAGTATTCCCAGTTTTCGCCCAGGTATCGGCACAGATTTTTTACCCCCCCTTACACGGCTACTACCTGGTGGGCGGCAGGGCGAGCAGGGCATTCGACATGCAGAATGCATCCGCCACGGGCATGCGTTTTTTGCCGTGGCCCGCGCCCCAAGAATCGGTGTAGATGATTTCCTTGGTTTTGTTGTTATAACCAATGATCAGGCGCATGTGACCTCCAAAACTCTGGGGGAGATTCCCCTCTTTAAACATACCCAACTGCAAACACCAACCAACGGGCAGCCCCTGGTCGATGTATTCCTGGATCTTCGATTGGAAACGTGAGAAACTCGATTTACTGGTCATCACCTCACGGTAGCTTGCCGGATCGCAGCGGCGGAAGAACTGATCCATACTGACGACTCCTTTTTCATAATCGCAGGGAAACTCGGTTTTGCCCTTTTTCTTGGCGATCCTGTTATAGCTTTTAACATCGCGGGCAAACTCTTTGAGGCCCAGGTTGTAGTTGCGGATCATGCGATCATAGTCCTGGTTGCTGGCGTCATCCGTGGGCATTTTATCCGCAAGCCCCTTGGGATACTCATAGAGTACCAGCACACGGGAGTGCACGTGTCGGGTCACCTTCTTCAGGGCGGCTACCATTTCCCCCAATGTCGTTCCGCTGCTAGGTCCGGTCCCGGCAATCTGCGCCAGCTCGTGCTGGTCAATTTCGAGTCCATAATATTGATAGACACGCGCAGCCGAGGCCACAGCACAGTATCCTTTCCGGCCCTGGTCAACCATCGGCACCCCCTGGATGAAAACATCACCCGTGTCCTTGTTCTTCATGACATGGTCCGTCAGCGACGAGCGGTTGGCCATGCCCTCGGACTCCGCGTCCTTTGACTTCATCCGGATACGCAGGAAATCAGGCGTTTTGCCGTCCGAACTGAAACTCTTCTCAAGCAAAATCGCCGACTCCTCCCATTTCCACAAACGTCGTTCCACCTTGACCGCACCGGTCTTGCTTTCATCGCTGGGCGTCACACCGGTCTTTTCGTTCAGGCTGGTGAGCAAGCCGTCAAAGGTCTTGTTGAATGCCGAGACACTCATATTGCCGTTGTCGCCACGGTTGAACATGGAAATTGAAATCCGGGAGATCAAGCCATTCTCTGAGCGCACGATGACCTCGCCTGCCGTTTTACCAAAGACGGTAAACCCCTTCCCCTCGGCACGCAGGTCATTTTTAGCTGCCGACATGTAAACAAAGCCGTTTTTCTTGTATTTGTCGACAAAGTCAGAGGTCGTCATTTTCCAGATGTCCTTGTTCAGCACCAGCTCCTCCAGCTTCAGGGGCTTGGATTGGTCCAACAGCTTCTGCAACCGTTTCCTCTTCTCCTCGGCGGATTCTTTTTTCCCCCGTTTTTTACCCGGCTTCTTACCCGGGGGTTTTTCGGGCTTTTTATCTTCGGCTTTCTCCTTGTCGCCAGAGCCTTGGGTCTCCACCCAAAGTTTGAGATAATTTCGGTCTGCATCCGACAGCTTGGCAATGGGCACTAGGTAAATTTTCCCACCCTCATCGAGTTTCAACTCCACCTCACCGCCTTTGACACTGACGACACTGGCATCGATTTTGCGACCCTGGTTGTCGGTGAATGTCCTTGCATCAAGGGATACTCCGGAGAGACAAAGGACTAACAATAAACCGATTCGATGACTAAAGATTTTCATGGGGACGATGGGATCATCAACAACAAAACCGCAATGGTTAAGAAGTCGATAGCACGATATGATAGATTAACGACAAGAATGGCATGATTTGTTTGCTAAAATAGGGTTCATTTTTCGTATGATGTGTGAGATTATCCCAACAACCCACAACACCATGCCACGAATCAACATCACCGAACCCGGAAAAGACAGCCAAGCCTATCGTTTCGACCTCAAGCGCATGCAGGTCAAGATAGGTCGCAGCAGTGATAACGACATCGTCATTTCCCACCGTTCAGTCTCAAAATCCCACTGCCTGGTCGAGCGCCGCAAAGGGGGGTATATGATCTTCGACAACGGATCGACCAATGGTATCAAGTACAAGGAAGAGCGCCGGAGCAATCTGGCTCTGACCAATGGCATGAAGCTCGAAATCGGTGACGTGCCTGTCGAATTCACCCTCACCGAGGAGGAATGCGACTACTTGACCGAGGAGCGGTTCAAAGAGCGCAAGAAAAAGGAAGCCGAGGAAGAATCCAGCGATGCCGGGGAGTAATCCCCCACAAATAACCCATACCTGATAACGGATAACTATCCGCCTCCGGCAGCCCCCACTCAAACCCCGCGCTTGCAGAAAGCGCGCTGAGCATGTATGCGCCACGGCATGAAAGTCCTGAGCCACAAGGATGCTGCCTACGCACGCTTCGTCAAAAAACTCGACCGCCGCGCCACCCCCGGTGCTGCCGGTAAAAAAGTCGAGGAGATCGTCGCCGCCATCATCGCCGATGTGCAGAAGCGGGGAAACACCGCGGTTTTTGAATACACCCGGAAGTTCGATGGCCTGAAACTCACCTCCAAGTCATTGTTTGTCTCGCAAGCGGAAATCGATGAAGCCTACGCACTGGTCGATGACGGGGTGAAAAAAGCCGTCGCCATCAGCAAGCGCAACATCCACTCGTTTGCCAAACGCAGCATGCGCAAGGACTGGAAGGCGAAAAACCCCGAAGGCGTCGAAGTCGGTGAGCGGTTCACCCCCTACGACCGCGTCGGTGTCTATGTTCCTGGTGGCAAAGCCCCCCTGGTTTCCTCAGCCCTGATGACCGCCGCCTTTGGCCAGGCCGCTGGAGTCCCTGAAATCCTCGCCGCCACTCCCGCCGGAGCCGATGGAAAAATCAACCCGTCCCTGCTCTACGCCCTTGTCGAGAGTGGAGCCACGGAGATCATCAAGGTCGGTGGCGCCCAAGGCATCGCGGCCATGGCGCTGGGCACCAAATCCATCGCCCCCGTGGAAAAAATATTCGGACCCGGCAACGTCTTTGTGGTCGAAGCCAAACGCCAGCTGGTCGGAGCTGTCAGCATCGACCTCCTGCCCGGACCGAGTGAGGTCCTGATCGTCGCCGACAAGTCGGCCAACCCGGCATTCATCGCCGCCGATATGCTCGCCCAGGCTGAACACGCGGGCGACAGCGTGGTCGGGTTTGCCACCGACTCGAAACAGTTGTTAGGCCAGGTGCAAAAGGAGATCGAAAAACAAGCGCCCACGCTCTCACGTGAAAAATACATCCGTGAGGTGCTGAAAAAAGGCACCTTCTGCCTGCTCACCAAGACCTTGCAGGAGGCGGTGGATATTTGTAATGCCTTTGCACCCGAGCACTTGTCGCTCGTGGTCGAGGACGAGGACGCATGGTTAGGAAAAATCCGCACCGCAGGAGCCATCTACGTAGGCGCGCTGTCTGCCGTCGCCGTCGGTGACTTCGTCGCCGGCCCCAGCCACACCCTTCCTACCGGCGGCTCGGGGAAATCCTTCTCCGGCCTGCGCGCCGACCAGTTCCAACGCCGCGCCAGCATCGTGCGCATGGATATGAAAGCGGTCAAAAAATCCCTCCCGACGGTCGAAACCTTCGCCCGGGTCGAAGGCCTCGACGCCCACGCCAAGTCGGTGAGTATCCGGGTGGATCGTTAGGCCCTGTCATTCACTCTTTAGCAAAGAAGGAGGGGAGCTGGATCCGGAGGGAGTGAAACACACCACCGTGCCCGGCATCGCGGCGTAGCTAGCGGGTGCGAGCACGGCTTAAGGCGCGACGGGAAAAACCTCCGTGTCTTTTATTCGCCCTTGATTTCCAAAAACCAGTTGAAGGTCGCCAGTTGGGCCGGCAGGATGGCACTCTCATGATTGAGTCCTGGCAAGGGGATGTATTGTACGAGGTCGGGCGACACACCCAGTTTAATAAAGTCCTTATGCATTTTCTCCGAGACCCCCTTGGCAATGAAGTTGTCATCCAGACCATGGAATAATTTGGTGGGTGTCTTCGTCTTCCAGGCCGTCACGCTGTTAGCCGCCATAAGTTTGGCGAGCGCGGCATATTTGGGACCGGTCTTGTGATTGGCAAAATAGTCGGGACTGACGAATTCCTTGATTTTTGTCGTCAACTGCGCGTTGATCTGGCCGCCGGTCCTGGTTCCGTCAAACAATCCGCCCACCCTTGATGCAAAAGGCTCCTTGAATAGATCCTTCGCCACCACTTTAAGTTCGCCCGCCTTGCTGAAACCGCTGAATATGTAGCCCAAGTAGTAAGGCATGGGATAACTCTCCAGATTCAGAATATACTCGTTCATGTAATTGAGGTCATAGGGGCCGGCACCGCAGGAGCTTGCTTTCAGATTGAACTCCTTTGCCAGATTTTCTTCCATTTCCCGTTGCACTTGTAAGCTCGCCCAGGCACCCTGGGAGTAGCCGTTGAGGTAAATATCACGGCTCATTGCAATCTTGCGTTTTCCAGCCAAATGATTTGTTACCAGTTCCCTGGCCGCCCTGTTCATATCGACCACCGATCTAACGGTTGACTTCCGGTGCAGGTAGGGATGGAACATGTCACTCGCCTTGCCGAACCCGAGGTAATCGGGCATGACCATGACAAAACCCGTGGAGGCCATAAATTCGACGAGCACAAACAAGCGATTGTTAGGATCTACGGACGGTGCGCCACGGTGCAGGGTATTGGTCCCATTCTGGAAACTAAACAACGGAAACCGACCGTCTCCGACTGGCACGCAAACCAAGCCCGACGCCGCTCTCTTTTTGCCCTGGAAAGTGGTGGAATACGCGACTTGATAAACTTCTATCCCGTGCTGTGCCTTGTCCTTGGCCGCCTTTAACTGGGGAAAAATCATGGACATCTGGGTCAGGGTCATGGTGATTTCCTCCTTGGTGTAGGATTTGACCAGTTCGTAGGAGCTAAGGTATTCGTCTCTGCCGGTGTTTTGCTCGCTGCGGAGAGAGCCGCAGAAGGTGCAGGCGAACGATGCCATCAGGGCTGCGGTTTTCACGGTTTGTGCTTTCATAACGATAAAATTGGAAACATCCCGCCCTAGCGCCCTGCCTCGACCTCGACACCATCCATCCCCTGGATCATCATATTGAACATGCCGCCCTGGCTTTCGAGGCTTTTGCGGTATTGCTGTTGCTGGGTTTCATTGAGAATGGGGGCAAGACGATCCACTTTTTCATCGATCTGCTTCCGTCGGGTCTCCTTCAGTCTCTGAATGATTGCAGCCCGGTCAGCCGGCGCGTTTTCCCCCTCGACGTGAAGGTTCATCACGCTCCCCATATCCATGTCGCCAAAATCCATCTCGATCCCCATACCGGACATCATGGAGCGGGTCACGTAGTCGGCATCGCTTTGTGTGGCGAGACTCTTTTCGGCATCCTCCATCAGCACATTGTAGACTTTCTGTTTCTGGTCTTCGGACAGGTCGAGGGCTTGCTGGAGCTTGGCGAGGTCCTTCATGGCACGCGCTTCGACGACGTTGTTTTTCTGGCGCTCCTGCATGGCCTCGAGTCCATCCATTTGCTCGGCGGAGAGAAGGTTTTTCATGGCGTCATTCAGTCCGTCACCGCGCAGGGCGGCGGCCATTTCCTTCATCTTCTGCGGGTCAGCCAAGGCTGCCATACCATCGCCAAATTCAATTTTCTCCATCTGTGCGGCATAAAAGGCGCGCAGGGCTTGTTCCTGTTCGGCATTCAATCCGAGTTCCTTGACCATGGCGGCGATCAGCATATCATTTTTATCGGCGATGCGCTTGCGTGCCAATTCGTTTTGCTTGCGCTGGGAATCCTCGATCCTTTTTTTCATCTCCGGGTCCATTTCCTCCCCGGCCTTTACCGTTTTTACGGTGACCCCGCTACGCCGGGCGGCCTTGGGGGTATCTGTTTCTGATAAACCCTGCGGGATGAAAGGACTGGCACTCCTTGATGCCGGCCGCGAGGCGGTTTCGGTCTCTTCCGGAGCCAATGCTTCAGGCTTTGCCAACCATCCGGCGGCAAATCCGAGCGCGATACAGACGAGTGCGAGAATGAGGGAGTTTTTCATGGCAGGCTTTGGTAATTCAGGGTTTGTGTCAGAATTACTAGCGATCACAACCCTACGGTTTGTTTTTTAAGCAAGAATCCAGGGGAAATTCATGTATTCTACCAATCTCCCAAGCACCGGGGAAAATTGCATTTTACGACCCACCATGATCCACCTGCGCGCCACCGGCTCCTGCCTCGTTATCCTGGCCCACCTGTCCATGCCGGCCAGTGCCGGGGACAGGATCTCGTTTAACAAACACATACGGCCGATCTTCATCGCCAAGTGCACCAAATGCCACGGGGGCGCCAAGGCCGACGGTGATCTGTCGCTGATCTACCGCGCCGAGGTGCTGGGAAAAGGGAAGTCGGGAAAAACCATCATCGTTCCCGGCAAACCGGATCAGTCCGAGTTGTTCCGGCGTATCACCACGGAGGATATCGACGAAAAAATGCCTCTCCAGGAGGGCGAGCATGCGGATGAACCGCTCGATGTGCAACAAATCGGACTGGTCAGAAAATGGATCGAGCAGGGCGCTGAGTGGGAGGAACATTGGGCCTACATCAAACCTCAACAACAAGCCCTCCCCCGGCTCAAGAACCCCTCCTGGGTCAACACCCCGATGGATCACTTCGTGCTCGCCCGTTTGGAAAAAAACAACCTTGGCCCTACTGCACCAGCCGATCGTGCCCAGTGGCTGCGCCGCGCATCTCTCGACCTGACAGGCATGCCACCGGGCAAAGCCGAGTTGGATGCTTTTCTTGCCGATCGGTCCCCGGATGCTTACGAAAAAGAAGTCACCCGACTACTCGCCTCCCCGCACTTTGGAGAACGCTGGGCATCCGTCTGGATGGATCTCGCCCGTTACTCCGATACCATGGGCTATGAAAAAGACCCGCACCGCAACATCTGGCCATACCGCGACTACTTGATCCAGTCATTCAACCAGGACAAACCCTACGACCTGTTCATCCGCGAACAACTCGCCGGGGATCTCTTCGCCAAACCCACCAGCGAAACACTGACTGCCACCGCATTCCACCGGAATACCCAGACAAACACTGAGGGCGGCACCGACGATGAGGAGTTTCGCGTCGCAGCCGTCATCGACCGGGTCAACACCACATGGACCGCCACCCAGGGCCTGACATTCGGTTGTATCCAATGCCACGCCCACCCCTATGAACCGATCCCACACTCGGATTACTATCGGTTTTACGCCTTTTTCAACTCCACCGAAGACGCTGACCTCGATAACGACACCCCCCATTTCAAGGTTGCCAGCCAACCTGCACAAAGGCAGCTGGCGGCTGGGCTTCACCAGAAACTCCCCGCACTACGGCGTGCCATCAACGAACCGGGGCGTCAATTGTTGCTCGCCAGCAAGAGCTGGCAGCCACTCAATTATGCGGCGACAAAGACAAGCCATGGAAAACTCACCGCCTACCCGGGTGGAGAACTTCGCGCGACCGGAACCTTCCCTGTCAATACGCGCTACGACCTCACCGCCACCTCCCCGGACTTCACGGCAATCAGGGTGACGATTACTCCCGAGGCAGAAAACCCGGCCGAACTTCCCGAGCGTGGCTCGGTGTTGTCGACGCTCTCCTTGCACCGAGTCAAAGCGGATGGCTCCAAGGAAAAAATCCAGCTTGCCTACGTCTTTGCCGATCAGATTTCAGGCCCTTACGACCCCGTTGCATCGTTGGAAAATGGCAGGGATGGATTTGGCGCTTACCCGAAGCTCTTTGGTAAACGTCAGGCGGTATTTGTCACTGCGGCTCCTGTGACATTCGGCAGGGATGAAAAGCTGGAAATCACGATGCACAGCCGTGCCAGCACCACTGGCGATCAAGCCTGTACGGTCAGACGCTTCACTCTCGATACATCCGCTGACAAGGCATGGACCGAACTCCTTCAGAATCCGGCTCACACTCAAAATGTGCAGGCTTACAATCAGGCCCGGCACCAGTATCACCAGATCCAGGGAACCAACATTCCTGTTATCCGGGAAAGGTCAATCCATGCCAAACGTGAGACCCGCCTGTTCATCGGCGGCCTCTGGCTCAACAAAGGGGAGGTCCAGCAAGCGGGGGTGCCTAAGCTGCTCAATGGATACCAGAACAAGGTTGATACCCGCTTGGAAATGGCCCAGTGGCTCACCTCTCCGGAAAATCCGCTTACCGCACGGGTGATGGCGAACCGACTGTTCGCCGAGATGTTTGGTCGGGGAATCGTCGAGACCCTGGGTGACTTCGGCTCCACCGGAACCGCGCCTAACAACCTCCCCCTACTCGACCACCTCGCGGTCGCATTCCAAACCACACACCAGTGGTCGGTGAAGTCATTACTACGCGAAATGGTGCTTAGCGCAAGCTACCGCCAGGATCATAAAACAACCCCGGAGATGGCTGAAGCTGACCCCGGAAACCGTCTCCTTGCCCGCGGTCCAAGAAATCGACTCAATGCCGAGATGCTGCGCGACCACGCCTTGAAAGTCTCAGGTTTACTCACTCCCAAGATAAGTGGTCCGTCGGTGATGCCACCCCAACCGGCTGGGGTCTGGCAAACGATTTACAGTGGTGCCCAGTGGAAGGATGCCACTGGGCCCGACCGCTATCGGCGCGCACTTTACACCTACTGGAAGCGCACCAGCCCGTATCCGTCGATGATTACCTTCGATACCCCGTCGCGCGATCTGTGTAACGCCCAGCGCATCCCGACCAATACCCCGCTGCACGCGTTGACCACGCTGAATGACCCGGTTTATCTCGAATGCTCACGCGCCTTTGGCAAACGTATGGCGGCTGAATCCGCTGGTGATGTTCGCCAACAAATCGCATACGGATACCTCCTTGCCACCCAGCAGAAACCGGGCGAGTCGACTGTCCGGCTACTAACAGACCTCTATCAAAAACTACTGACCGACTACCAGGCCAACCCGGAGAACTGCAAGGCGGTTGCCGGCACCCCTCGGGAGGCTGCGATGACGGTGCTGGCCAATACCATTTTCAACCTCGACGCCGCCCTGACAAAATGAACGTATTCGAACAACTGCAGCACGACTACCTCGCGCACCAGTCGCGCCGCCAATTCCTGTCCAAATGTGTCGCCGGCGTTGGCTCGGCCTGGCTCACCTCGATGGCGGGCAAAACCCTCGGCGCCACTGCGCATGAACGCGGCGGCCCCATCTCCCATCTCGCGCCAAAGGCAAAACGTGTGATTTTCCTGCACATGGCCGGAGCACCATCCCAGTTGGAGCTGTTTGATCACAAGCCGGCACTTGCCAGGCTCAACGGCAAACCGACTCCCGCCGAGTATCTGGAAGGACAGCGTTTTGCCTTTATTCAAGGAGTTCCCACCTTGCTGAACTCCATTTTCCCCTTCCACCAGGCCGGTGAGTCGGGGCAGTGGATTTCTGACCGGCTACCCCATTTTGAGAAAGTCATCGACGATGTTTGTCTGATCAAGTCGATGCACACCGACCAGTTCAACCACGCTCCTGCGCAGTTGCTGCTGCATACGGGGAATGCCAACCTGGGAAACCCGTCGATCGGCTCCTGGGTGACCTATGGCCTCGGCAGTGAAAATGAAAACCTTCCCGGATATATCTCCTTGGTGTCAGGCGGCAAGGCGCCATCAGCCGGCAAGTCCGTCTGGGGTTCAGGCTTCCTGCCATCCGTCTACCAGGGTGTGCAGTGTCGCTCCAAAGGCGATCCCGTGCTTTACCTCTCGAACCCCAAAGGTGTCTCGCGTGACATGCGGCGGGCCGCGGTTGATACCATCACTAAAATCAACCAACAGGCATACGCCGAGACACATGATCCTGAGACACTGACCCGTATTTCCCAATATGAAATGGCTTTCCGCATGCAGATCCACGCCCATGAAGCCTTCGATCTCAAGGACGAGCCCAAACACATGCACGAACTTTACGGCACCCAACCCGGTCAGGAGTCGTTTGCTAACAACTGCCTGCTGGCACGCCGACTCGCCGAGCGTGGTGTGCGCTACATCCAGTTGTTTGACTGGGGCTGGGACTCCCATGGCGCCTCCGGCACAGAGGCACTGAACACGGGTTTCGTCCAGAAGTGCCGCAGCATGGACAAACCATTGGCCGCCTTGATCACCGACCTGAAACAACGCGGCCTGTTCGAAGACACTCTGCTCGTCTGGGGCGGTGAGTTCGGTCGCACCCCCATGCGCGAAAACCGGGGTGGACGTGAAATGAAACTGATTGGTCGTGACCACAATCCGGGGGCCTTCACCATGTGGATGGCCGGTGCCGGTGTCAAAGCGGGTATGAGCTATGGCGAAACCGACCCCATCGGTTACAAAGCGGTGAAGAACCCTGTTTCCACCCAGGACCTCCAGGCAACCATCCTGCATCTGTTAGGTCTCAAACACAACAAACTCACCTACCCGTTCCAGGGGTTGGACCAGACACTGCCCGGCGTCACCAAACCCGCGCGGGTGATCAAGGACATCTTGTCATAACAGGGTGCCCCCTGCTGTTTCGCCTACTTATTCCTGCGCTTGCCCGGCTTCTTTTTCTGCCCGCCCTGATAGGCTTTGTAGCCGTAGGACTCATAGACATCACCTTTCCCGGACATCCGCAGGTCACCCGATTCTGTTAGCTCCGCCATGAGCTGGGCGCGTAGTTTTTCCAAGGTTGCGGCGTATTCGGGATCGCCGGCCAGATTGTGCATCTGGTGCGGGTCTTTGCTGATGGCGTAAAGTTCATCCTGGGGACGTTTGGCAAAGCTGAGTTGGTAGAATTTACGGCCTGCGGGATCGTCCTTGCGTTTGAGGATTTCGTTTTTAGTGGGCCCGTCATCACAGTCGGCCCAGTTCCCCCGCCGCGGACTCTTGGGCGCGCCTGCGGGCCAAAGATCGGGGAAAAAGTTGTGGATGTAGAGAAAGTCCCTGGTACGGATGGCACGGCACGCAGCGGTGACACCCGCCTCTTCCTGGCAATCCGTGTGACGTTCCTTGCCGTATATCACGTGATCACGGGTGCTTTCAATGAAGCCGTTTTTATCCGACATGAGCAGGGGCAGCAGGCTCTTGCCACTCATGTTAGAAGGCACCCCGGCACCTGCCACCGCGAGAAAAGTAGGGGCGAAATCGACAAAGCTCACAAAGTCATCGACCACGCGGCCAGGCTTCACCTTGTCCCCCCACATGATGGCCAGGGGGACACGGGCCCCGTAGTCGTAGAGGTTGCATTTCCCCCTCGGAAAAGGCCAGCCGTGATCGCCGGTGATCACCACCAGTGTGTTGGCCAGTTCACCGGTTTTTTCCAATCGATCGAGCAGTGCGCCTACTTCGCGGTCGAACCGCTGCACTTCGAAATAGTAATCGCAGATGTCACTGCGTACGGTTTCGTTGTCGGGATAGTAGGGTGGCACCTGGACGCCCTCGGGTTTCATACCGCTGGCCACGCCGGAGCCGGCATCGTAGTCGCGATGGGGATCGGAGGTCCCGAACCAAAAGCAGAAGGGTTTTCCAGGAGGACGTTTGGCAAAAAACTCATTGATGGAGTTCACTTTATTCCCGGCCACGGGAGCCGGCAGGTCTTTGCCGGGGCCAAATGCCTTGCGGTAAGACGCCACGTAATAACCGTGCTTTTCCAGCAACCTCGGGAAAGTGGCCACCCCCTGCGGGAACTCACTCCAGAGGTTGGCACCCGGGCCGAGTCGCCAGTGGTACTGGCCGGTCAGAGCCGCATTACGTGACGGCGTGCAGGAGGGAGAGGATACAAATGCGTGGTTAAACAACACACCGTTTTTAGCAATCCGCTCAAGCGTGGGTGTCTTCACCACCTTGTCACCGTAGAGCGGCGAATGTGGCCAGCCCCAGTCATCAGCGATGCAGAACAGGATGTTAGGCATGGAGCCGGCACCCGCCAAGCCAGCCGAAGCAAAAAGAAACGACAGCAAGTAAATGGAGAACAAGCGCATGGCATGTAAACGTAACGCCATGGAGGTTTCTTGCATCCTGGGTGCCTAGCGCATCTCGAGTTTGGTCTTGGCCCACATCCATTTGTAGACTTTACCGTCCTCGATCAGGGCGATGGCTTCGTGTTCCTGCACGCCGAGGATGGTTTCGGCTTTGAAGGTGACGCGACCTGTCTGGTAAGTATCGCCGTCGAACTCCATTTCTTCGCCTGCTTTCCAGGAGGTGACCTGGTTGGCCTTGAATTCGGTGACCTTGCCCGCCTCGACATCGGCTTTGAGCAGGGCAACGATGGCTGCTTCATCGAGTTTATCGGTGGCTGGAGTAGGTGCCGGAGCTGGCTCGGGTTCCGGGGTTGGTGGTGTAGGGGTTACTGGGGGATCCGGCGTTACATCCGGTGTCGGGGTTACCGGCGGCTCCGGGGTAACCGGTGGCGCTGGCTCGGGATCTTTGTTCGCCACAGCATTCTGCAAACGCTCTAACATTTTTGGCACAGCAAGCTCTTTGAAGTCTGTTTTATCGACATTGATTTTACTTTCAATGGGAAGGCCGACGGGTTGAATATAGAGGTCGCTTCCTTCGAGCCGCACGGGTTTCACCTTGATGCCTTTTTCCAGCTTCATGGTGACGCCGCTGTTGGCATCAGAAATAGTATAAGGCACCTTGAGTGTCACCTTGGCCGGGAAGTCCTCCGGGGTGATCTTGGATAGGTCTACCTGAATGGCAGGCACCGGCGCGTCAGGATCGCTCCCAGCGGGGCTGGGATCACCTGGATTTGCATCCTCCGGTGTTTCATCCTCTGCATCACCCGCAACTTCCTGGGTGGACTTTTTAACCGCTGGATTTGTCCCGGTAAAAAACATGGGCTCAAGAACATAGCCCATACCGACGCAGACGATGAGTAGAATGATTGTGCCAAGGTTTGTCATAGCGTCCAATAACTAGCACCTAGAGGCATAGGCGGCAAGCCAGATTCAGGATTCTGCGAATCTTGTGTTACCGGTGCTTGATGATAACGATGCCTCGCATGCCCTAGCGACGCTTCTTACGCAGGAACGGCGGGATATCCAGGTCTTCCCCTTCGTGGAAATTAGGGCTTTCACCCTCGAATTTCCCTTTGGGGCCTCCGTCCAGTTCAAGCTCGCCCTGGGCAGAGCGCTCACTGCGGTCGCGTCGGCGCGGGAGGAAGGACCGTTGCTCCACTATTTCTTCCAACTCCTCCAATTCCTCCAGGGTATCATCGGATTCATCAATTTCATCTTCGGTAGTGTCACCCAAATCGTCATCCCACGGTGCCACATCGGATTCCTCATCCGTGAGTTCTGTCTCGGCGAAAGGGGTGTTTTCTTCCTCGTCGTCCACTTCAGGGGTTTTTCCAAAGGCCGAGAAATCAGGAATGGCATCCAGGTCGGATTCCTGTTCTTGCTCATCGTCATGGCTATCATCATCTACTGGCCGTGAGGAGAAGTCGTGCATCTCCTCAGGCTCGTCATCAAAGTCAGCGAGCGCGTCTTCCTTTGAAGTATACCCTTCGCTGGGCTCCATGATATCCTCGTCCCCTGGGTCATGGATGGTCGCAGAGGCGGCCGCGATGGCAGCCTGGGTGGCAAGCTCGTCATTCTCGTCGGAGTCCTCCGTTTCCTCAATCGATTCCAGGAAATCCTCATCCCCGGGGACGGATCTGATGGGTTCGACGGGATTGAGTTTATCCTCTGGCAGCGCACTGACGAGTGTGACACTGAGACTGTCCCCCATGGCGGGATCGACAGCGGCGCCAAACAAGACATGGGCACTGGCCGGCACATACTTGCCAAGTCCCCGCATCAGTAATTCGACTTCGTAAAGGGTAAGGCTTTCTCCACCGCACACGTGCACTAACACCGTGGTGGCATCTTTCAACAAACTTCCCTTGTCGAGTAGCGGGCTGGTAAGGGCATTTTCGAGCGCAAGCTTGGAGCGACTCTCCCCATCGGCAATACCAGAGCCAAAGAGACAGCGGGAGCGGGTGGTGCGCAGAGCGGCCATCAGGTCATCAAGACCGACGTTGATCAAGCCCGGGCGGACGACGAGTCGGGTTACCGCCTTGATCGACTCCGAGATCATCCGGTCGGCGGCGGCAAAGGCTTCGTGAATCCCCTGTTTGGCGAGGACCAGTTCGCCCATACGGCCGTTGTCGAAGGTGACCAGGGCATTGGCGAGCACAGCGAGTTCATTGAGTGCCGTTTCCGCCTGGTCGCGTCGGCGTTGCCCTTCGAACCCGAAGGGCATGGTGGCAAAAACAACGACGAAGGCACCTTCCTCGCGGGCGATGCGGGTAATGAGGGGGGCGGCCCCCGAGCCGGTGCCACCGCCCAGGCCGACACAGATGAAAACCATTTTCCGCCCCCGCAGGGCGTCGCGGATCTCAAGCTCCGATTCCTGGACGGCCTTCAGACCGAGTTCAGGATCGCCACCGGCGCCGAGACCCTTGGTGAGATTTTTACCGATCTGGATTTTCTCCCCGGCCACCGAGCTGGAGAGGGTGCGCATGTCGGTATTGACGCAGAGCATTTCCGCGCCCGTCATGCCGTCGAGGGCCGCCCGGTCGAGCATATTGGCACCGGCACCTCCCAGGCCGATGATTTTGACAGAGGATTCAGGGATGGTCTGTTGCGGATCGCGTTCGTAGGAAATCATTTTTCGAGGGACAGGATTGAGGGGAAATTGATGAGGGCGTTTGGCAGACGTGCAGATGCCATTAGTTAAGAAGTGTTTACCAAAAAGAGCGACTGGTGGCGAGGAAAGAATCCGTCCATCTGCCGGATCGCTTTGCCAGTGCTCCGAACGTACCCATTTTAAGCTTGCTCCAGCAAATACAACACGATAATTGTCGTGATAAGCTATCGGTGGATTTTCCATCCATATTCCCCTGCCCTACCCATGGGCGACAAACGAAACCACCCATAACCTAAAAAACCATGCACAAACCATTATTCATCAGCGTGTTCGCCTCGGCTGCGGTTTCAACAGCTAGTCTCCAGGCCATCGTCCTTGCCCCGCTGTCCGGCGCTACGGGAGGAGCTCCGTATTCACCCACCTATCAGGAAAGTCCGGGCTTTGTTTTAAACGACCCCTTTGCCTATGACCCGAATGCGCCAGCCGGGTCGGTCAATCCGGTCCAGACTGACTTCCCATACCACGATCAATTCCTGACCCAGAACTCAGATGCTGAGAATTACTGGATGGCAGCTGTCGCCATTCCATCGGGGCAGGCCCTCGTCTTTCTCGATGTGTGGGGAAGGAATGACTACGCCGGGGCTGAACAATCCCGCCACCAGGACCTCATCATTACCCTCAGTGACGGGGTGAATTCCTGGTCGAGTTTGGAATGGGACGGTGTAACTCCGTCGCCGACCAGCTTTGGTCGCTTTGACTTCACCACCGCAGGTGTGACCCATAATTTGCTCGAGAATGCCACCAGCATCCGCATTGACCATGTTGCGTTGAACAATGATTACCTCATGCTGGCCGAGGTTCGAGCAGGTGCCGTCCCGGAGCCATCCTCCACCGCCCTGCTGGGTCTCGGATGCCTTGCGCTCATGCTTCGCCGCAGGAAATAACCAGGGCTTTATCCGTCGGATTGCAAAAGGCTGGATTTTTACATCAAACGCGAGAGCAGACCTGGGACGATTCCGTGCCATGCCCAGGCGCGGGTGGCAGCCACGACGGCCTCCTCGTCACTGAGTCTCGGCAGGGTGCGTTTTTTCTCCAAAACCACGGTCGCCAGGGTGGCTGCCTGGAGTTCGGTGGTCAGGGTAAGTGCCTGGGCGCAGGCGGCGAGACCGAGGGAGCCCATGACGACCCCGAGTGCCCACAGGGGGGGAAGCTTGGCGACCGCCAGACCGAAGACGCAGACGATGACGGTAAAAATAGGGAACACATGCCCGAACCGGAGTGCCCAGCGGCGTCGGCCCAGAGCCTTCGGGTCGCGCAGGGATGTGAGATAGAGGCCTACCCGGAGGGCGACCAGGCCGTGGTCAGCAGCGGATGATCCGGCGGCGGGGTTTGCGGGAAGGCTCAGCCAGTGTTCGCCTGTGACGGCGGCACCGGCCCAGGCCCGTTTGGTGGTTTTGATCTCAACCTGCTGGTGGCCCATGGAATCCAACATCTTACGCGCCAACGTCTCCCCCTTGCTATTGAGCCGGGTCTTCCTGGAGACAGTGAGTACGCGGTCGGCATTGAGCTTACGCAAAATCAAAGCAGCCAGAAGCGGCAGCAGAGATAACAAGATCAGGAGTCGGTGCATGTAGACGGGTGTCAGGGAGCGGGGGTCAGGGGGCGGGCTTGGAGTTTAACGAGGCAGCGGGTCGTTTTCAAAGCGCTCGAGTTGTTTGTGGAGCTGTTTGTAGTTCGCCATCACCTGGCTTTCATCGCGGGGATTGCCTTGGGCGTTGGCGACACTGCCGGCAACGGCTTTCTTGGACCATTCGACCGCCTTTTTCCGATCGCCTTTGGCAAACCACACCTCGGCCATGGTGTCGAGATAGGCGCCCTGGGTGGGTCGGGATTTCAGGGCCTCCCTGGCATGCTCCTCCGCAGCGGCCAGATTTCTAACTGCCCTGGCAGCAAGCCATGCGGCCGTGTTGTGGGAGTTATGCGCTTTCGGGAAGCGCCGGCAAGCGGCCTCCACATGGCGGTAGCTATCCTCGAACCACTGATCGTAGGCTTTACCGATGTTCTCTTTTCTCAGTATCGGGAAAAACTCATCCGCCAGCGAGCCGTCACCCGGGATCAATTGGCGGGCGGCATTGAGATGATCCAAGGCGATCGACTTCCGACCGTTTTTCAACAGATCCATCCCCTTGCAGAAGTCAGCGTAAAAGCGGGAGCGGAGGATCGACTGCACCGAGCTCCCCGTCCGGCCGCGCATCATGAGCTGGGTGGATGTCTCACCGATGGCCGAGGCCAGTTTCCACTGATGATTGCGATAGAGGACCTGCCCGTAGTGGGCAAGATAGACAATGGCTCGGTCGAACTCCGAATCAGAAAGGTCTGCTAGAGTTGCGGCGTGAAGCCAAAGCTCCGTGGCCTTGTCCTCGACTCCCGCTTCGTAGAGCTCCCAGCCGAGGCGATTGAGAATAGCTGCATTGCCCATGCTGAGAAGCAGGACCCGGTCATATACCTTGCCCGCCTCCTTGGCGCGATCCAGTTTGCTTAATGCGATGTACCACTTGGTGAGATTGATAACATCGCTTGGATTTTTTTTCGCGATGTCCGCCAAACCGGGTTCGATGGTTTTCCATCGGAGCAGGGCAGCGTCGAGAAAGGTCTTGCTGTGGACCCACCGGTCATTGGCTTTTGCCAGGCCGTCGGCCATGCGTGATGCCAACGCCAGATCGTTACGTTTGATACTGAACGAAAACAGTGCCATCAACCGCTCCTCCTTGACCTCCGGAGCCTCAGCCGCAACATCATCTATCAAGGCCTTGTGAAGCTTGTCCGTTTTATTGTCGGGGTCCGCAAGCAACCCGGACAAGAGAGCCAGCTCGTTGAGGGCTTTGCCAATGTCCTGGTTATTCCGTTTTTTGAGATGGGCCCAGATGTGGTTCAGTGATTTGGACGGCATCTGTTTCAGTAGTTTTTTTACCGCCAGGTCGGCTTCGCCATCCTCATTGCCGCGCTGCTCGATAAAGTGGACCGCCTCCGCCCCGAGGCCGTAGATGGCCATACTGGAAACCAGGTCAAACCAACCATCCGAGCCATCGGCTTCAAGCGCGCTCATCATGGGTGTTAGAACAGCAATCGCGTGCTGGCCTTCACCGTGCGAAACCAGGAAACTCGCCAGCAGGATCAGCTGGTGATAGAGCCGGTCATCCTCTTCCTCAATCGCGTTGGCTGTAAACTTCTTCACCCAGTCCGTGTAGGGCGGCTTGGCGTCCCGGGGGATACCAAGCACTTGTAAACAGAGCTCGGGCGATTCAATGGAATCAAAATACTCGAATGCGGCCTCGACGTCCTGACGAAGCAGAAGGTCAACGGCCTCTTTACGAAATCCGTTAGCTGCTAGACAGATGGCAGTGCGGGCTGTGGAGTCTTCGTCTTGAGCCAGCCGGGCCAGTTCACGGGCAATGAGGGCAGCCTCCTTCCCTTTTCCCTCGAGCCGACTGAGCTGGATCCGGCAGCCCATGCTGTAGACCACGTCAAGGTCCGGCTGTTCGTCATAGCGGCGTAGCCACGGCACGGCATTGCCATCTAACACACGCAATGCATCAGCCAGCTTCTGCTCGCCGGCTTTTTCCGCTTCGCGGATGGCGGCGGGGATATTGCCACCGGCCCGATGGAGTGACATCCTCCACCGGGCACCCTTTTTGCCTGGCAGATTGGCCGCCTTTTTCAGTTGTTCATCAAGCTGGCCTCGTCGGGCATGGAACCAAGCCCGCATCAGCAGGGACTGGGCATCGTCGGCTGTGAGTTCAAGGATTTCACCGGCAAGGGCGAAGTCTCCCCGGGCAAGGGCTTCACGGGTGGCTTGTCCCGCTGTCCGTTTTACGATGTCGGCCATCTGGTCTCTTACCTCCGGGTCCTTTTCCAACAGAGCCAGATGCAGAACCTGCTTCCACTGCCCCAACTCAAGGAGTTTGCGGAGGATCACCAACTTCATCTCGCCGTCACCTCGCGAGAACTTGACCACGAGCGCCTTAACCTCATCGGGGCTGTCAAAAAGCACCCCGGCGGAGATATAGAGCACCAATTCACCGGCGCGATCGGCGGCTTCGGGGTCATTGCCTGCCTCCGCCTGACGAAGGGCGGGCAGGGCCGCGGTCCCAGCTCGCCAGAGCTGCTCCATGGCTTTTTCCCTTGCGAGGTAGGATTCGTCACTGAGCTGGGTGACCAAGGCTGCCACGTTTTCCGCGGTGGCTGGTTCTTGCTCGGCGGCAGATACAGCCGTGGATAAGGCTGTCCCGGTGAATAAGAGGTGAAGAATACCGGCAAAAACACCCGCCCATAACGCCTTCAGCGCAGAGCATGCAGCGGAGTTACCAGCGACGGGACACCGTGGGGATTGCACCGGTGACGCTACGATGGGGGGGCACAAAATGAATTTCATATCTTTCACATGCTTTTTTACGTCTGGACTTGCAATGATATTAGGAGAAAAGGGATGCATTGGCACTCGTTTAATGGTCGGGATTTTATTCACTTGCGGGATGCTTCACCTGCCAGGCCTGCTTGAGCCATTGGGATACGTCCTTGAAAATCTTGTCGCGGTCATGGTCATACATCAGCAGGTGGTATGAACCGGGGTAGTATTTTTTTGTTTTCCTGGTGGTGGTGGGAAAGTGATCAAAGAAGTCATTGACGTCCTTTTCCTGGGTAAAAATGTCTTTGCCTCCGTGCAGGACGAGGATGGGGCATTTCACGAGGGATGCCCTGTGGTCCATCTTTGCCGCCATGTCTCCCAGCACCAGCAAGAGCCGCAATGTGTAGCGAGGGATGTACCACGGGTTTTTCGCTGCTTGCTGCTCGTGGATATCATCCTCGGTCACCACCGCTTTCCGACCTTCGGAAAGCGTTTCCAGAGAGACGCGAAGCTTGGGCAACAACAAGGAGGAGATGCGCACAGCAAGCAATTTCCAGAAGGGCAGTTTCGCTTCCACTTCGACAATGGGGGAGGCAATGACCATGGCATCCGGCTGCTGCTCGCCGGTCGGGGTATTGCTGTAGGCATGCATTACGATCAAGGAGCCCATACTCTCGCCAAACCAGACAATTTTCGAGTTTGGATGGGCCTTACGGACAAGCCGGGTAAAGGTGTAAAGGTCTTTGTACCACTCCCTGGCCTGGTGGATGTCCCCCCTTCTGAACACTTTTTCATCCATTCCCTGCCCCCTGGTTTCCGCAGCGTAAAGGGCTACGTCGTCGTGCTGTTTGAGCAGTTGTTTTGCCATGTTCTCGTAATCCCCGGAATGGCCGGATATGCCGTGGACCCCGACGATCACTACGGCGGGGTCCTTGCCTGGTGCCGAGGTCGGCAGCCACTTGCGATAGCCAAATGTATCACCATCGTAAGAGATATAATGTTTGTCGGCGAAGCGCGGTAGTCCTTTCACTTTGTGGGTCAAGTTAAGTCGGGTAGAGCATGATAACACCAGCACAAGCGAGATCGCGACCATGACGAATCGCAACGGTTTACACGGTCTGGAAAAAGGATCGGTCATCAAGCTCTGGCGAACATGATCGCAAAGAGGATGAATTGCAAGCGTCCATGATCCGGATGTCGGCAAGGAGATTGCTTGATTAATCCTCACCGGGGTGCTTTTCTCTCCCCGTGCTACAAATAGTTTTCAACGAAATCAGTGCTGCGGAGATCTCACGCCTGGACACCCTTGAGCAGTTGGAGCTGCTCGATGCCTTCAAGGTCACCGAATCCGACCTTGTTGACATGGATGATGCGCAGTCTGAAAAAAGCTTCGGTAAGATGATCCGTGACGGGAAAACGCTCTATCGTTTCCGGACCGATGACTACCGGATCTATTTTGAGGTGGCCGAGCATTCGGTCATCGTCCACCGTGTCCTCAATAAAAACACGTTTTCGGATTTTCTGTTTCGATCCAAGATGCCCGTCTCGGAGGATGAACAACTGGCGGAATCCAAATATTTCTGGAAACTCATTGATGAAGGCAGGAACGCGCGCCGGATGTGATCCTGGAATACGCCGGCTCCAGGGGGGGACAGTTCGTGATTTTATGACTTTCAGTGGCTCTCGGGTCATGCTAAAAGTAACAGCATCATGACTAAGTGGATTGTGCATTCTGTTATCTTTCTTGCGGTTGCAGGTATTTTGTTTGCCGTGTTTACCAATAACGAGGCAGATCCGGATGCCAATGCCGTGGCCCAGCTTCCTGCCCTTCTTTTAGCCGGTATTTACTTGGGGGTCCTCTTTGTGATTTACGTCCTTCCCGCCGTTACCCACAAGGCAACCAGCGCGGTTCTTGATTCGAACGAGCTGGTCGAGACCGACCCCCTACACGGTGCCCGCGCTGCCTACGCCCGGGGCGATTACGAAGAAGCGATTGAAGTTTACCGCAGTGTCGCCGACGATGATCCTTACAATCGACTCCCATGGGTGGAAATTGCCAAAATCCAGCACGACAACCTCGAGGAGCCGGCGACAGCGCTCAACACACTACGGACGGCCTTGGAAAGCCACGAATGGCCGGTCAACGACGCCGCCTATTTCATGGGCCGCCTTGCAGAAATCTATCTTGATGATATGGACGACCGTGACTCCTGCGTCACGATTCTCAACCAGATGATCGAGCTGTTCCCTGAAACCCGGCACGCAGCCAATGCCACGCACAGACTCAGGGAAATGGGTGAAATGTAGTCGAGTCCGCACAATATCAGGGACGCGTGAAGGGGTAAAAGATATCCTTGCACCGGAATCAAGCCATACTAACATGGCCCGTCGTGTGTACTCCCACCCCATTGGCTCGATTTCTCTCGTTGTTTCCCCTATGGTCAATGTTGCTAGGGGTTGTCGCGGGTGTCTGGGTGGCGGATCACCACGGCACCACCGCATGGCTTTTGGGAGCAGTATGCGGCGGCATTGCCTCCCTTGTTTTCAGGAAAAAGGCCGTTACCTTCATCGTTCTCGGGACCCTGTTAGGGCACGGAATCCACGGGCTGCAGATTGATCTTCAAAGGTCATGGGTGAATGCTGCACGGTCAGGCGCACTCGCCAACCGGGTTCAACTAACAGGAACCATTATCGACACCGGCTCATCGCAAGACGGCCCTTACCTCGTTCAGGTTCACCGGATGGATGGCGAATCCGATACGCCCCCACCACTCCAGGTGAAAGGTGCCCGCGTGATCCTGACACCAGCCATCAAAAATAAACGCCCCCTCAAGTATGGCGACATGATCCAGTGCTCCGGAATACTCAGGGAGGTAGGCCCGATGCGCAACCCGTATGGCTTTGATCGAGCCCAGTGGTTTCACCGTCAGGGGGCGGATCTCACGATCACCCCCAGCTCCGCCGTCGTCGTGCAGGGGGTAAGCTGGTTTCGTCGTCCCGTCAGGACCACCGCCGACTGGAGGGTTCATTTACGTCAAAAAATGACCTCAGGACTTGCCCCTGACTCACGAGAAGCCCAGCTGATCAGAGCCGTCGTGTTAGGTGAGCGCCCGCCCCAACCATCGGGCATGATCGATGACTTCAGGAACAGTGGAACCCTGCATGTCTTTGCCGTCAGTGGTTTGCACGTCGGTATGGTGGGCACCATCATCGGCAGCCTGCTCTGGCTCCTCCGCGTGCCACGCTGGGTGTTGATCACCGGCATTATTCTCAGTATGACACTTTATGCTGGTATCACGGGCCTCCGGCCACCCGCCGTCCGCGCGGTCATTATGGCCTCTGTTTTCCTGGCAGGATTCCTGATCCGGCGACGGCCTTCGTTAATCAACAGCCTGGCCGCCAGCGCGGTCGTCGTTTTACTCTGGGACGGACACCAACTTTTCACACCGGGGTTCCAGCTTTCCTATGGCGTGCTGCTGACGCTTGCCCTGGCATCCGCGTTCTGGATGCGCGTGCTCAGGCCGATGGCCGAAATCGATCCCTTCATGCCGCGCCTGCTGCTCACCCCATGGCAGGAGCGGATTCTCAACTGGAGGAAATGGCTTCGGAACTCACTCTCCGTATCACTGGCCGCATGGATGGGCTCGGCTCCATTGATGTGGGTCCATTTCGGCATCATCACCCCCATCGCCATCATCGCCGGCATCCCGCTGATGTTGTTGGTTTTCGTGATCCTGGCCCTCGCCATGCTCAGCATCGCAGCAGGATCAGTCTGGGCACCCGCAGGCGAAACCGTAAACCAGGTAAACGCCCTCATGGCCAAAGCCACCTACAGCATCGCGGGAACATTCGCCGACACGCCAGGTGGGCATTGGCACCGCCAACCATCACGTCCGGAAAAAGGACGCGTTATCGTGTTTGATATACCCTATGGTGGCGGCGCAAACCTGATCGATATCGGCGGCGGCATTCTATTGGATTGCGGACGGTCAGATCATTTTTACCGTCATGTCCTCCCCACCCTGAGTGCCTTGAGGTCAAACCCGGATTCCCTCATTGTTAGCCACGCCGATTCGAAACACAGCGGCGGCATGCCACATTGCCTGGATCTCTTTCATCCCAAACAGGCGCTCATCCCACGCACCGACCAGCTCAGCAAAAGCTACCGCCATTTCCTGACCCGGGCAGAAGCCTCTGGCTGTCGACTCGTCATCCCGCACAGCGGGCAGTTTTTACCTATCAAACCGGATGTTGACCTGGAAATACTGCACGCTCCTGTCGAGCTGGAAGGCAAAGGCCGGGCAGACGATACCGGACTCGTTATCAGGCTGCATTGGTACGGCTGGAAAATCCTATTCACAGGTGACGCCGGGTTTATCACAGAAACCCGACTCCTTGAGTCCGGGCAGGATCTCAGTGCCGATGTTATCATCACCGGTAGAAACCGGGACGACTTCACGGGGCGGGAGGACTTCTACCGGGCTGTAGGCCCCAAGGCCGTTATCTCAAGCAACTGCGACTTCCCCGCCGAAGAAATCATTCCGCAGAGCTGGTTTGAGATGACCCGCAAGCTCAGGATCACCCCCCTCGATCAACAGCAGACCGGTGCCGTCACTCTGACAATCGACCATGGCAAGCTCGTGCTCACACCGACACTCACCCCTGACGAACCCGTCATCATCACACGCTGATTGCCACTATTCGTTGGACAAACTACCAAGAAACAAGCAATTTTCTGCCCGCCCAACAACCCACTCCCACGAGCCATCGTCAGAAAAAACTTCAGCCTCCTGCTCGCCCTGCGGTATTTAAACCCGCTGCGCACCCACGTCTCCGTCATCACCCTCATCTCGCTGGCAGGTGTCGCCATCGGTGTGATGGTTCTTGTGGTCGTGCTTTCCGTCTTCGGGGGGTTCGAGCAACTCGTCAAAGACCGCGTCCTCAGCTACACCCCACATATCAACGTCGAGCGGGTCGCACCATGGCCGGATCCCGGTGAAGCCCCGGACTACAACGCCGAGGAGGAATGGCGGTCTGTGGAAAAATCCATGGCATCCCTCGATGGCGTGGAAAGCGCCTACGCCCTGGTCAACGACTGGGTTCTTCTCGACCGGTCCGGTGCAGTGGCTCCA
The DNA here is from genome assembly GCA_024233115.1 of Akkermansiaceae bacterium. Lineage (NCBI taxonomy): Bacteria > Pseudomonadati > Verrucomicrobiota > Verrucomicrobiia > Verrucomicrobiales > Akkermansiaceae > Akkermansiaceae bacterium. Next base: position 243,053 of record JACKQB010000007.1, read on the forward strand.
GCGTCGATGCAGGCGATCGATACCACCAACGAGTCGCAGCTCCAATCCCTCCAGAAACTCATCAAGCCCGGAGACGGCAGTGCGGATATGGGTCTCGGTGAACTGGCCGTCATTTCATCCCTCACTGCGGAACGTTTCGGGATTACCGTCGGCGAAATCATCCAGATCCACACCAACCGTAACCTCAAACAAATCCAACCCGTGCTCGAACGTATCGGCGAGCCTCCCTTCCATGAAACCAACGCTGATATCCTGACCCAGATCAAGGCCGACATGCAAAGCTGCGCCACGGCCCATGGAGCCAAGGAAACCGTCCCTATTTCCGAACTCCAAAACCTCTATTACAACCAGCTCAAACCGCTGATGGACTACAATATCCGCAATGCGGAAAAAGAGATCATCGAGGATGTGCTGATCCATCTCGAACAAGGGGAGCGCAGCACTCCGGCTCCCGACAACAGCGGGGTTTACACCTTCGACGCCGGCCACATGGCAAAAGCAATAGAGAAGCTGGATGCACTGCAACACACCGACAGCAAGGAAAGCGACATTCAGGATATCAAACACATGAAGACGGTTGTGCTCCCCAAGGACCTCACCGTGATTGGCATCTACCAAGCGACCCGCCACGCCGCCAGCCCGGATGTTTTTGTCCCTCTTCCCGTCGGCCAGGATCTCACCGGCCTGGGTGCGGGAGTCCGGGGCATCGCTCTCCGCCTCAACGATCCTTACAAGGCTGCCGAGGTATTAAATAAATCCATCCTCCCTAACATTCCGGACGATGGAGCCTGGGACGCCCGCACCTGGATGCAGGATCACCAGCAGCAGTTTTCGCTGATCAAGACCCAACGCCATTTGCTATCCATCTCGCTATCCTTCATTATGCTGGTATCCGCCTTTTCGATCATGGCGGTCATGTTTACAGTCACCATCCAGAAGAAACGGGAAATCGGCGTTATGAAGGCACTCGGCGCCACCCCGTTCCAGCTGGTGAGGGTGTTCCTCTACCAAGGGGTCATCATCGGATTGATAGGTGGCCTAATTGGCCTGGGTCTCGGCTATCTGGCTATTATCAAAAGACAAGCCATCCTGGATATGTTCGCCTCATGGGGCTTCGACCCCTTTCCCGCCGAATTCAATGGCTTCGAGGAACTCCCCGCCATCATCAACCCAACGGAGTTTCTGGTGGTCTTTCTGGCAGCCTTTGCCATGTGCGTTGTGGCCACCCTCGTTCCCGCCTTCGCAGCATCCCGCAGCGATGCGGCGAAATCCCTGCGAAATATGTGAGCCTCCCTCACGTATTATCCTGCATATGATACGAAGCAGCGGCTCGGGCCACCACCCTCCAGCCACTCCTATTCAGCACTCAACAGCCCTATGATCTTACGATTCATCACCAGAGGACTCTCCATCCTCCTGCTTGCATACCTGGCACCCGACACCGCCCAGGCGAAGTTCTCGCGCGCGCCCTACGTCCAGCTTGCAACGGAAAACTCGATCTTCATCGTCTGGCGCACCCAGACACCGGCGGATCCAGTCATCCGCTACGGCAGCTCCCGGGAACAACTCGATCACGTTTGTCCCAGGGACCAAATTGTCACCCGCAGGACGGAGAAGGACCGCAATGGCCTCACCAGCCCGCCTCTCCATAGCGCTCCCGACGGCACTTACCAGTTTGAGGCCAAAGTCACCGGTCTCTCACCAGACACCCGTTACTATTACGCCGTTTATGATGGCGATACCCGCCTCACCCCCGACGATGGCACCTACAGCTTCCGCACCCATCCGGTGCGTGGCGCCAAGCGTGACATCTACTTCTGGGCGGTCGGCGATTCTGGTCGTGGCAACCAAATGCAACGCGATGTCCACAAGGCGATGCTCGACTTCAATAAAAAGCACAAGCTCACTCTCGATATGTACCTCCACGTCGGTGACATGGCCTACGGCAGCGGCAAAGACCCCGAGTTCCAGGCGAACTTTTTTCAGATCTACGAGCCCACCCTCCGCAACACCGTCTGTTGGCCCGCCATGGGGAACCACGAGGGGTTTTCGTCCCAGGGGAAAACCGGCGTCGGCCCCTACTACGATGCCTACATCACCCCCACCCAGGCCGAGGCAGGGGGCGTCCCGTCCGGAAAAGAAGCGTACTACTCGTTCGACTACGGTCGCACCCACTTCATCGTGCTTAATTCACATGACCTCGACCGCGCACCGACCGCGACCATGGCCCAGTGGCTCCGTGAGGATCTCGCTAAAACCCCGCCTGAGAAAACCGACTGGTTGATCGCCTACTGGCACCACCCTCCCTACACCAAAGGCAGCCATGACAGTGACAAGGAAAATCAGCTCATCGAAATGCGCCAGCACATCATGCCCATCCTCGAGTCATCGGGCGTCGATCTCGTCCTAACAGGCCACTCACACATCTACGAGCGCTCCATGCTCATCGATGGCGCCTACGACACCCCCACAACGGCAGAAAACCACGTACTCGACGATGGTGACGGAGACACCAAAGGCGACGGGGCTTACCAAAAAAGCCCGGGCCTGAAACCTAACCAGGGTACCGTCCAGGTCGTCACCGGCCACGGTGGCACCGGCCTCCACAGGCTCGGATATTCACCCGTCATGAAACGGAGCATCCTGCAAAATGGATCCACTCTCGTCCACATCAGCGGCAACACCCTCAGCGCCACCATGCTCAACTACCGTGGCGAGGTTGTTGATTCCTTTCAAATCGAGAAAAAACAAGCCGTCACCCCCACCCGCATCGCCAATCCATGGCAACCCGGCAAACCCGTCGAAGGTGATTATCTCATCCCCAAAAAAGCAGATTGGCGCTACCTGGCCGGCAGATTCCCCGCCAATAACTGGATGGCTCCGCAGTTTGACGACTCCTCCTGGAAACTCGGCAAAGCCGGATTCGGATACGGTGACGCGGACGACACCACCGTGCTCGACATGCGGAACAAATACAGCAGCGTCTATATCCGCCGCAACTTTGACCTCAAAGACCCCAGGGACGCCAACAAGCTCTGGTTGGGTATCAGCTACGACGATGCCTTCATCCTCTACATCAACGGCAAAGAAGCCATCCGCAACGGTGTCAAGATGGGCCGCGGGAAAAACGCCAGAAACATCGCCCAACACGAAGCCGAACGAACCTTCGATATGTTTGATCTCAGCCCATACGCAAATCTGATCAATGTCGGTAACAACACCATCGCCATCGAAGGCCACAATCACGCCAAGACAAGCTCCGACTTCACCCTCCACCCCACCCTCATCCTCCAAAAAAAATAGGTCAAGTTTGCAACTTACCGACAACCCAGGCCACGCGCAACCCCAGCAGCTCAACATTCAGCCTCCTCAATGCCCCTCCCTCGCTACATTCTCCTGACACTCACTCTAACCATCTCCATGGTTACAGCTCACGAGAGCCCGGAACACAACATCCAGCAACTCACTGCCCACATCGAGTCAGACAGGACGCCAGCTCTCCTTTTCCAACGCGCCATCGCCTACCGCGCCCTCGGGAGGTTGGAAAATGCCACAAGCGACCTGGTGGAGGCCATTACCCTCGCCCCGGACAACCTCGGCTACCAGCTTGAACTCTGCCGTACCCAGCTGGCCCAGTCACATTTGGACAAAGCGCTCAATACCGCCAACCACGCGCTCCATCTCGCTGACACCGCCAGCCAACGCGCGGCCTGCCACATGCTTCGTGCCGAAACCTATCACCGTAGCAACCGACCCAAACCCTCGCTGCAAGCGTGCCAGCTTGCCTTCCGCGAAATACCCGAGGGGGAAATCGAATGGTATCTCATGCGCTCGGCAAACCAACTCATCCTCGGTAAACACAAACAACGCATCGCCGACCTGAAAGCCGGCCATACCCACCACCATAGCGCCGTTCTGAAAGAGCACTGGATTGATGCCATCATCGACTCCTCCGATTTCAAAACCGCCCTCCCCCTGGTTGAATCCGAGTTGTCCGACCGGCGTTGGAAGTCGTCCTGGCTGATCAAACGCGCGCGCGCGCTCCAAGGCCTCCAGCGTGACGCGGAGGCCTCCGCCGATCTCCACGCCGCTCTTGCGGAAATCAATGCCAGACTCATCCCCTCACGGCCCGATCCCCTCCTGCTCGCCGACCAAGGGCTCGTCCACGTCCTCCTCGGCGACCATGCATCCGCGCAAGTCTCCCTCAAGAAGCTCCTTCAAATCAACGCCCCCGCGTGGCTCACTGCCCGTTTGGAAGCTGTTATTATCAAGAAATGACGACCACCAAACTTGAGCCTTGCTTCTTACCCCCCGATTCTTAACCCTGCGCCTATGCGCGATATCGTTTATTTTGACCTCGAAACCCAACGTAGCTTTGGCGACGTGGGAGGTTCGGCAAACAAAGATAAAATGGGCATTTCAGTCGGCGTCGCCTACTCGACCCGCACCGGGCAATACCACATTTTCGGCGAGGACCAGACCGATGAGCTGGTCAGCATGCTTACCCGGGCCGACCTCGTGGTCGGATACAACCACATGTATTTTGACTATCCCGTCCTACAAGGCTACACGATCCTCGACCTCGCAGACAGCACCATCAACCTCGACATGCTGATCGAGGTGGAAAAAATCCTTGGTCACAGGCTCAAACTCGATTCCCTCGCCGAGGCATCACTCGGTTTCGGAAAATCCGGCGACGGTCTCGACGCGCTGCGCTGGTGGCAGGAATACAAAAAGACCGGCAACCCGGAGCCGATGATGAATATTGCCAGATACTGCTGCTTCGATGTCAAGGTCACCAAATGTGTGCACGAATACGGCATCAAAAACGGACACCTTAAATACAAAGACCGCAATGGCAACGACACCCAGTTTGAAGTCGACTGGTCGTGAAGGAGCTACCCCCTCCCTCCTTCCTTCAGCCTATGCGGGTTCAAGCCTGGTAAGAAACCCGGACCGTCCCGACAGCCTGTTCCAATGCCTCCGCACATGCTGGAAGCGTTGCGGCCTCCGCCAGCACGTAGCCCTTGGAGTCACCGCTTCCGATACGCTCTCCCACGACGTCACCTGCGCAGAGTTTGCAACTTGCATGTACCACTCCAGGTATCGCCAATGCCTCATCCAGGCCGTTGACCCGTGAAACCACGCCCGGCTCCGGATGGAGCAACCACATCCCGGCAAAACGTTTGTGGCTCCGGGGCATGCGCGGGGTTTCTGCCACGGCAAGCCGGAGCAACGCTTCCCAAGGATCAAAGTCATACGCGCGTGCCATCAAATCCATGATGTATCCACCCGGAGGACGGGCCGCAATCTCTCCAAAAACAGGACCATCCCCCCCTAAAAACACCTCCATGTGGCTGATCCCGTCACCAAGCCCCAGGGCATGGTGCACTTTTTCCGCTAGACTGTCTACCTGCCGGGCATCCTCCCCGGGGAGGTCGTTAGGCACAATATTCGCCCACCTGGGTTTGAGGTAATTGGTTAGATTGCGGAAAATGGTTACATCGTTCGCCCGGTATGTTTCAACACTCAACTCCGTCCCCCGGACAAATCCCTCAACCAACAAACCAGGCTTGAGTCGACTCGCCAATTCATCCTGGTCATGGCAAATCCAGACACCCCGACCACCCGAGCTGATGGGCATTTTCAACACCACTGGCAATCCTAATAGATCTATCAGCTCCGCTGCAGAAGTTTGTTCACCCGCTTCCACCCAGGGAGCGCATGGAAGACCTGCCGCCGCAATCGCTTTTTTCATCACCAGTTTATCGTGACAACGCATTGCCACTTCCGGCGCAATGCCCGGTAGACGGAAGTATTGGCGGATTGCCGCCGCCGCCACCACAGAGCCCGTGGTTACAGCCGCGACCCCTATCGGAGGCCTGCCATGCCCCTCTGGAAACATCTCCCGCACACGCTCAAGCGCCCAATCCGCCGCACCTCCAAAGGCGAGGCGGGACTGCTCAATACGCGACTTCACATCGATCACTACCGGCTCGTATCCACAACGCCTCGCTGCCACAATCGCGCCTTTCCGTCTACCGACTAAAACAATGCGATCTTGAACCAGACGACTCGTGTCCATAACAATAAGTTACTAACAGAAAGATGCGTTGATGACCAGAAAAATACTTATCCCATCGGGTGAAACGAATCTACCCCCCAGCCCAATCAATGGACTCCAGATGCCGGACCAGTACTTCCGCCGATTTGAATTTACGGGCAATCAATGTTTTTTTCAGTCCACAGCAAATATCCCGGACCCATTGAGGATGCCTTGCATAATACCTCGCTCCTCCTATCGCATCGTAAAATACCCGGATCATACAACAGATGTCATGCTGTTGGTTGCTACGGCTTGACTTTCCCCAGTTAAACAGATCTAACAGTTTCAGATTATAACTGACCCCCAAACTCTGCACGATGATGTTGTCGCTATGAAGATCCCCGTGATACTCACCCAGGTTGTGCATGTTTTCCACGCCTTTTGCCAGGGCATGAAGCAAATGCAGTCCCTGAAACAACGCTAACCGGCCGCCCCGGTACCGGGACAGATGCCGGGTCAGCAATTCCCCTTCCACGTATTCCGATACAAATAGGGTCAGAACCTCACCGTCATGTTCAATTTTTTCACAACTATGATATCCAATCATCACCGGACACTTCCTCAGCCTGTGTAGTCTTTGGGCATAGGCAATGGCTGACTTGTTTTGCAAATTACGCTGGGGGTAGAATATTTTTGCCGCCCGCTCAACCTGGGTGACCACCTCTTTGATCTTATAGACTTCACCTTCCCATCCTCGCCCAAGCATGGATACGACCTCATACTTATCAGCAAGTATGCTGCTTACTTCCAATGCAAACCTAGAAACCATCACGGGTAATATCTGGGTAATCCCAATCAGAAAAATGGATGATTCATGCAACAATCACACGTGCCAATTCCTCAACGGCAGGTGTGTACTTCAACTCTCTCACAGAAAGATATGGTGACTCTCCCCGGAAATAGGAATTCAAGCCCGACCTGACATCATCACCAAGATGCGACAACAGGGGTTGCTCCACATGATTAAAATTCAGTAGGGCACGTCGGATTTTCCGGTCCCACTCCCGATAATACGTATCAACATCACTCCCCCTAACAACACCACGGCAGTTCGTGCAACCACATGAAACTTCCATATCGTATTCCAGGTTGAAAAGTCCGTAGTCGTCTGTGATTTCATCACCTTCAAGAATATCATGGATGGCGATCTCAAACCCCCACCCTGTACTCATGGTATTACATTCACAGCGGTGATTGACATACTTTGCAAAATCCCAACTCAACACACGGGCCCCTCTTGGGTCGATAAATGAATATTTATCCACCATCGACTTGCATTCCGCATTGAGCTCTGAAAACGCATCGGGTAACACCCTCAACTCGAGGGCATCCTGAGCGTAAATGACTGTCCCGCGCGGTATGTATTTCGTAGCGAACACACCGTAACCAATTACTGCGTCAACGAGCCGAAGCTCGGTCGATGGATGAATCATCTGAATTTGTTTGATAATATTTTTTCAGTCATTTCTGCCGCCGTAGAGGTGTGGACACCAGCCCACCGGATTTAACTCTATAAGATGATATCTTTGTTGTTTATCTTCTCCCGTGAGGCACAACTTTGACCTGAATGCAGCACTAGATTCTACCAACCCCAATAGTCAATCAAATTTCTCGGACTGCCAAAAATTTGCGAAATGGTGATCCCCGTCATTTTTCATATAATTTCTCTGTTCTCAAGCTGCAAACCGTCTTTATATTCGACCCCAGCAGCACGTGTAAAGCCAGAATAATCCAGAACAAGCCAGAATCGCCATATAGCACCCTCCCCAATCATGGACATACCAACGACCCCTGTTGCATGGGATACCCAGCAAGCAAACGACCTCTATGGCGTGGATACTTGGGCTAATAATTATTTCAGCATCGCTGAAAACGGACACCTCCACGTCCATCTTCATGACGGTGACAAAACCGCCTCCGTCAGCCTCCCTGATATCGTGGACGGCATCCGTGAACGCGGCTTCGACACCCCGCTCCTGCTCCGCTTCCACGATATTCTCGCCGACCGTATCCGCAACCTCAACGAGGCGTTTAACTCCGCGATCACTGACTCCGGCTACCAAGGCAATTACCGCGGGGTCTACCCCATCAAGGTCAACCAGCAACAACAGGTCATCGAGGAAATCACCCAGTTCGGAGAACAATACAACTACGGTCTCGAGGCTGGCAGCAAACCCGAACTCCTGGCTGCCCTCGCCTACATGCACAACCCGGAGGCATTGATCATCTGCAATGGCTACAAAGACGAGGAATTCATCGACCTCGCCCTGAAAAGCACCAAGATGGGACTGCAAATCGTCCTGGTCATCGAGATGCCCAGCGAGCTGGATCTGATCCTCGATCGCGCAAAAGCTCTCGACATCCGACCGATGCTCGGTATCCGGGCCAAACTCTCCACTTGCAACAACAGCCATTGGTCACACTCAAGTGGCGAAAACAGCGTCTTCGGCCTAACAACAAGCCAGATCCTTAACACCGTCGATACGCTCAGAGAACAAGGTTTTCTGGATACGCTCCGGCTGCTCCATTATCATCAGGGATCGCAAATCCCCGACATCAAATCCATCCGGGAAGCCGCCACCGAAGCCACACGCATCTACGTTGAACTCATCAAGGAAGGTGCCGCAATGGGCTTCCTGGACATCGGGGGAGGTTTGGGCATCGATTATGACGGCTCGCGCAGCGACTCCCTGAGCAGCCGCAATTATGGCACCCGGGAGTATGCCGCCGACATCATTGACATCGTCAAAACCATCTGCGATTCCAGCCAGCTCCCCCACCCCACAATCATCAGTGAATCAGGTCGGGCCGTAGCGGCCTACTACTCGGTTCTTATTTTCAACATCCTCGATGTCAACAGCCCCTTCGCAAGTGCCGGACCGGAGGTCATGCCAGCAAACGCCCACCCCTACCTCGTCAAACTCAGTGAGGTGGAAAGCTATCTCGAAGAAGAAAATATCCAGGAGTGCTACAACGATGCCGTCTATTACCGGGAGGAAATACTCTCCCTCTTCAGGCATGGCAATGTTTCCCTGCGGGAGCGGGCCCACAGCAACTCGCTCTTCACCCGTATCATGATCCGCCTCTATGAAATCGCAGCTTCCATGGAGGACGTGCCGGATGCCCTCGCCGAGAATCATCCGTTTCTCGATGTCTACTACGGTAACTTCAGCCTTTTCCAATCTCTTCCCGACTCTTGGGCCATCGACCAGCTTTTTCCCGTCATGCCCATCCACAGGCTCAATGAAGAGCCCACAGCCAAGGCAACACTCGCCGATATCACCTGTGACTGCGATGGCCGAATTGACAACTTCATCATCAACGGAGAACACCAATCCCACATTCCCTTACACAGGCTCAAAGACAATGAAGATTACCTGCTCGGCGTCTTTCTTGTCGGTGCCTACCAGGAAACACTTGGAGACCTTCATAACTTGTTAGGCGATACCAACGTCGTCAGCATCGGTGTAAAAAATGGCCAGACCCAATACCGCCGTGAACTCGCTGGGGACACTATCTCGGATGTACTCTCCTACGTGGAATACGATACCAAAAACCTCCTCGAACGCTTCCGCCGCCTGGCCGAACGTTCCGTGGAAAATGGAAAAATCACTCCAGCCGAACGCCGCCAGATCATGGACACTTACCGCGAAAGCATCGACGGCTACACTTACTTCGAATCCCCAAATACCTAATCACCAACATTCAAATTATGAAATCCACACTCATCATCGGTGCCGGCGGCGTTGGCCGTGTCGTCGTTCACAAGTGCGCCCAGCTTCCCGAAACCTTCGGAAACATCACCCTCGCATCACGCACGAAGTCCCGCTGTGACACCATTGCCGCGGAGATCGATTACCCGATCGAAACAGCCGCCGTCGATGCCGACAACGTCGCGGAGGTCGTCGCCCTGCTCAAAAAGGTGAAGCCGGACATCCTCATCAACGTCGCCCTTCCCTACCAGGACCTCACCCTGATGGAGGCATGCCTCGAAGCCGGGGTCGATTACCTCGACACCGCCAACTACGAGCCGAAGGACGATCCGAAGTTCTCCTACGAATACCAGTGGCCCTATCACCAGCGCTTTGTCGATGCCGGTCTCACTGCTCTGTTAGGCTCGGGTTTCGACCCCGGCGTCACCAACGTCTACTGCGCCTACGCCCAGAAACATTTCTTTGATGAAATCCACACCGTCGACATCATCGACGCCAACGCCGGCGACCACGGCCTGCCCTTCGCCACCAACTTCAACCCGGAGATCAACATCCGCGAAATCACCGCCAAGGGCCGCTTCTGGGAAGGTGGCGACTGGAAGGAGACCGAGCCGTTGGAAATCCATCAACCCTTCGACTTCCCCCACGACGAGGTCGGCACCAAGGACATCTATCTGCTCTACCACGAGGAAATGGAATCCCTCTGCCAGAACCTCCGCGGCCTCAAGCGCATCCGCTTCTGGATGACATTCTCCCAGAACTACATCAACCACCTGACCGTTCTGCAAAACGTCGGTATGACCGCCATCGAGCCGGTCGATTTCCAAGGCCAGAAAATCGCCCCCCTCGAGTTCCTCAAGGCAGTGCTCCCCGACCCCGCGTCCCTCGGTCCGCTGACCAAGGGAAAAACCTGCATCGGCTGCGTCATCGACGGCACCAAGGACGGCAAACGCCTGCAGAAATACATCTACAACGTCTGCGACCACCAGGAGGCCTACGCCGAGACCATGTCCCAGGCCATTTCCTACACCACTGGAGTCCCCGCCATGATCGGCGCCAAGATGATCCTCGACGGCCACTGGAAAAAACCCGGCGTCAACAACATGGAGCAAAACGATCCCGACCCCTTCATGGACGCCCTCAACCAATACGGCCTGCCCTGGGAAGTCGTCGACGGCGCCCCCTTCCTCGAGCAACTCAAAAAACACAACCCATAGGTCCTATAAGCCCTATACGTCACATAAGCCCGATCCCCCAACCCCGGAAAAAAATTCGCCCAATTCGCCAGATTCGCAGTCAAAAAGCATGCCCCACAACATCCAAGAAGTCTGCAGCCGACCCGAGGTCCCCAGCCCCTGTTTCCTGCTCGACGAGTCGCTGCTCGCAAACAACCTGGAGCTGCTCGACCACGTCCAGCGCGAATCCGGGGGCACCATCATCCTCGCCCTCAAGGGCTTCGCGATGTGGTCCTCCTTCCCCCAAATCTCCCGGGTCCTCGCGGGCACCACCGCCAGCTCACTCAGTGAGGCGAAACTCGGACTCGAGAAGTTCGGCGGCGAAGTCCACGCCTACTGCGTCGCCTACCAGGACAGCGAAATGGATTTCCTGCGGAAAAATTGCCACCACATCACCGTCAACAGCCTCAGCCAGTGGCAACGCTTCCAACACCTCAGCCGCGACCCCGACACCAAGGCGTCCTTCGGCCTGCGCATCAACCCGGAGTATTCGGAAGTCGAAACCGAGATCTACAACCCCTGCCGCAAAGGCACCCGCTTCGGCATCACCGCCGCCGACCTGAATAACGCCGGTGATGCCATTTTCGAGGGCATCGACGGCCTCCATTTCCACACCATGTGCGAACAGAATTCCGACACCCTCGAGCGCACGCTCACACACGTGGAGGAAAAGTTCGGCAAGTTCCTCCACCGCCTGAAATGGCTCAACTGCGGCGGCGGCCACCACATCACCCGGCCCGACTACGACACCGCCCTGCTCATCCGCCTCGTCAAACACCTCCGCAGCACCTACGACATCAAGGTTTACCTCGAACCCGGTGAGGCCGTCGCCCTCAACACCGGCTTCCTCGTCAGCACCGTGCTCGACCGCTTCTCCAGCAACGGCCATGAGCTGGCCATCCTCGACACCTCCGCCTCCGCCCACATGCCGGATGTGCTGGAAATGCCCTACCGCCCGGAAATCATCGGCGCAGGACACCCCGGGGAAAAACCCCATACCATCACCCTGGGCGGCACCACCTGCCTCGCCGGCGATGTCATCGGCCACTACTCCTTCGACCAGGACCTGAAGATCGGCGACCGCCTCGTCTTCACCGACATGGCCCACTACTCAATGGTCAAAACCAACCACTTCAACGGTGTCAACCACCCCGCCATCGGCCGCTACCACCCCGAAACCAACACCGTCACCATCGACCGCCAGTTCACCTACCAAGACTACCGGAACCGGTTGTCCTAACGGGGCAGTATTCAGTAGGCAGTAAGGCTGCCACACACAACCCAAACCATCAACCCAAGCCAAATTTCGCGTATTTCGCGTATTTCGCGGTCAAAAAAATTGATCATTCAACCCAAGAAAAATTCGCCCAATTCGCCAGATTCGCGGTCAGCGGCGCAGGCAACATCCCAAGCACACATCCCAAGCAATCATTCATTCTTAAATCTGCAATCATCCATTCAAAATGCACTTCCTATCCTCCGAGTTCCCCCAGTCCACCCCCGAGGACGCCCACTTCCACATCCTGCCGATGCCGCTGGAGGAGTCCGTTTCCTACGGCGGCGGCACCGCCCACGGCCCCAAGGCCATCCTTGAGGCGTCCTATCAGTTGGAGGCCCACGACGGCACTTCCTTCCCGGGGGAACTCGGCATCCACACCGCCCCCGTCGTCAATTGCTTCTCCACCCCAGAGGTCTGCCTGCGCAATCTCGAAAAAGCCTGCACCCCGGTCTATCAGGCGGGAAAAATCCCCGTCACCCTCGGCGGCGAACACTCTCTAACAATCTCCCCCGTCCGCGCCCTCCACGCCATCAACCCCAACATCGGCGTGGTCCAGATCGACGCCCACGCCGACCTCCGCGACAGCTACGAGGGCAACCCCGGCAGCCACGCCTGCGTCATGCGCCGCATCCACGAGCTCGGCATCCCCATTTTCCAAGTCGGCATCCGCAATCTCTGCCAGGAGGAAATCGACTACCGCGCCGCCCACAACATCGCCTACCTCGACGCCCGCGAACTCCACCGCAACGGCATTCCCGCAAACCTCCTCCCCGAGGATTTCCCCAGGGACATCTACCTCACCTTCGATGTCGATGGCCTCGACGCCTCGCTGATGCCCGCCACCGGTACCCCGGAACCCGGCGGCCTCGACTGGTGGCAGGCCCTCGACGCCTGCGAGGCCGCCGCCAAAGGTAGAAACATCCTCGGCATCGACGTCGTCGAGCTCTCCCCCCGCACCGAGCTGCACTCCTGCTCCTACACCGCCGCCAAACTCACCTACGCCCTGATGGGGATTGCACAGCGCTCTGGCACAGCCTAACATTTTCGATGGCGCCTTCCATGATAATGGAAGGCATCGGTATATCGGATCAAACCAATGCTTAGGATATATTCGAGCTCGGCCATCTGCCGAAGGGTTGTTTTTCCAACTGCATACTCCCGTCTTTCCCCTTGTAGAGGTTGAGCCAGACGCGCCAGTTCTCGTCGTCTATCTCCGGATAGTCGAGTCGGTAGTGGGAGCAGCGGCTTTCCTTGCGTTCAATCGAGGCGCGCAGCTTCATCTCGGCGCTGATGATCATGTTCGCGGTCTCGTGTGCCAGACGCAGTTCGTGCATGTCCGATGCACGGAGTCTTGGCATGTGGTGGTCGCGCAGTTCCTCGATATAGGCGAGGGCAGCGCGCATCAGGTTTTCCTTTTTGATGTAGAGGATGAAATTGGGAATCATAATGCCCTGCAGCGTCTGAGTGACCCAGCGTGGACCGTATCCGGACTTGCGTTTGAGCGGAGCGAGCATTTCCTCAGTAATCTGTTTACGCTTGGCCGTTGTTAGTGAGACCTTGGGCAACTCCTTACACTTGGCGGCAGCAGCCTCACCGGCAACCGCACCCTGAACAGCGGAGCCGGCAAGTGATGAACCAATCTGCGTGTAAATACCGCCCGCCATGTACGAGCCGAGCGCATCACCAGCGGCATAGAGACCCGTGATGTTAGATTCGCAGTGTTCGTTGATTGGCACCAGTCCTTCGGCCTTATGAATAGCCATGCCGGCTGATGATCCTCCGACCGGGGAACCGCTCATACCGGGAGGGCTTCCTTTACCTCCCCCGGGAGGCCCTCCCGGGCCACCGCCTTTACCTGCTTTACCACCCGGACCGCCATCGGGTGGTGGCCCCATCGGATGATCTCCATCGCCTCCTCCTGGAGGGCCACCCGGGCCACGGCGATCCTCAAGTCCTGCGGGGCGCTGTGGTCCGCCACTGGTTTTTCCACCACCCCTGCCGGGAGGGCCACCCATGCCCGGTCCGCCCTGTCCACCCTCGGATGGACCGTTGACGTAGCTTGTGTAATTCATATCCACACCAAGATCATGGCGGATACCAACACCGGTCGTGCCTGGTTTTTGTTCAAACATTCCACCGATTCCGCCCCAGCCATCGAAGCAGGCCGCTGGGCTTCCCGATCTGCCCGGGTGGCCGTCGTTCCACTCCTTGCCAGTGACTTTGGCTCCAATCTGATAGGCCATCACCGTGCCGTCATGGGTGAGGTCGCAAATTGGGAACCCGTTCGGTTTAAAACCTCCTGCCCCCGTGCAGAGGATAACGGTTTTGGCTTTGTAAAACCACACGCATTCGTCATCCAGACTAAAACCAGCGGCTCCGGCGATACGACCATTTTCCTTGATCAGGTGGGTGATCGTAACGCGTTCCTTAACCGGAATACCACGCTCCTCGACGGGGTGCAGGAAAGGTTTCCGGCATAGGACGTTGTCAAAAAATCCCCACTCGCGCAGCTCGTCGATACGGTCGGCAGAGTGCTCGGCGGTCTGGCGAGTGAAGATTGGATTGTTTGTGCCGAGGGCGGAGTAGGATACCTTGTCGACGTATTCGTCGAGTGTCATCCCTTCCTTTTTGGCATCAAAGCTGAACATACCCTTGGCGAAAGGTGTTTGCCCTGAGGCGCCGAGCGCGCCTTTGGAAACAAGCATGACCCTGGCACCAGCATCGTGGGCTTTGACGGCAGCGAACAGCCCCGCCATGCCACCGCCGATGACGAGCACGTCGGCCTCGGCCTCCCGGGTTTTGATATCGTCCGGATTCAGCGTCGGTTCGTTTTCCTCGACCTCTGCGTCCGATTGCTGCATCGCTATGGCGGCAAGCGCGGCGAGTCCTGCGGCACCGGCAGAGAGACTGATGAAGTCGCGGCGAGAGAGGTCTTTTTGACTGGTTTTTGGTTTATCCATTGGCGGGCTCCTTGCTTGGTTGGTTGTTGAAAAGATACAATTGCAGCACCAGCAGACAGCCGATGGTGGCAAGCGTGATAAAATAGATGGAGAGCACCCGGTCCATGTGACGACCCATGTCGACAGCGTGCCAAGTTCCGAAAGCAATAAACAATATGGAGAGAATACCGTGCAAAACACGCCACTGACGATAGCTGATAGGCATTTTGGTTCTGAATACAGCGGTAATTCCTAACAAAATCATCAGTGCATACGCCGCGAGTCCAAGAACAATACCCATGTTGTCGAATTCCGTCACCATAGTGATCAACGAATCAATGGGTCTGGCTCCAGCCTCGAGGTAACGCGGCAGCACAATGAAGGCCGGATGCAGCAGGATGACCGAGACCAGGAGGTAGCCGATGGCCTTGTGCAGTCGCACCACGCGCGGCAGCTTCATCCCCCGGGTGAAGGCACTTTTGATCCGGGTGAGATACATCTGCCCCAACATCATCGAGAAGCCGAGAATGGTAAGTATTGATAGAAAATCCTTCAGCCAGCTTCCGCGGGCAGGTGTCGGACCAAAAACGACCAGAGCCGCGGGAATGACGAGGAAAAAGACCCCCATGATGAGGGAGGAATAGGATCGGATGACGTGGTTCATGGCATTATCCCCAGGAAACGACGACAGGTATCGACTTGTCGGGTGTGATTTGAATGGCATCCACCGGACAGTACATCCGGCAGAGGTGGCAGATTTGGCAATCATCCGGGTATCTGATGATCGCCTTCTTGGTTTTCGGGTCCATCCGGATCACATCCGTGGGACAGACCTGGACGCAGGTTTCGCAACCGATGCATCCGTTGATTGTGTCAATTGGCATAGCTTTCGTGGCTTGGCTTCGGGCATACCCTAGGCCCTCCTCGTAAAGCTCGTATTTCCCCAACCACTGAATTTGTTTAAGATTCTGTAAAGTTCAGGTGAATCTCACGGCCAAAATCAGCCACCATTCAGTTACTCCACCCAGCACTGCAAATTTCTCCAACATTTGTAATCGCGCAAAGTGACTTTTCCCTTTTAAATCACATCGTCGTGAAGGAAATCTGGGAAATCGCAATACTACCGCATAACTTACCCCTGACATGTGTCGTTGGTTTGTTCATGCTCTACTGGCTTAGCTGTATCATCGGGATCTTCGGGGTCGACTCGGTCGATATTGACCTCGATGCCGATGTCGATCTGGACGTCGACGCTGATGGCGACTCCAACGGACATATCCCGTCGCCCCTCGCCGCCGCCCTGCGCTTTGTCAATGCCGCCGATGTCCCACTCATGGCCATTCTCTCATTACTGTCCGTCTTCATGTGGGTCGGCTCCATGATGGCAAACTACTACCTCAATCCAGAACTCTGGGACTGGCTGGTCATGGTCATCTTTTTCTCATCGTTTGTCGTATCCGTGATTCTGGTGAAAATAGCCACCGCTCCCCTCGTTCCTGTTTTCCGGAAAATGAAGGAACTCGAAAAAGCAGAACCCGCTGTCGGCGGTACAGCTATCGTGATCTCCAAGGAGGTCGATGGAAAATACGGGCAGGTCGAACAAAAACGGGAAAAAGGCGCTCCAGCTACCCTTACCTGCATCACTTCAGAAGATTCTCCCATCCCTCGCGGAACCGAAGTCGCCGTTGTCTCCTACGATAAGGACACAGGCATTTACAACGTCAGAACCCTGTAACATTCAATTAAACAACCCAACATCAATACACTATGAATACCATGCAAATCCTCGCAGCCGCCCCCCAGTGGATAATGGCCGTCGTCATTCCAGTAGCCGTGATCATCCTCGGGCTTTTTGTCCTCATCCTCCTGTTCTACCGCAAGGTGGAAAAGGGAACCGCCCTCGTCGTTACCGGCCTGCCGAAAACCAAGGTCATCTTCAACGGCGGCACCGTCATCCCGCTGTTCAACCGCGCCGAGCTGATGGATATCTCGGTCAAACGCATCGAGGTCGACCGCACCGGTAAAAACGGCCTGATCTGCAAGGACAACATGCGCGCCGATATCAAGGTCGCCTTCTTCGTCCGGGTCAATAACGTCGAGGACGATGTACTCCGCGTCGCCGAGTCCATCGGCTGCGACCGCGCATCATCCGAGCCGGAAATCCGCGCTCTCTTCGATGCCAAGTTCTCCGAGGCCCTCAAAACCGTCGGTAAGAAATTCGATTTCATCCAGCTCTACGAGGAACGCGATACCTTCCGCGATGAAATGCTCAAAGTCATCGGCACCGACCTCAATGGCTTCGTCCTCGATGATGCCGCCATCGACTACCTCGAGCAAACCCCACTCGAATCCCTCGACCCCGATAACATCCTCGACTCCGAGGGTATGAAGAAAATCCACCACCTCACCGCCGAGCAGGCAAAGCTTTCTAACAATATTCTGCGCGACAAGGAAAAGGTCATCAAACAGCAGGACGTCGAAGCCCGCGAGGCAATCCTCGAGCTCGAACGCCAGCTCGCCGAAACCGAGGCAAAACAAAAACGCGAAATTGAAACCGTCCAGGCCCGCGAGCAAGCCGAGACGATGCAGGTGCAGGAAGAACAGCGCCAGAAAGCCGAGCAGGCACGCATCGCCGCCGAAGAAGAAATCCAGATCGCCGAGGAAAATAAACAACGCCAGGTCCTCGTCGCCCTGCGTAACAAGGAACGCACCGATGCTGTTGAGTTGGAACGCGTCAAACGCGACCAGGAACTCGAGTCGATCGAACGCCAGCGCATCACCGAGCTGAAAGACATCGAGAAGGAAAAAGCCCTCGAGGTCCAGCGCAAGGAAATCCAGGATGTCATCAAAGAACGCGTCGCTGTCGAGAAGACCGTGGTCATCGAACAACAAAAAATCCTCGATACCGAAGCCTTCGCCGGTGCCGACCGCGCCAAGCAGGTCAAGGTCACCAACGCAGAGGCCCTCGCCCAGGAAATCCTTATCGAGCAGATCAAACGCGCCGAGGCTGTCAAGGAGGCCGCCATCCTCAAGGCCGACCAGGAACTCTACGAGCGCGTCAAGGCAGCCGATGCCGATAAACAAGCCGCCGAGCTCCACGCCGAGGAGCTGCTGGTCATCGCCGAGGCCGAGCAAGCCGCCGCTGAGAAACAATCAGCCGCCAAGAAAATGCTCGCCGAAGCCACCGCCAAGGAAGCCGCCGCCGTCGGTCTGGGTGAGGCCGAGGTCATGGTCGCCAAGGCAGACGCCGCCGAGAAACAAGGCACGGCGGAAGCCACGGTAAACCGACTCAAGTTCGAGGCCGAGGCCACCGGCATCGAGCAGAAGGCCGCCGCCATGAAACTCTTCGAGGAAGCCGGCCAGGACCACGAGGAGTTCAAACTCGAACTCGAGAAGGAAAAAGCCGTCGAACTCGCCCAGATCGACGTCCAACGCCAGATCGCCGAGCAACAAGCCATCGTTGTCGGCGAAGCCCTCAAGTCCGCCAAGATCGACATCGTCGGTGGTGAGACCCAGTTCTTCGACCGCATCACCCACGCCATCACCTCCGGTAAAGTGGTCGACCGCACCGTCGACAACTCCCGCGTGTTAGGCGACGTCAAGGAGACCTTCTTCAACGGCGATCCGGAATACTACAAATCCCAGATGGCCGCCTGGATCGATCAATACGGCATCGAAACCGAGGACATCAAAAACCTCAGCGTAGGCGCCCTGCTAGGAAACCTCATCGTCAAAGCCGACGGCGAAACCCGCGACAAACTCCTAGGCTTCCTCAACGCCGCCGACCGCTTCAACCTCAAAGAAACCCCCGCCAAGGATTTCCTTGGCTAGAAGAAAAGACTGACCGCGAATCTTGCGAATTGGGCGAATTTTTTTACCTGGCTTCGTGAGATTCTGGTCCGTCCGTTGGCCCTTCTCCTCCTGACCTCTCAGTTGTATGTCCATCATCTACAAACAAGAATCCTTCAATATCGTCGGAGCGTGTTTTGAAGTCTACAACGAGATGGGAAGCGGTTTCGACGAGCCCCTCTATCATGAGTCATTGGAACTAGAATTCGCGGCAAGAGCTATTCCC
The DNA here is from genome assembly GCA_024233115.1 of Akkermansiaceae bacterium. NCBI lineage: Bacteria > Pseudomonadati > Verrucomicrobiota > Verrucomicrobiia > Verrucomicrobiales > Akkermansiaceae > Akkermansiaceae bacterium. Next base: position 262,400 of record JACKQB010000007.1, read on the forward strand.
TACATCTCAAAATCCCGTCTAGAAGTTCGTTACAAAGGACACATCCTAAAAAAGAACTTCCGCCCCGACATCATTGCCTATTCCAAAATCATCCTCGAACTCAAAGCCGTCAAAGAACTCAACGACGACCACCGGCGCCAAGTCCACAATTACCTCAAAGCCACTGGCTTCAAATTAGGCATTCTAGTCAACTTCTGTAACCCAACCAAACTAGAATACGAACGCATCGTAAACACCAAAAACGATCCCCCTCCCAACCTCCAAGGTTAGAGCCAAAGCTCACAACCAAAGGAATAATCATCCCAAGAAAAAATTCGCCCAATTAGCAAGATTCGCGGTCAAGCGCCGCAGGCATCAACCCAAGCCCTCATCCTAAGCACGTAACCCAAGCGTATTTAGCGGTAAAAAAAATGTCCCAAGAACAACAACTAGAAGGCGGTGCCTACGAGGTCATCCGCGGTCGCATGGAAAAGCACGGCGCGCTCCTCCAGCAGCGCATCGAGCAGCTCAACGCCGCCCGCAAGGACATCTTCGGTGCCATCGACCCCGCGCTGATCGCCACCGAGCGCGTCAGCACCGAGCACAATTGCATCCCGCGCGACATGGTCTCCATCGGCGCGAACCGCTTCCTCTTCGGCTACAACATCCAGTTCGGCCTGAAAAAGACCACCGATCCGCAGGACGTCTTCGCTGTTTACCATTATGACCCCCAAACACACCTGTTTACCAAAGAAGATCTCGGCATACTGTTAGGTGGCACCTTCGCCGAGGACTTCCACTACATCTACAAGTATTACAAAGAGGCCACCTTTGTAAAATTCATGGTCACCGGCCCGAACCTCTACATGGGCATGCGGATCGGCAAAGGAATTGATGACATCAAGACCTTCAAATGGATCGTCAAAGGCGACGGCTCGTTAGACTACCAAGGCAACCGATTCGACCACGAATACAAGTTCCCCCCGCAGCAGGAGTTCACATGGATACGCGCCCACCGCGACATGCAACGTCACGGTGAACACCCGCACATTTCCATCGAGGATAAAATCTTCGTCGAAACCGTAGGCGGCGACCTGACCATCAAGGTTGAGGACAACACCGCCAGCGGCCACGGCATCTACGCCGAGGATGTCACCGATCTCGATCAAACCCTCGACGACGCCGAGATCTTCTACGCCGTCGTCGGCCCGCTCATTCTCCTAAAAATCCTCCCCTACCGCGAGCAGCTCTACCGCTACCTCGTCTTTAATGAAAAAACACAAACCGTCCAGCGCATCGACGCCATCGGCCACTCATGCGTCCTGCTCCCGGACGATCACGGTCTCATTTTTGCCAATGGCTATCTCCAACTAACAGGAGAAGCCAAAATCTTCGACCACGGCCTCGACGACATGCGTTTCGAAAAACGCATCGCCTCAGCTAATGGTGAAGACACTCTCTTCGTTTTCTACAATCGCACCTCCGGCGACTACGTGCTGCTCTCCTACAACCTCATCGAGCGCACGGTGGAAACCCCCATCATCTGCTCAGGCTACTCGCTCTTCCCCGATGGCAAACTGCTCTATTTCCGCTCCGAAGACGCAGCCAGCAAACACCACGTCATCCAGGTCTGGCAAACCCCCTACATCGGCGATGACGCCGCAGCCAGCATCAAGGCCAACGATTCCTTCCTGTTCAAACTCGGCAACGCCGACATCGTCCGCTGTATGGCCGAATGTCGTGAGGTGGTTAATTTGTTAGGAAAGGAAGATTCCTACGCAGGACTCTACCTCGACCTCGTTAAAAAAACCGGCGATATCAACGACACCTACTTCTGGCTCAGCAAGGACGAGGCCTTCAAGCTCGCTGAACCCCTGCGCGAGATCAATACCGCTGCGAACTCCGCAATCAATGAGTTTGAAAAAGTGGTGCGTCTGCGCGAGTCCACCGCCGAGAGCACGCGCGAAATCCAGGAGCAGGTGCAGACACTGCTGCGCCAAGTCGAGCACTCACCGCCGGATGACATCCAGGGTTACGTGCACCAGCTCTCCAGCCTGCGCACCCTCCGCGGCGATATCATCGGTCTCCGTGACCTGCGCTATGTCGATCTGGAAACCGTCGCCACGCTCGAGCAGCAAGTGGTCGAGGCCACCGAGACCGTTTCTAACAAGACTGTCAAATTCCTACTCACTCCCGAGGCACTCGATCCCTACAAAGCCGCTGTCGATGAGCAAAAGAATGCCATCGCGAAACTAAAAAAAGTCACCGAGGCAGACGAGTCCAGCGAGAAGCTGGATGAGGCCGGCACCGAGCTGGAAATGCTCATCGACGTCGTCTCCAACCTCAAGATCGAGGACGCCACCCAGACTACAACGATCATCGATTCCATCTCCGGTATCTACTCCACCCTCAACGCCGTCCGCGCTGAGCTGAAGAACAAACGCCAGTCACTCGCCAAGGCCGAAGGCACCGCCCAGTTCGGCGCCCAGATGAAATTGTTAGTACAGGCCGTGGTCAATTTCCTCGACCTCTGCGACGGCCCGGAGAAATGCGATGAATACCTGACGAAAGTCATGGTCCAGATCGAGGAGCTCGAAGGAAAATTCGCCGAGTTCGACGATTACGCCGAGGAACTCGCCGCCAAACGCGAGGAAGTTTACGATGCCTTCGAAACCCGCAAAACCTCGCTGTTAGAGAAGCGCAACCAGCGCGCCGCGAATCTGGTGAAATCCGCCGAGCGCGTGCTCTCCGGCATTAGCAAGCGAGCCGAAGGATTCAAGGAAATCAACGAGATCAACGGCTACTTCGCTGGCGACCTGATGATTTCCAAAGTCCGCGACATCATCGAGCAGTTAGAAGGCCTTGGCGACTCCGTCAAAGCCGCCGACATCCAGACCCAGCTGAAAACGCTGAAGGAAGACGCCGTGCGGCAACTCAAGGACCGCAAAGAACTCTTCGTCGATGGCACCAACATCATCCAGTTCGGCAAACACAAGTTCAACGTCAACACCCAGGAGCTGGAGCTCTCCATCGTGCCCCGCGACGAGCACATGTGTTTCCACCTCGCCGGCACCGACTTCTTCGAACCCATCACCGACCCCGACTTCCTAGCCACCCGCGACGTCTGGCCCCAAGAAATCATCTCCGAAAACAAGACCGTCTACCGCGCAGAGTATCTTGCCTACAAGTTCCTCCGTGACGGCGACCTCCGGTCGCCTAGTCAACCACTTGAAACTGAAAACTTGAATCTTGAAACTCTCACCCGCTTCGCGAGTGAGCGCTACACCGAAGGCTACACCAAAGGCGTGCACGACCACGACGCCCACAAAATCCTCCAGTCCCTCCTCCCCATCCACGAAAAAATAGGCCTCCTCAAACACTCCCCCGCCACCCGCGCCGCCGCCATCCTCTTCTGGCACACTTGGGACAGCCCGGAAAAATCCACCCTCGCCCAACAACTCAAAACCCACGCCACCATCAGCAAATATGGCTTCCGTGGCGGTGGCATCCAGCCGCCCAGCCAATCCACACCCTACATCGCCCAACTCCAATCCGCCTTCGAAGAAAGCCAACGTGGCGGCGGTTTGCAACCGCCTCGCCTGCCCTCACAGCAAATCGCCAACTACCTCTTCGACCAGCTCTCCTCCGGCCAAAACTTCGTCGTCTCCCCGGAAGCCGACACCATCATCAAAAACTTCAAACAAACCCTCACCGCCAAACACGCCAAGCAGTCCTACGAGGAATCCCTAGCCAACCTCACCGGCCACGCCAAATACCAAACCATCCTTGACTGGCTCTTATCCACACGCGAGCAAAGCTCGCCTGATAGTAATTCACTATTCACTATTCAACATTCACAATTCAAAGAAGCCGCCGCCCACCTAGCCGCCGACACCCACCAAAAACTCTCCGTCCACCACATCGACGTCACCGCAGAAATAACCGGCCTCCTAGGCTCCCACCCCACCATCACCGAGGGCGAATACCACCTCCACTACAACACCTTCATCGATAAACTGCAAAAATTCGAGCAGGAGAACGTGCCCACCTACCGTGCCTACCTCAAAAGCAAACAGGACCTCACCGAGGCCAAACGCGCCGACATGCGCCTCAACGAGTTCAAGGCCCGCGTCATGTCCTCGTTTGTGAGAAACAAGCTGCTCAACGACGTCTACCTCCCCATGATCGGCGACAACCTCGCCAAGCAGATGGGAACCGCCGGTGCCGACACCCGCACCGATCGCATGGGCCTGCTACTCCTCATCTCCCCGCCCGGCTACGGCAAGACCACGCTCATGGAATACGTCGCGGATCGACTCGGCCTCACCTTCATGAAGATCAACGGCCCAGCCATCGGCCACGCCGTCACCTCTCTCGACCCGAACGAGGCTCCTAACGCCTCCGCCAAGGAAGAGGTGGAGAAACTAAACCTCGCACTGGAAATGGGCGACAACGTCATGCTCTACCTCGATGACATCCAGCACTGTAACCCCGAGTTCCTGCAGAAATTCATCTCCCTCTGTGACGGCCAACGCAAGATCGAGGGCGTTTACAACGGCCAGGCGAAAACCTACGATCTCCGGGGGAAAAAAGTCTCCGTCGTCATGGCGGGCAACCCCTACACCGAAAGCGGCGGCAAGTTCCAGATCCCCGACATGCTCGCCAACCGCGCCGATACCTACAACCTCGGCGACATCATCGGCAGCAATGCAGACTCGTTCAAGGCCTCCTACATCGAGAACTCCCTCACGTCTAACAGCGTTCTCTCCAAGCTCGCCTCCCGCAGCCAGAAGGACGTCTACGCCGTCATGCGCATCGCCACCACCGGCAGCCAGGAAGGCATCGATTTCGAAGGCAACTACACCCCCGCCGAGATCGAGGAATTTGTCCAGACCACCAAGCACCTCTACACCGTGCGCGACACCATCCTGCGCGTGAACCTGGAATACATCCGCTCTGCCGCCCAGGAAGACGCCTACCGCACCGAGCCTGCCTTCAAGCTGCAAGGCTCCTACCGGAACATGAACCGCATCGCCGAAAAAGTCCTCCCCATGATGACCCACGAGGAAGTGCGCGAGCTCGTCATTGATCACTACGAAAACGAATCCCAAACCCTCACTACCGGCGCCGAGGCAAACCTGCTCAAGTTCAAGGAAATGGAAAACATCCTCACCCCGGCGGAGGAAAACCGCTGGGCCCAGATCAAAAAAGACTTCAATAAAAACAAATTGTTAGGAGGAGCCGGAGAAAACGATCCTATAGCAAGAGTCGTCGCCCAGCTCACCAGCATCAATGACAGCCTTCAAGATCATTCTTTCTCAGAAAAAACGATCACCCAGCTAGAAAAAATCATCTCCGGCCTCAGAGCCGTGCCGGTGGAAGTGGACATCAACCTGATCGCAGATCAGCAAAGCGGAGTAGAGAACATGGAGAAAACCTCCAAGAAACCAGCCATCAACGTAAAGCCCGAGGTTCGCCAGAACCCTAAAAAATAAGCCCTATAGGACCTATAAGACCTATCCCCCAAAACCCCATGAGTTCAGAAGACCCCAGCTTCCTCCCCAAAACCGGCAACTACCAGGAACTCCTCTCCTACCAAAAATCCGAGATCGTCTATGACCTCACCTTCCGTTTCTGCGAACGTTTCCTGACTTACAACGACCGCACCGTTGATCAAATGGTGCAAGCCGCCCGCTCCGGCAAACAAAACATCGCCGAGGGCTCCAAGGCCGCCAAAACATCCTCCGAGATGGAGCTCAAGCTCACCAACGTCGCCCGGGCCTCCCTCGAAGAACTCCTGCTCGACTACCAGGACTACCTCAGAACCAGAAACCACCCCATCTGGGACAAAAACTCCAAGGAAGCGCTCTACGTCAGAGGCCTCGGCAATAAGTCCCATGAGTCCTATCAAACCTATAAAGAATTCGCCGACACCCGAGACGCCGGCGTAGTAGCCAACATCGCCCTCTGCCTCATCCACCAGGCCAACTACCTCCTCGACAAACAAATCGCCCGACTCGAAAAGGACTTCCTCGAAAAAGGCGGCCTCAAAGAACTCATGTACAAAGCCCGCGTAGAACACCGCAGAAAGCAATAAGTCATACCGTGTCCTGCGTAGCCTCGGCGAAGTAGGATAAGTCCTATGATTAATCAACCAATAGGTCCTATAGGACGTATAAGACTCATATCCCCAATGCTATAATGATAGTATTCTACTATGAAACATCTGTGCCTCATTTTCCTATCGCTAGCCCTACCCGCCTTTGCCACACCCATCAACCTGCAGGTGAGTCAATCCTTCGTCAGCCTCAGTGCCGTCAAAGGGTATAAGTCGCAAAGCGCTACTATCACCATCACTAACCCGACCTCGCAGACACTGCCCAGCGAAGCCAGGCTAAGCGGCGAGCATCACCACGCCTTCCTGATCAGCGAAACCCCAAAAGAACTCTCCCCAGGCAAGAGCTACGAGCTCACTATCCAATTCAACAAAACACAGAAAAGCTTCCTGCACAGCGCAAGCATTCAGCTCGGGCCAGAGCAAACTGGCACAGAAATCACCCTCAGAGGGATCGGCTTGCAGCAGTTTGAAGGCAAAAACGAACCACCGCTTCTAGACATCGTTAAAGCCTTGGGCATCCCGCTCAAAGTAGGCGGAAGCACGCTCCATCTGGACACGAAGGCAGCTACAATTGGCCAGAGCCTCGACGCCTCCCACTTTCAGGCGATAGACAACAAGCAGGCAAAAATAACGCCACTAGCCCGATTTTCTCCAAAGGGCAAGGCGCCCTTTGGCTACTTCCTCGGCCAGAAGAAGCACCAACTTGGCGAGCTAATCGACAGCTCAAAGACACTCCCAGATGCACACCAATGCTTATTTCCTGATATACTTGGAGCCGGAAAAACTCTGCTATTTAATGCCCCAGCAGGCGCATTCAACCTCTACTTTCAGGGCCACAAGCAACTCTCCTGCACCGACACCAGCGTCCCTACTACTGCGAAAATCAAACACACCGCTCGGATTTATCCAGTCACCTCATACCAAGGCAAAGCTCTCGAGAACGCCTACTTAGTCGGTTTCGAGGAAGCCTCCAACGGCGACTACCAAGACGCGCTGTTCCTGATAGAAAACGTGAGTGTCATTAAACAGTAAGCTGAGTTCTTTTTCTCAGGTCTCTTGTATCTCCAAAGAAATATAGCTTAAGCCGATAAAGAGACACACCTTTAATAAGATGCACCTTTAATAAGATGCATGAAAGGTTTAGAGCCCAAAAAGTCAACGGTATCCAAAAGTTAAGGGTCTAGTAGAACATCATCCATTAAGAATCCCATCACCCCCGGACGATCAATTCTCTGCACTCGAGATAAAGGGCCCATATCAGATAAGGCAGGTGAAGGGACTGGCCCTTGACAAAAAAACCAGCTGAATGCCCCTGCCTTTTCCTTTTTTTAGAAGTTGACGGGGTTGATGAAATTCCGTTGAATTATTAGCAATAGATATACATCTCACCTCTAATCCCCCCGAAACCTAAATCACTCCTATTATGAGCACCATTACCATGTCGCGCGCTGTGAGCCTGCTGTCACTCTTTGCTCCTTTGTCTTTGCATGCTGCAATCGTCGGCATTCCCACTATCACCAATAGCGCGACCCGATATAGCGGCGCTTTCGATGCTACCAATCTGTTTGATGGCAACAGGGACACGGAATATGCATCCGCCGGGGGCGGGGCTGGAGACGCGTTCAGCACCAGCAACGGCACATGGGTGGAAATGGATTTTGGATCCACCGTAACAGTGGATCGGTTCTTCGCCATGACCCGGAACAATTCTGGTGATGTTGTCGGCGTATCCCGACTGATTCTCAGTAATGATGCTGTCTTCGACAACTCCGACAACATCATCACCATCAATCCGACGGGTAGCAACGGGGCAGGGCCCGGGCAGTCTTTTGCACAGACCAGTTTTCGATATGCGCGCTGGGAAGCAGGCACGTCTCTAGGGCCGGCACAGAACCTCGGTGCCGCCGAAATGCGCTTCCTCAACACGGCGGCTGGATCGGCCCTCGTCACTACTACTTCTGTCATAGGAGGCAGTGCCGCGCACGCCAGCAACCCTACCAACTACGCGCTTGCCAATGCGGCCGACGGGGGATTTGGCCGGGACGCCAGTGCACAGGAATACGCGTCCAACGGCGCGGGAGACAGTCTTTTCGTGGATTTCGATCTGGGGTCGGTCATGGAGGTCAATGGCTTCGACTTGTTCCAACGTGGAACAACGGGAACCTCGGATCGATTCACTGACTTCGATCTGATCTTCAGCAACGTAAGCGATTTTAGTTCCACGGTGGCGACCACCTCGCACACAATCAACGGTTTTCATGCCGACGAGATGTTCAGTTCGATCAATGCGCGTTATGTGCGACTCGACGTTACAACCGGCGGGACCGGCAATACAGGCATCGTGGAAATGAATTTCTATCAAGCCGTGCCCGAACCCGCCACGGCCTCTCTGCTTGGCCTGGGAGGAGTGATTCTGCTGCTTCGCCGCCGCAAAAACTGAGCCCACCCCATCCGCAAGGACAGGCGTGTGCTGCCGGACGTTTGGCATTCGCATCTTAAAGCATCGACCAACCCGGGGCTTTGGCCTGGATCAGCACCTATCTCGCTCAGACTTTTTGCCTGCGCTATCTGGCAGAACAGCATGGGCACCATGTAATCCGAGCTGGCGAATCCCATGCTTCTTTTCTCGCTGCCTGTTTCCCGGACTGGCCGCGCAAAACGACAGTAAACATATGACATGATCGGTGTTAGAAGATCATGCTTTAAAAATGGCGTAGGTTTGCCTTAACAGGTGCAAGGACTGCACCCACGAAGTCGGTTTGAAAATTTGATTTCTTAACCAGCGGATGAAGGTCACGCCCGTCTGCTTAAGCCTCTGCCAGTCTTTGTATAGCCTTGGCAACTCCCCTCCTAACTGGCTGGCTTCACTTTGCGCCTGCTCAAGACGCTTGTCCATCCGCTCGCGGTTTGTTGTGTTCTCGATTCCCTCTTCTTCCCTGATGGTTTCCTCAAAGCGTGTCAGCAGGTTGTGGCTCAGGGTGATGAAGAGGGCCTGCATCTCCCGCGCGGCCTCCGTGCTCCCCCATGCCTTTATCTCGCCAAGCTTGTTCTTGAACACATCGAAGATTTTCTCGATGTCCCAGCGCATGCGGTAGAGCTGGGCAATGAGTCCCGGCGGGAAGCTTGAGCTTGTCAGGTTGGTCAGCAATACCAGGTCGCGTCCGCTCTGCGGGCAGCGGTAGGTGATGCGCCGCAGCATGACTCCGCCGCCGTATCCTGCGAGTTCGTCGCTGATTACTCCGGCGTTAACCGGATCCGCGGTGTCAAACCCAAGGGGCATCGGACTCACCGGGCGCATGTTGTCTTTTTCAAGGCTCAGGAAGTAAATGCCGCCCGCTTGCTTCCACTTGAACCACTGGGCGAAATCGATTCCGGCCTTATCCCACACGTAGATGACCTTCCTTCCCTTTGGCGCGCCTTGGCGCAGGAGCTCTCTGTCGAGGGACTTGAGCAGGGTGATGTCGTGGTTTTTCTCGGTCTTCCTTGTCCGCCGTTTTTCTTTCTTGTTGCTCAGGGCGAGGTGATTACAGGTGAAGTTTCGCAGGTTCAGTGTGTAGAGGTGGCCTACGGCTGTTTTCCTTCCCTTGTAATCACGCTGGTCATGGGAGGCGGCGGCATGAAAGTGGCCGTCCCCCGCGAAAATCTCAAAATCATCAAGGGCCGCATGGCTTGCCGGGATGGGATGGATGGTTGCGCGGAGCGGTGGCGAGATACTCGTCGAGAAGGCTACGGAGGTGGCTGCGCCGACGCCTGCTCTTGAGGGCGTCAAAGAACTGGGCGGGGGTGAGGTCATATAAAGGGACAGACCTTTTATAAAGAAACAAATTGACCTCTCCCCCATGCGCTGTTTTACTGCCCTTGTCATGCGTCAGCCACGTTTCCTATCCCCCTCTGCTGAAGTCACGGCTTCCCTGTATCACTGCGTGTCCAGGGTTGTTGATCGGCAGTTTGTGTTGGGCCGCGAGCAAAAGGACGTGTTTGTCCGTATGATGCGCGAATACGAGGCGTTTTGTGGGGTTCGGGTGCTTGCCTACTGCATTATGAGCAACCATTTTCACCTGTTGGTGGACATATAAAGGGACAGGCCTTTTATAAAGAAACAATTTGACCTCTCCCCCATCCGCTGTTTTACTGCCCTTGTCATGCGTCAGCCACGTTTCCTTTCCCCCTCTGCTGAAGTCACGGCTTCCCTGTATCACTGCGTGTCCAGGGTTGTTGATCGGCAGTTTGTGTTGGGCCGCGAGCAAAAGGACGTGTTTGTCCGTATGATGCGCGAATACGAGGCGTTTTGTGGGGTTCGGGTGCTTGCCTACTGTATTATGAGCAACCATTTTCACCTGTTGGTGGAGGTTCCCCCGAAGGTCCAGGGAGAAGCTGTGGAAATTACGGATGAGGATTTTCTGGCTCGTCTCAAGCCCTTGTATTCGACGGTGTATTATCGGGGTATCGAGCAGATGCTGAAGAAGTTTCGTGCAGACGGCGCGGGTAAGGCTGCTGCAGAGCTCAAGGAGAAGTTTACCTGTCGGATGCATGATCTGTCCGAGTTCATGAAGGGGCTGAAGCAACGTTTTACGCAGTGGTATAATGGCGCGAACGGTCGGCGCGGAACCTTGTGGGAAGGGCGGTTCAAGAGTGTGCTTGTGGAGGATGGTTATGCTGCGCGGGTGATGGCCGCTTATATCGATCTTAATCCGATCCGTGCGGGCATGGTGAAGAATCCCGAGGATTACAAGTGGTGTTCATACGGCGAGGCGATGCAGCCGAAAGCGAACTCCGGCAGGAAAAAAGCGCGCGACGGGATCTGTCGGATACTTGAGACCCATGAGGAAATTGGAAACAAACCACCCGAACCGCAGTTTTGGAACAAGGGGGCGGCGGATCACTACCGTATGATGCTCTTTGCCGATGGCGAGGAGGTATTTGCGGAAGACATTCACGCTGGCGATGTGCCTGACAACCAGAAGATCAAGCGCGTTAGAAAAGGGTTCAAGCGTAAGAACGTGGAAAAGGTGTTAGCCAAGGGTGGTAAATTGAGTTTCGGCGAGGCCATGCGCTGCAGGGTGCGGTATTTCAGCGATGGCATGACCGTGGGAAGTCGGGAATTTGTCGATCAGATATTCAAACAGGCACGCGATCGCTTTGGAGAGAAACGAAAGACCGGAGCTCGGCCGATGCGTGGTGTTGGATGGAAGCAACCCAAAAAGCAAATCTACTCGATGCGACAACTTGTGAAAAACCCGCTTGAGTAAATCGTCAGGACGGATTCAAGCAGCAAAGATCCGTATGCTCTACTGTCCACAACACAACTTTCCAGGACAGGAGTCTGAAAGTGCCTCCGCCGGGCAGCTAACACTCCAAGCTAGAGTCTTGCCAAAGACACCCACACCCAGCTAGAAAAGATCAGCTCCGGGCTGAGGGCTGTGCCGAAGGACGTAGACATCAACCTCATTGCTAGTCAGCAAAGCGGTGTTGAGAATATGGAGAAAACCTTCAGGAAACCAGCTATCGACGTAAAACCCGGGATCTGCCATAAACAAAAAAAAATAAGGCCTACCGTGTCCTGCGTAGCCTCGGCGAAGTAGGATGAAACCCATAAGACCCGTGAACCGATGAAATTTTCAACAATCGCCCTAGTCATTCTAACAACCGTGGTCACATACTTCGCGCAGGCGGAGGACCAACGCCCGAACTTCGTCTTCATTCTCGCGGACGATTGCACCTTCCGCGACCTCGAACTTTACGGAGGCCCGGCAAAAACGCCCCATATCAACAAGCTCGCCGCCGAGGGGCTCACGTTCCATCGCTGCTACCAGGCCGCCCCCATGTGCTCCCCTACCCGGCACGCACTCTACACCGGGATTTACCCGGTGAAAAACGGTGCCCACCCCAATCACAGCAAGGCATACAAACACATCAAGAGTATTGTCCACTACCTCGGGGCGGCAGGATATGATGTGGTCCTTGCGGGAAAAAGCCACGTCGCGCCCGCCTCTGTTTTCCCCTTCAAATATGTTCCGGAATTTGCCGATCCGTTAAACAAGGATGTGAAGGTCCATGCGAGCGGCTGGCGCTACCCCAAGGTTTACAACACCATGCGTCAGGCCGCTGAAAAGCAGCGACCCTTCTGCCTTTTCCTCGCATCGAACGAACCCCACACACCCTACACCAAGGGAGACCCGACACCCTACCTCAACGCCCCGCTCAGCCCCCAGCAACTGCCTAACAAACATCAGAAATACGCGGAATACCTCGCTGAAATCACCTACTTCGACGGACAGGTGGGTGAAGTCCTGCGCATGATCGATCAGTTGAAACTTAAAGACAACACCCTGGTCATGGTCGCCACCGAGCAGGGCAGCCAGTTCCCCTTCGGGAAATGGACCTGTTACGACGTCGGGGTGGCCAGTGGTTTGGTGGCCCGCTGGCCCGGAAAGATCGCGCCGGGAAAAGAAACGCACGCCATCGTGGAATACACGGACATCGTTCCCACCTTCCTCGATGCCGCCGGTGCCCCGATTCCCGAGATCCTCGACGGCAAGTCGTTCCTGCCGCTGCTAAAAGGTGAAAAGAGCGAGCACAGCCAGTATGCCTACAGCCTCCAGACAACCTGCGGAGTCGACGGATACAAATCCCCCTATGGCATCCGAAGTGTCGTCGGCAAACGCTACCGCTACATTCTCAACCTCTTTCCCGAAAATGAATTCAGCATCCCCATCTCGCGCAGCACTTACGAGGAAACCAGGGGGATGGACGGCCAATACAAAAAATTCGGCGACAGGTATATGAAGCGCCCCGCCGAGGAACTTTACGACGTCATTGCCGACCCGTATTGCCAGAACAATCTGATTGCCGACAAAAGCCTCAGCGAAACCAAGAATGAACTGCGGAAAAAACTGCGCGCATGGATGGCCTCCCAGAACGACCTCGGGCGCAAAACCGAACTCGACGCCAACAACCGCCAGACCAAACCGCGGCTCAGTATCCATTCCAAAAAATAACCCATCCTACTGACATGTCCGACGTATTCTTCAAGCCCGTTGTTGAAGTCGGGCACTTAAACCGCATACTGGAGGATAGTCTTCCTTATTGTAAACCCTCCGCTTCTCTGCGATGCTGCCCACTTTCTTAATTATGAATCATCTCAAAGGCCTGAAGCTTGAATGGTCGTTATGTGTCCTGTGTGTATTTTTCCAAACCCTGTCGCTGTTCGCGCTGCCGGTTTCTTCCCTGGTGGTGCCCGGTCCGGACGGGTCGCTGAGTTACGTCGGCTATGCCAATGAAGACCAGACGAACGCGGACAACATCATGATCGATTTCTCGCAGGCGGGGTATCAGGGTGGCGGTGTTGCCATCCCTTGGGTTCCGGTTGTGATTGCGCTCGATCCGGTGGCGTCCGGTGACGATTATGCCCGCATCCAGCAGGCGATTGATGATGTTGCGGCGATGCCCTTGTCGTCGGCCGGGTTCCGCGGTGCCATTCTCTTGAAAAATGGCGACTATCGCGTGTCGCAGACGCTGAAAATCCAAGCCGACGGGATTGTGATTCGCGGCGAAGGGCAATGGGCCGGCGGAACGGTGGTGACATTCACCGCGACCCAGCAGGATAACTTGTTTGAATTCACCGGCAGTGGCGGCTGGGCCAGCATCGGTGGCACCACCAGCGCCATCACCAACACCTTTGTCGGCAGTGGTGCGCATCAAATCGATGTCGCATCCGCAGCCGGGTATTCGGTTGGCGACCGGATCATCGTGCGCCGCACGCCCAATCAGGCATGGATCGATCTGATCAAGATGGGGCAGTATGGTTGGACGCCGAGTGCCTATAACACCCAGTCTCCGCGCACGATTACCGCCATCGACGGCAATCGCATCACCTTGGATGCGCCGCTGATCCACGCCATCGAAAGCCAATACGGCGGCGGTGATGTTTTCCGTTACCATTTCAACAACGGCCTGCACAATGTCGGCATCGAGCGCATGCGTCTGGCCTCGAGTTATACCAGTAACACGGATGAAGACCACGGCTGGGCGGCGGTGCAGTTTTCCAGGGTTGAAAATGCATGGGTCCGCAGAATCACCGCTCAGTTTTTTGGCAACAACTGTGTCAGCGTGATCAACCAGAGCCAGAAGGTCACGGTGGAAGATTGTTCCATGTTGGACGCCAAAAGTGAAAACACCGGCGGCCGGCGATACTCGTTCAATTTGGACGGGGCGTGTTTCACTCTGGTGCAGCGTTGTTACACGCGCGAGGGGCGGCACGACTACGTCACCGGATCGCTTACCGCCGGGCCGAATGTTTTTGTCGATTGTGTCGCCAAGAACACCTACGCCAACAGTGGCCCGCATCATCGCTACGCCCAGGGACTGCTGTTTGACAATGTTTCGGCGGGTCAGATTGATGTGGAAAATCGGCGGGACTCGGGTACGGGGCACGGCTGGTCTGGTGCGCAGACTGTTTTCTGGAGCTGTAATGTTTCGGGCGGCTTCATCTGCGACGCCCCCAAGGCGGCGATGAATTTTTGTATCGGCAGTGTGGGCAATAAACATGACGGCACCTGGGCACCCAGCGAGCCCGATGGATTCTGGGAGCTGCGTCAGACCAACATCACCCCGCGCAGTTTGTATTACCGTCAGCTTCAGGACCGGTTGGGTGCCCACGCCATGCAGTTGGTCACCACATCCGGCCAACGCAACGGCCGGGTCTGGGACGCGATCGCTTCATGGAAGGGTTATTCCAATCCACCGGACTCCGTCGTTTTCAGCCCGGTTCAGGTGGAGGTCCTGCCCGAGACCGCATCGACCCGGATCGGCGACGCCCTCACCCTGAACGCCCTGGTTCGTTTCCCCTTGCCTGAGAATTTTTCCGCGAGTGGCGCATGGACGGTGGACAGTGGTCCAGGGGAGGTGGTCTTCGAGAGTCCGAGCGAGGTCATCAGCCGCGTTTGGTTTCGCCAACCCGGCGTCTATGCCTTGCGTTACACCCACACTCAGACGGATGACAGCGATCCGCTGAACCCGGTTGATTACACCGATTTCGATACAGTGATGGTAGAAGTGGTCGATCACGGCGCACTGACGCAGCCGCCCGCATTTCCTGATTTGGGTGAAATTACCGCGGCTACGGCGGCACTGACGATTGATACCGATGCGCTGACGTGCAGCGGTGGGATCAATGCGTCTGGTCGGCTCGGCGTCAATCCGGACGGCTCTGAAGTGGCGGTGTTTGTCTTTAGTTCGATCAACATGGTCAACGCGCCGACGTTGACCGGATCACGTCCGCTGGTGCTCGTCGCTGAAGGAGATTTGAGCTTGGACAGCACACTGAATGTAGCTGGCGGCAGTGGCTCGCATAAGGTCGGTGGTTCGGGAGTTGCCGGTGGCGGTGACGGTGGACATGCCAACCGTGATGACTCGCCGGGTAGGCCCTATGACGGCCAAGGGCCGGGTGGAAGTTCGGGTAATGAGACCGGCGAAGACGACTCCAGTTCTGCGGGCGGGTCATTTGGTGGTCGGGCCGGCGGCAGCAGTACTCCCGCTGGGTGGCCATACGGCAGTGAAACCTTGCACAACTTGATCGGTGGCAGCGGTGCCGGCGGCACCAGGAACAAGGGAGGTGGAGCAGGTGGCGGAGCGGTGGCTCTGATCGCGGGTGGAAACTTGCAACTCACCACCAATGCTGTGCTCAATGCCGATGGCGGCGGCGGCTCTGCCAGTGGATCCCAGCTAACCTCCGGCGGCGGCAGCGGTGGTGCCATTTTGCTCAGTGGTAAAAATGTGCTGCTGCAAGGCACTATCAGCGCGCGAGGCGGAAATGGTGGCGATGCCAGCGGCGGTCAGAAAAACGGCGGCGGCGGCGGCGGCGGACGCATCGCGATCTATTATCGCACTACCCTGGACAGCGGCAGCGCAGCCATATCCGTCGATGGAGGCATTCCGCTAGGAAGTAATTCCGCCGGTGACGCTGGTGGAGTCGGCACGATCTATACCAGTCTCACTGCCGCCGGCTTGGCCGATCAATGGTTGTATACGGAGGTTGGGGTGAGTGATCCGGATGATGTGGACTGGGCGTCCGATTACGATGGCGATGGACTTAGCGCCTGGGCGGAGTATCAACTGGGTGGGTCGGAACAACAGGCGAGCCCAGCAGTGCGACCTCGTATCCAACGGGACAGTAATGGCGAAATCCGATACGTCTTTAACCGTCGGCGCGAGGGCGCGGACTGGAGTGCCTACGCGCTTGAGGAGTCAACCACGCTGATGCCCGGCAGTTGGTCTCGTGTGTATCCTGACGAATCGATGACCCGGGAGCACCCGAGTCTGCCTGGATTTGATGAAGTCACCGTGCCTATCGCCGATGATTTCCCCAGATGGTTTATCCGGATGCATCTTCGGTAACTGGAATCTAAGCGGAACCTAGGCAGTGTGGACAGGCGCCGGCATAGGGACAATGAGCTTCGGTAAGGCCATGCGTTGCAGGGTGCGGTATTTCAGCGATGGTGTGACCATGGGAAGCCGGGTATTAGTCGATCAGGTTTTCAAACAGGCACGCGATCGATTTGGAGAGAAAAGAACGACCGGAGCCCGGCCGATGCTTAGGGTTGGATGGAAGCAGCCCACGCTGTCGCTGATGTCGCTTTAATCCAATGTTTCGATGCCACTCGCCCCAGCGAAGCCCGCCTCGAAGCGCATGAAACCGATTGGATGCTCACATGGCTCGGTCAGGTCCATCCTATGGAATCCCGGGCCGGTAGCGGTGATGGAGGGAACTGCGGATGGGGCGGCCCATTGCTCAAGGTTTGTCGATTTCCGAAATCCTGCGGTGATATCCAGTGGCGTTGTGGAGATGGTTGCCGAGCATTCAAAGTGATCGCCAACCATATGGATGGTGACCGGCAATACCTCCGGCTTCGACGGGTCCAGCCCGGTGGCGAATTTGAGGATGTTAGCAATGCCATCACTGGAAAGAGAAGCAAGGGGGGCGGCATCGGCTCCGGAAAGCTGGTGGAAAGCGCACCAGTCCTCGTAGTTGCCCCGCACGCTGATTTCCATGGTTTCGCTATCGACAGAACCGGTGGCTGCCGACAAAAGCTGGACCCAGACTTGAGTCCCAAACTCAAGCTGTTCTGTTAGGTGCTCTGCACCTGACGTCAGCGGCGTCGATGTATCGCCACTCTCCCCCAGATACCACTGGAACGACGGGAGGGCGTGATCAGAGGTCGCAAGTAGGCGCGCCGAAGATCCCAGCCTAACATAGGGTGTCGTGTCAAATGACTCAACCGCCAAGGCCGTGAACTCGCAGGCCCCGAGGTCGGGCTCGCCATCGCGTGAGAAGCCACGCTGATCGGTGGCCGGGTCATCCGTTGCAACCACACCGGCATCGATGGCGGGACTTCCAAAGGCAACGGGCACCGTCGATGTCAGTCCTCCATGGGCACCGAAGCTCCCCAGCAGGGGATCGGCCGTCGATACTCCGGTTCCCGGATAGCCGCCGTCGATGATGCTGTTGCTGACCGTTGCCGTGCTGCCATAAATGTCGTCCGCCTCGTTGTCCCAGAAGATGCTGTTCCTCACAACGGGAGTCGAGTCGTCGGCATTCAGCCCGCCGCTGTATTCCTCCTCTTCGCCAAGTTCGAGATGCCGGAAATTGGATCGGTTTGAGTAGAAAGTGCCATGGATGATCTCGACGGTTGAGGACTGGCAGCGCATGGCTCCGCCACCGCCGTCGTCAGGGGGGGCGCTTGGACCACTCCCACCGCCGGAACCACCTCCGTAAACTTCATTGTTGTAGAAGGTGCAGTTCGCGAATCGCGGATTGCAGGAAATCACGTTGGCACCGCCGGCCGCGCGAAACGCACGGTTGCCCGAAAACGTGCAGCGGCTGACCTCGGCATCATTGGCCGAGAGCACCAGGCCACCTCCTTTTTCAGCCACATTATCGATGAAGGAGGAATCAGAAATGAAGGCCTCGACCGTGCCGGAATACACCACGAGTCCACCACCGGCGTCACCCGACTCGTTGGAATTGAAAACACATCTCTCGAACACCGCCTGGCTCTGGGAACAATACATTCCGCCCCCGGAACCAGCGGCGGTGTTACTTTCAAAGGTCGTGTCGGTGACCACGACGATCGCGTTCTCGCAGTTGACAGCACCCACGGCACGCGCTGCTGTGTTCGACCGGAAGATACTACCGGAGATCACAAGTGATTGACCGCTGTGCCAAATGGCACCTCCGACACCTTTCTGAAGCACCTCGGCGGCATTACCGGTGAACTCGCAACGGTCGATCACAACATCTGAACCCGAGCTGAAGATGGCGCCTCCATAGACCGCGTTGCTGTTAGTGAAAGTGCAATCGACGAACGAGACGCTTGAGCTTGCATTATACACGGCTCCCCCATAACGAAAACTCTCGTAGATGCTGTCGGCGTAGTTACCAACAAAGGTGCACCGCTCGAAGAGGCAGTCCGAATCCGCCTGATAGACCGCTCCTCCCTGCGCCGTTCCGTTCAATGAGACAACCCGATTGTCGAGAAAGATGCAGTCGCGCAGGGTGACGGACGACGACAGGTTGACCATGCCTCCCCCGCTGACATCGTCATTACGACTTCTGGCCATCGCAGCGCCTCCCTCGATCGTCACCCCCTCCAGCACCGCGTCCTCGATCTGATCGTTTTCTAACACATGATAACCGTTGGAGGGGCGGTAATCGATGACCCCGTCGCCATCGGTGTCGGTGTCATCCCGTCCCAGATCCGCGGACAGCACCGTTGGATTCGCCACGGGGTCGCGCGAGGCGGCATCGGTCTCGGTTCCGGCAAAGCCCCCCAGCACGGTGACCTGGCTTACGAGTTGGAACGACTGGGATCGGCTGATGTCGGAGGGATCCTCGTCGTTGGGGTAGTAGATCCCGGCGGCGATCCAGATCTGGTCACCGGCGACCGCGGCATCGAGCGCGGCATTCAGCGTGGAAAACGCATTCGCCCAGCTCGAGCCATCCTCCGAGCCCGTTGCATCCCGGTCGACATGCAGGACGGAGGCAAAAAGACCAGAGGGGACCATGGAAAATGCCATGACAAGCGCAAGGACCCGGCCCCCTCGGCCCCCTGGATGATTGCGCACGAAACGCCACCCCCCTTGGCCCGAATCGATCTGCACGGAACCCTTCATTCCACTATGCATACTAAGGCAATGTCCATGAATCCACCACGCAGCTGCCACCAAGGTCTGTGCATATCTTGATCATTTGCTGCGTGTCCATGCACGGTAGAGGCACCGCCCATCCATTTTCGCTTCCCAAGCCGCGTGGATTCCTTCCATTGATCGTGATTGTCGCCAAGATGATGCGGCGTGGCCAAAACAGGGCCCAGTCTACCCTGCATCACCTCACATTCTGTAGGATTTGTGACACCGCGTTGCCCCTTGTTCCCGTTACCCTTTGCGTCAGGGCATAACGACACAAAACGTCCATGATAAAGGCCGAGTACGCGGCTCGCGACTTGACTTTCCAACCCAGGCCATTTTCATCACTTCCCATGTGAATCACCCCGAACTTCCATGAGCCGTCATCTCCCTGTTGCTTGACAAGATATCTTATTGCTCCGTCCAACACCGGCCCTTGGTAGTCGGCATCAATCAACGTGCTCGCCGCACAGGCCGTAGCCAGAACAGGGCTCTCCCCGCGCCACAAGATGGTATTATCTCGTTGTTTCATACCATGGCTCAGGACTTCACGCAGTAGGATCTTCACTGATGGCTTTAAATCCTCCACACCTCCTTCTTTATAAGCTCTGGCAACACACGCGTGAATCATCCAAGCATGCTGATAGTGGGTGGTAACGTCCCTAGGGTTCTGATGAGTGCCCTCCCTTATAACACGGTTGATCCACGCTACTGATGCTTTGACACCAGGCGTATGCAGATGTTTATACCTGCCCAGTGTTACTAACACATTCGCATTTACCACAAGGTCCACCTCGTTCGGGCAATCGGGACGCGTCTCCGGTGGCAGCCAGGTCAGAAACGTACCACTTCCCGACTGAAGAACGCTGGTTTTGGGGGCATAACGGTTTGTATTGGATTGATCAAGATAGCGACCAAATACGCAAAGCCGGACATCTTTTGCCGCTTTTCTGTCTCCACTCAGTTCGCTATGAAACAACAGGGCACTATAACATGACGAAGTGGTGTCTGAATCTGGCCAGATCCGGAAAGAACGGAAATATACCCTCGGTGCAACGGGCTCGAGATCACCAAACCACTTCATGTTTATAAAAGAAAACTGGTCCAGAAAATCTGAAACACCTTCCCACTTCCATGGTCGTTGATGATACATAGGCCAATATCCGTATGAATCAAATGCGGGAGTGTTTCTAGTATACCTAAAGTGTTGGAGGCTCTCAACAGCTGACGACCTGACTGTGTTTATTGCAGCCAGCCGTTCTTCACTTAAGGCTAACTTACCAGCATTCTCTTCTGACAACCTGCTAAGATAACAAATAATCATCGCTGTAGAAAATGCATTCGAATCCCGCGATTCCAGCGTCCCCAGAGAAAGGCGTTGCTCCCATTCACCAGCAAACATCCTCCCCCCACTACGTCTCGCTTTTTCTTTGGTGACCTGGTTACTCTCCAGATAATCAAAGGTCTTGTGAATGGCACCCACCACGGGAACCGGCGTTACCCCCCCCAATGGTTCCGTCTGTGGAGAACATCCCACCATGTGAATCACCAGTAGTGTGCCTAGTGCCCATATCCTGGTCATGACGATCGCTCGCCATCCTGACGTTAGCCCTACTGACTCACAAAATTCCATCCTCCCAATATTACAACCGATGACCTTATATCAGAAATATGGGAAGGGATCAAACCATCTCGAAGGCAAACAATTCGACTCTCCAGAGCGATTTTTGGGAAATGTGCTGATACGGGATGCTGTGGCTTTCTCTGTTGGAAAACACGGTAATCAGGTTGCGTGTATAGGGGGCGGGCACACTACTGTCCAAAACAAGTAATGGGAGGACTCCAATAGCTTTAGGACGTTGGATCTTTGCTACGCCTCGGCCGAAATCTTCATGCATGTTCCGGCTGGTTGCCCGTGTGGGCTGGCACGTCATAAATTTTGATTTTTTTTGCGAATCGGGGATTCGCGTTCTGATTCCGGGCAGCAACCGTCTTGTTTAAACCTCATGTTGATACCCCTCCCTGAGAAACATCTGGAACAGATCAGCCCCAAAATCCACCTGACCAAACCGCATTAACTGAAAAACAACTCAATGACACCACCATACAAACCAAAACCAACGAGCCGCGGCCCACGCAAGCAATCACTCCCTGTCACCCTGTTTGCAGTGCTTGGACTCACCGCCGCGGGTAACGCCGCAACTGTATCGGTCGGCTCCCTAGGTTCCCTGACCCCGGAACTCACCAGGGCAGCCTACGGTGAGATCGCCGCCACACAATTCGCCGACTCCGAGCAGGGCACCATCGACGGCGACAGCGTGCTCGACACCACCGCCGACATCACCATCGCCTGGGAAATGAGCCTGAAATCGCTTTCGCCCAACGATGCCCGTGACTACATCTTCACCGTTGGCAACGGCGGCAGCAGTGGCCTCAGCCTGTTCTGGAGAGACACCGATGACACCTTCTTTGTGCAGGCGGAATCCGGAAGCACGAAGCTCGGCGGCAACGGCAGCGGCGGCACGGCAGCTCTCAGCTACACGCCCACTTCAGTCAATGACCTGAACATTTCGCGTTCCTGGGTGGTTTCACTCGATACGGATGCCACGGCCTCGACCTTGAACCTGTTTATCGACGGTAACCTGATCGGCAGTGTCACCGGCGGCCCCATCACCGACTGGAGCCCGGAAGTCGCTGGCGCTTTCCGCCAAGGCGCTGCGGGCGTCACCCCTTTGCGCGAGGACTTCGGCAACGCGGGTGCAGCCGGGATCACAGGAGGTGGACAAATCGGTTCTTCCGAACTCCGCTTCTATGAGGACACCTTCGTTACCGTGCCCGAGCCTTCGTCATCCGCCATGCTGATGGGCGGCGCTTTACTGCTGATAACAGCCAGACGCCGGTCTGCGGCATCCCGCGGGAAAAACACCGCCACCCAATGAAGCCGGGTTGTCTATCCATGAGCCTGCTGGCCGCTGTCACCACAATGGCGGCCGCAGGCGAGGTGGCGATACAACAACTCGGCACCTTGACCCCGCAATACAGCAGGGTCGCCTACGGCGAGATCGCCGCCACGCAATTCGCCGACACCGAGCAGGGCACCATCGACGGCGATGATGTGCTCGACACCACCGCCGACATCACCATCGCCTGGGAAATGAGCCTGAAGGCTCTCTCACCCAACGATGCCCGTGACTTCATCTTCTCCCTCGGCAACGGGGACAGCAGTGGCCTCAGCCTGTTCTGGAAGGACTCCGATGACACCTTCTACCTGCAGGCGGAATCCGGAGCCACGCAACTCGGCGGCGACGGCAGCGGCGGCACTGCGGCTCTCAGCTACAAACCCACCACCGGCGACGACCTGAACATTTCGCGCACCTGGGTGGTCTCGCTCGATACGGATGCCACAGCCTCCACCTTGAGCCTGTTTATCGACGGCAAACTGATCGGCAGCGTCACCGGTGGTCCCATCACCGACTGGAGCCCGGAAATCACAGGCGCGTTCCGTCAGGGGCCCTCGGGCGTCACCCCCTTGCGCGAGGACTTCGGCAGCGCCGGTGCCGCAGGTACCGTGGGGAGCAGCCAGATCGACACCTCCGCGCTGCGCTGCTATGAGAACATCGTGGCCACACCGGTACCGGAAGGCCACCCCTACGTGACCTCATTTACCGTCGATCCAGCACGGATCACCGCGGGTGAATCCTGCACACTTAACTGGACCGTCAAGGAAGCCACCACGGTAACCATCACCCCCGGGGTGGGAGACGTGACCAGCCAAACAATCAACGGATCAGGCAGCGTCGAGGTGACTCCGCCCGGCCCCGTTCGTTACACACTGACCGTCACCAATGCGGAAGGTTCGTCGGCGGCGAACCTGGACGTGCCGGTGGACATCACCTTTTCCGTTGATCAGACGCGCATCGACGCCGGCCAACCCTGCACACTCAGCTGGCAGGTCGGAAATGCGACCTCGGTTTCCATTGAACCAGGTATCGGCGACGTCACCCCGCAGACAAGCGGCGGCAGCGGCAGCCTAACAGTCACGCCAACACAAACCACACACTACACACTCACCGCAACTTACGGAAGCGGAAGCTCGAAAGCGGAAAGCGGCGTCAGGGTCATTGGAAAAACGGCCGACCGCCGACCGAACATCATCCTGTTCTACGTCGACGACATGGGCTGGCAAGACACCTCGGTGCCGTTCTGGGACAAGGAGACCATTTTCAACCGCCGTTACATCACCCCGTCCATGGAGACCCTCGCATCCAACGGCGTGGTTCTTACCAACGCCCACGCCTGCGCCGCCCTCTGCGGCCCTTCCCGCTACGCGTTGATGTCGGGTCTGCTACCCGCCCGCAGCCACTATACCTTCAACGGCTCGCAAAATTCCCCCACCGTCAACGCTCCCGTCTGGGACCCACTACCGATCCAGGACCGCCCGACCCTCGCGAGATCCCTCAACGCCCTCGGATACCACACCGTGCAAGTCGGTAAGTGGCACCTCGGCAATGCCGCCTCCATCTACAGCGCAGGGTACGATGTGAAAATCGGAGGACATGACAAGGGCCAACCGGGCAGCTATTACGGCAACGTCAAATTCGGCTCGGGTGAATACCAGGTGCCCGATCTCGGGGAATACCACGGCCAGAATATTTTTCTGACCGAGGCACTCACCCTCGAGGCGAACAAGCAGATCGAGGCCGCCGTCCGCAACGCCGAGCCGTTCTTCCTCTACATGTCCCACTACGCGATTCACGCGCCGATTCAGGCGGACTCCCGCTTCACCGCGCACTACAACGACTCCAGTGATAGCGATCATTATATCAGCAACTCAACTGAACGGGCTTACGCCACTCTGATCGAGGGCATGGACAAGAGCCTGGGGGATCTGATGACCAAGGTCACCGAGCTGGGCGTCGACCGCGAGACGATCATCGTCTTCTCCACGGACAACGGCGGTGTTTCCAAATCCCCCCGCGGCCCAAGCCCCTACGGTGGCTCCACCCACAACTGGCCGCTTCGACTCGGCAAAGTATGGACTTACGAAGGGGGACACCGGGTGCCCACCCTCGTGTCATGGGTCACTCCTGACAACGCCAACCCTGTCCAACAGGCTCATCCGGTCGCCGGCAACCGTAAGGACGCACGCTTCATCAGCCAGTTGGATTTCTTCCCCACACTTGTCTCCATGGCCGGTGGCACACCCCCGGAAGGGCTCGACGGCGACGATATATCACCATGGTTCGCCAATACACCCGAGTTGTCCAGACCGGCATCCTTCCTCTGGCACCAGCCCAACTGGCGACCCGACGCCGGTGTCCCGCACCAGACAGGGTTCACCTATGGAGATTTCAAGATCATCCATTTCATCGAAAACAACACCTGGGAGCTCTACGATCTCTCCACCGACATCAGCGAGACCACCAACCTGGCAGCCACGCACCCGGAAAAACTGGCTATCCTGGCCCGCAAGATGACTAGGAAACTTCAGGAGGTCGGCGCCCAGCACCCGACATGGAAAGCCACCGGCGAAGAAATCAAGACCATCCCACCCGGTCCACCACCCGCACAAGACGTGGACTACGACGGAGTCCCTGATGCCGATGAAGACAACAACGGTGACGGCATCATCTCCCCCGGAGAATCGGACCCCAATCGATTCGACCGTTTCGAGCGGCTCAACTTCCGCATCGAGCGGGAAACCGGCGCATTGAGAGTGAAATACCGCCGTGTCTCCGGGCCGACTCCGGACATCTGGTTTAAACTGTTGAAAAGTGAAAACGCCCTGCTCTGGAACGATTACGTCGATAGTGAGCCAGTAACGGACTACGATCATGGAGACGGAACCTCCACCATCGGCCACGCGGTCCATCCCAGCGGTGAAGACTCCCCAACCACGCAGCTTTTCCGATTGCAGATAGGAGGACCCGCAGTCGATGGCTACACCCCCTGAGCATCACTTTCCACCGGACCAGGCAGGTGACTGATGGTGACGTCACCTGTCGGTCATTTGACTCATGCACCAGGGACACTTGCCAGAGCAGGAATGAATCAAAGCGGGCAGATGCTGAAAGTGAAACTGCAACACAAACAGCGGGTTCAAAGCATGCGGCTGGAAATGCAAGCCATGCCTTCCATGGCGTAACTCGAAACAGCCGCTGGAAATAATTCCCTTTGCACGCCGGGTATGGAACTTATGATCCGCATCAAGCGCCAATCCCAGACGGCACTCACACAAGCATGGCTCCAGGCACACTCCCGCCCACCTGTCATCACCCAACCCGTCTACTTGCCACTCAACGTGATCCGCAGGGACTCGCATAATGGGACCAGGGCGCATAATGGGACAGACCTTTTACGTGATGTAGACGCCACGATTCCTCCACCTTGAGACATTCGTCCGACTTTTGTTCAGGCACCGATCTCATCGGCCTGGATCTGTCGGCTCAAGTGATCCATATATGGACAGGCGACCGTTTTGAAAGTTGTATGACGGACAGCCAAATGACAAGAATCCCACGATCCCGTTCCCTTCTGAGAAAATCCCCTTGGAGAGGCTCATTAAAAAAATGATGAAATTACTGTTTACCATTCTACTCTGTTTACCGTGCTGTGTCCGAGCCTTGCCGCCTGAAAAGGCAATCGATTTCACCACCGGCATGGGCAAGACAATCACGGCCAGTCGTGGCGCGCCGAAAATGAGTCGGGACAAACAGATCTTCGGTAAAAAAAGCCTCCTATGGGACTGGCAAGCCGGTGACCGGTTGACCTTTGCCTATTCGGTCGATACCAGCTTCAACAGAGCAGAACTAGGCCATGTTTATGCCCCTGCGTTTAAGTTTTACCTCTATAATACCCGTCCTAACAACAAATCGCTGAGCTTTCAGTTTTTTTCAAAAAGTGCTGAAGGAAAGGCTCCGCAGCTCGTCTATTCCTTTGAGTATCAAACGAACTTCACCGGCTGGCGAACTGCGACGGTGCGTTACACGGATATGCAGCAGCACGCGCAACTGCCGATTGACTACTATGAAATCCACGCCCCCGACTCGGGCTCGGGTGCCTTTTATTTCTCCACAATGATTCCGTCCATGCAGGTCTATCAGGCGATCCCGATGGCGGATCAATACACGCCATTCATGGTGGACGGTGAAGATGAACACCGTGGCCCGGGTGCGCAACGCAGACACCTGGATATGATTCGGCTCAAGATCCCATCACAAAATGCCACTGCCGGGCAGCGCGATCTTTGCGAGCAGTTAGATGCCGCGTTCAAGCAACGCATCCTCGATAAATACCGCAAAAAAAACCGATCCTCCCTCAGTGAATCGATCCAAAAACTCATCGGGAAATTCGGCTTCAGCTATGATGAAAAAGGGAACCTCCAGGGCTCCTACATCATCTTTCGGCGGGAGCTTGGGTTCTTCCCCAAAGAGCTCAAGGAATCCCACACCCGTGAAACCATTGGCGTCCAGAACATCTTCTGGAATTTACTCCCGCTGGCTGTGCAATACACGGAAACCGAATCCGCAGAGGACAAGTTGCAGTTTGAGAAATTTGTCCTCGCTCTCTACAAGCTGATGAAGGAGCAAGGCTGGGTCAGTGGCCACGCGCGCGGCAGCCTCCACAACACCGGGTATAATGTGAAACCCTACTCGGCGTGTATGTATCTCACCTTGCCCATTTTTGAAAAAAACGGTCTCCGTCAAGAGGCCGCCGAGTTGATGCAGTGGCTCACCAATGCCCGGGAGGTTCTCATGCTCCCGAAAGGCGAGCACACATCGAGCCTGGACTATTTTCACACCTATCTCCATGAGCAGATGATGGCGATTCTGATGGAGGAGAAACCGGATGACCGCGCGACCTTATTAAAATTCTTCGCGCAATCGTTTTCAATGCGATTAGCCCAGAACCACAACAATCATGAGGGTGGTTTTAAGGATGACGGCACCGCCTTCCACCACTTTGCACATTATCCGAACTACGCCTGGGGTGCTTTAAATTATGCGAGTGACCTGGTCGCCTTGTTTGATGGGACGCCCTACGCGGTCAGCCCGCAGGCCCACGCCAACATCAAACGCGCGCTGCTCACCACAAGACTCTATAGCAACACCTACGACCTGCCCAATCACTCGACCGGCAGGCACCCGTTCAGTCGGATCAGTCTGCGCCAGCTCGAACCCGCGTTTTGGAACATGGCCAAGGTGGGCCCCGTTGACCAATCTTCTGCCATCGATCCCGGGATGGCCGCGGCCTATCTCCGATTGTTCAAAAACGACCGCGAAAAAATCCAGCAACTGGAGTCCGAAGGATTCAAGGCGGAAAATTCCCCGGAAGGATTCTGGGCCTTGAACAATGCCGGCAATGCCATCCTGCGCAGAGACCAGTGGATGGTGTCATTCAAGGGATACAATAAAGAGGTTTGGTATGCGGAGGCTGGGACCGGCTCCAATCGTTTCGGGGCGTTTTTCAGTCATGGAGCCATGGAGATCGTGCTCAAGGACGGCTACAAGGCGAGCGGCTTCCAGGCGGAGGGCTGGGACTGGAGTCGCCTGCCCGGCACCACCGCCATCCACATGCCGCATGAGTTGATCGCTTTGCAAGGCACCGCGCACGGACACAATAAACACAGCCTCGAGAATTTCACCGGCGCCGTCAGCAATGGTCGGCACGGGGTTTTTGCGCAGAAGATCCGCGACGACATGTTTGTGCTCAAGGCGAAAAAATCCTACTTCTGCTTTGATAACCGGGTCATTGCCCTGGGCTCGGATATCCATTCCCGCAATGCCCACTACCCTGCCGAAACCACGCTGTTTCAAAATGCGCTTGCGGACGGTGAGGGTGCCCGCGTTTTAGCCGGGTCCGAAATCAAAAACAACCCCACTCTAACAAAGACCTACGCACCCGGAGATCAGCAGGCTGTCATTGCCCGGGACACCAGGGGAAATATCTTTGTCATCAAGGAAGGCAAGGTGCATCTCAGGCAGGGTTTGCAACAATCACATGACCACAACACAGGGCAACCTAACAAAGGCGGGTTTGCCACCTGCTGGATCGATCACGGCAGGCGTATCAAAGGTGAAAAATACAACTACGGCGTGCTCATTCAGCCGGGTTTCACCGGGACTGACAAAATCATCCAGGCTCTGGACTATGACGTGATCCAGCACGACAGCACCGCCCACATTGTACACGACAAAAGCTCGGGATACATCGGAGCGGCGGTCTTTGAATCCGGCTCGATCAGCCACCCGCAGATCAAGTTCGTCTCGCACGCCTCCATCATTCTGAGCAAGATGGAGGGCGGCACGCTTGAACTCAATCTCTGTGAACCCGACTTGAAATGGGAATACAAAAACGCCAGGACCTCCGTGCTCATCAAACTGCAAGGTGATTGGCGGCTGACCGACACCACGGCAGCCTCGATCATCACCTACGATGCCAAAAATGACTTAACTTACCTGGAGGTAATCTGCAATATGGCCAGGACCAGCTCCATCAAACTTTCACCATCAAAATAACCATGACTAACAGAAACCCTAATAACAACCATCGCCTTATGAAGCCCCGTATCCTTTCCCTGCTTTGCCTGATGACAGCCTGCGGCCAAGTGCATGCAGACCCCAACCAAAAAGGTTTCGGTGAGCCTGACACGGGTCCGATTGCCCAGAAGAAGGAGGCTACCGGAAAACAGGCGGTGATACCACTCAAGTATGGTGCCAATCAGGAAAAAAGAATGGACCCGGCGATGCTCAGGTGGCGGAACAACCGCGTCGGTCAATTTATTCATTATGGCCTCTACGCCATCCCCGCCGGCACCTGGAAGGGTAAAACCTATTCCTTCGCCGCGGAGTGGCTGCCGAAAAAGGCCAAGGTCCCGAGGGAAGAATGGGCCGAGTTGCGGCACCAGTTCAACCCCGTCAATCTCAAGCCGAAAGAGTGGGCCGCCATGGCCAAGTCGATGGGCATGCGTTCGTTGATGATCACCACCAAACACCACGATGGCTTTTGCCTCTGGCCAAGCAAATACACCGATTTCGATATCGAGAACACACCTTACAAAAAGGACCTGTTAGGAGAGATCATCAAGGCTTATGACGATGCCGGCATCGACGTGATTCTTTATTACTCCGTCTTGGATTGGCATCACCTCGGGTGGAGGGACGAACTCAAAACAAAAGAGGACCACGAGGCTTTTGAAACCGTTAAAGCATATACCAGAAACCAGTGTTTTGAGTTGTTGGAACGATACCCGTTTATCAAAGGCTTCTGGTTTGACGGCACCTGGAACAAGAGTTACGCCACGACCTGTGCCAAGTTTTCTTACGATCTTGAACACGACCTGAAAGCGAAAAAGCCGGGCCTGCTGATCAACTGCCGGCTGCGCGTCGATGAGCACGGCTCGCGGAACAGCGACTCGAACGGCAAGCTCATGGCGGATTTTAAATTCCTCGAAAGGGTGCTCGCCACGGACCACTTCCCCTACGACTGGGAGGCCGGTGTCACCCTGCCGGAAAACCAGTGGGGGTACCACGCCGACTGGACTCTGAGTCATGTGAAATCGACCAATGAAGTCATCGAGCAACTCGCGCAAAGCATCGCGTATGGCGGCGGATTCCGTCTCAATTTCGGCCCCAAACCCGATGGCACATTCCGCGCCGAGGAGGTGAAGGTCGCAGGCGAACTTGCCAAGTGGATGGCGGTGAACAGCGAGGCGATCCATCACTGCTCCAGCGTCGACTTCAAAAAACAAGACTGGGGATACTTCACCCGCAACACCGAGACCAACGAGACCTACATGATCGTTTGCAATATCCCGATCATGGGCAAACTCCGTGTCCAGTTGTCCAACCTGACCGGTGATGAAAAGAAACACAACCCGGTGAAACAAAACATCAGCTCGGCGAAAATCCTCGGCTCCGGCGAAAGCCTCGGCATCGAGCGCTATGACAGCGATGAGTTCCTGCTCGAACTTCGCAAAAAAGACTTTTCCGCCCCCTTTGTCGTCAAACTTGAGATCGCTAAATAAGTTCTCACCCACACCTCCACCCTAACAGGTCATCATGATTAAACCACTTATTTACAGCGGCCTCTTGTTTTCAACTGGCTTGCTGCTGGCCGAAGAGAACCCAAGCGCGCGCCCCGCACAGCTGCTGGCCGATACCACATTCACCACCACGCAGCTTGCCGAGGACTCCAATCAATCCATGCCGCTCGGCAACGGAGATATTGGCGTCAACGTCTGGACGGAAGCCAATGGCGACCTGCTTTTCTATATCAGCAAATCAGACGCATGGGGCGAAAACTCGGAAACCCTCAAGATCGGCAAACTCCGGCTCCACATCGACTCCCAACCATTTGCGCCCGGACAGGTGGTGCAAAAACTCACCGCCCACGATGGCCTCTACTCGGTGAATGCCACCCAAAAAAACGGCGGCACTGTCACCGTCGAACTCTGGGTGGACGCCCACCATCCGCAAGTCATGCTGCGGGTGCAAAGCACGGACGATGAAATTTTCACCCTGAGCAACGAGCAGATGCGCAAGGAGGACCGGGTGGTGCAAACCCACATCTCCCCCTGGACCGCCTGCGAAGCGAACCAGGCCTACGCCATGGATATGAATGGTCAGGCAACTCTCACCTTCCACAAGGATGACATCGTTCCTCTGGCGAAGCAGCCGTCCGCCATCGCCTGGGCGCACTATAACAGAACCAGCGTCTGGAAAGAAAACATCCGCGTCAACTGGCTCGATGAAAATGATCAGGAGCTGGTCGATCCGCTGACGCAATTTGCATTCGGTGCCCATGTGCGTGCCGATGGCTTGAGTAAAAAATCCGACACCGAACTCACCACACCGACACCGCAAAAAAACCTAACAGCCGCAATCACCGTGTTTCGTGCCAAGGTGCCGAGCCTGGATAGCTGGCGGGATCAAGTCACCCGGCTCGCAGCGCAGCAGCGCGGCACCTACCAGGACCGCCTCCGTGCCCACAAAAAATGGTGGAGCGACAAGTTTGACCATTCCTACCTCAGTGTCCGCGGCTCGCGCGCCGCCGAGAAGGTGTCGCAGAACTATAACCTGCAGCGCTACGTCACCCTGGCAGCAGGACGCGGCAACCACCCGATCCGCTTCAACGGCTCGATCTTCACCTTCGATTACGCACAGACCGCCCCGCTCGGCGGCGCGGAGGATTTTGGCGCCGACTACCGCCGCTGGGGTTCGCAGGTCTTCATTCAGAACACCCGACTCAATTACTGGCCGATGCTGACCAGCGGTGACTTCGACACCATGGACCCGCTGTTTGATTACATCAAACGCATCACACCCGCGCTCAAACACATCGCCACCCACCACGGCGTCAGTGAGGAAATCGGCGCCATGGCGACCTACGAATCGATGACCCCCTGGGGGACCCTCGCATCCCGCGGCGCCTCCACCGCAAAAACCTTCAAGGAACTCTCTGAGATATCCTGGGGACTGCACTATCACGGCAGCGCGCTCGAGCTGCTGCTCATCGCCGTCGACCGCTACCGCTTTGCCCCCGAGCCCGAGTTTGGCGAGAAATTCCTGCTGCCCTTTGCCGACGGCGTGCTCAAGTTCTACGACGCCTTCTTCGAAAAATCCCCCGAGGGACAGATGATCATCAACTGCAACTCACTGGAGACCTACGAAAAAAGCACCAACCCCAGCCCAGATATCGCCGGCCTCAAGAAAAATTTAGAGAGCCTGCTCAGTCTCGATATCGTCAAAGGCGAACGCCGCGCCTACTACCAGCGCTTGCTCAAATCCGTTCCCCCGATCCCGCTGAAACCAGCCCATCTTGAATACGGCTTCAAGAAAAGCATGCTCGATAAGTATGGCCACTGGGTGGATTTCTCCCAATCCGCACGCGTCAGTCAGGCGGACCAAAAGCTGATCGCCCCCGCCGAGGTCGTTCGCCAGAAGGCATGGAACCAGGAAAACCCGGAGCTCTACACCATCTTCCCCTACCGGAATTTTCATATCGGCATGCGGGAGCAAGATCCAGACGCCTACGACATCGCGCGCCGCAGCTATCTCGACCGCATTTTCCAACAAGACATCGGCTGGTGTCAGGACCCGATCCAGGCCGCCTGGCTCGGCCTCACCGAGGAAGCAAAACTCCGCGTCGTGCGCCGGTTTAATGCCAAGCAACCCTACGTCCTCTGGCCGACGTTCTGGAAGTCGAACTACGACTGGACACCGGACCAGGACAACGGCGGTGTCGCGCTCTGCGCCCTGCAGGCGATGGTCATTCAATACGACCAGGATCAGATCTACCTCTGCCCCGCGTGGCCGAAGGAATGGGGTCTCAAATTCAAAGTCCACGGACCACTCAACACCACCATCACCGGCGAAGTGAAGGACGGCGAGCTGAACTACACCGTCACCCCCGCGTCCCGCGCCGCAGCAGTGCACTCCCTGCTCGGAAAAAAGGAACCCCTCGACCAATAGCGATCACCTAACGAAACACCCAAACCAAACCTCGATATAACCAACACGACACTCTTAAAACACACCCTAAAAAAAGGACATGTTAGAAGACATCGTCAATGCCTATCACGCCGCCGGTATCGAGCGCTATGAGGTGATGAGTTCCCGCTCAAACTTCACAAGAAAGACTTTTCCGCCCCCTTTGTCATCAAACTCGAAATCGGCAAATAGGTTTCCTGACCTTCATGCCCGGCAACCCCCGGCAGCCCGGGCCGCCGCCAATGAGAAGGGATTGGGCGCATGCACCCAATCCCTTCCGTGATCTCTGGTTTTATTACACCGGAGGGTGCTTACTTCCTGCGCCGAAGCAGCAGGGCAACACCGCCAAGACCGAGCAGCGCGGCGGATGATGGCTCCGGCACGCTGGCTAGGTAGCTCTCGACCTGGGCCTGCTGGCCAGCATCGAGCACGTGGTCATAGATCAGCACTTGGGAAATGGTGCCGTTGAAATCGTGGCTATTGTTGCCGTCCCAGAAGCCGAACAGCGTGGTCGGATGGTCGGTGGTAAAGTCTGTGCCGTCGTAGTTGGCAATCGTCGCGCTGGTGGTCGAACCAACGGGACCCCAGGTAATGTCTCCGGTGCTGCCGTCCAGGGTGAACTTGAGGGTAAGCAGGGTGTCATCAACATCCACGCTAGGCCCGTTGGCGATATAGTCCTGGTCGCCTCCCGCATCCCTGGCTCCACTGCCCGAATCGCCCGTGCGCACCATCAGCAGTGAATTGCCCGGTCCGTAGTCATTGAACAGGGTGCCTCCTGCTCCCGAAGTGGCGCTGCGCTCCACCATGAAATACATGGTGTACGAGGTCGAATCCGTGAAGTCGCCACCAAACTGGAAGAGCGAGTTGCTCAGGGTGACGCCGGCACCACCGCCAACACCGCTGGTGGTGCTGAAGCTGGCGGTCCCTCCGTTGCGGGTCGCATTGTTCGCTCCCGTGGTGCCCTTGTTGGTCCAGGTGCCGATGTTATCGCCTTCCGTCAGGGTGGTGTTCCCCGCGCCGTCAATGTCGCTGGAGTCCAGCCACACGTCCAGACCGGTCGTGTAAGTCAAGGTGGCTGCGGAGGCGGATCCCAGGGAGGCCACCGCAGTAGTCAGTATCAGTGCGTAGTCGATTGGTTTCATCATCATGTCGGATTTTTGTTGTATGGTTATTTGCCCGGAGGCTTGTCATTTTATTCGATGGAAGTTTGTTATGAATTAGCTTCTGCCCAAAGCTTCCAAAACAACTCAGAACGTGGATGCTGTTTTCGCAAAAAAAATGTTAATTTTTTGGCGAAAGTCCACATATGAGGATGAATACATTAT